>SYMT01000520.1 GCA_005805375.1 Actinomycetota bacterium
CGGATCGCTACCTCTACTGCATCGAGTAGCGTCACGCGGATCCGCCCGGGGCTAACCCCAACGCCGTTTAGATAGGACAGAGGAGAACCTCCAGACCGGCGGGTGCGTCCGGAGCGGGGTCCCTGCGTTTTAGGGGCCACTTGAGGATCTTGTGTTTCACCTCGCGGGGGCACCGGCGGCGCCGCGGCGGCAGCAGTTCCCGGCGGAGATCCTCCCGCTGTTGCTGCGCGACCGCGCGCCAGCACTGCCGGGCCGCGATTGGGAAGTCCTTCACCGCCTCCTGGACCACGCGCACCGCCCGCACCACCTGGTACGGGCCTGGGACGGGAGCAGCAGCCAGCCGCTGAAGTCCGACAGCGGCGGCATTCTGGAGGTGAACACCGAACTCCCGGCAGCCGCAGCGCTGGCAGATGGGGCGAGCAATCCCACGGCGCCCGCGGTGGGAGCGGCGGGATTGCTCTACAACGGGAGCACCTACGACCGCGAGCGGGGCAATGTGGAGGGGACGCTGCTTGCCTCAGCAGCGCGCACGACGACCACGGCCACAGCGACGCAGACGAACTACAACCACCGGGGGGTGGTGCTGTTTCTCTACGTGCCCACGATGCCGGGGGGGGCGAGACGCTGACGGTGCAGCTCCAGTTGCAGGACCCGGTGAGCGGGTGGGGCGCCTCTGTCGCCTTCCCGGCCGTCGCGCTGACGGGCTACTACCAGTACGTGGTCTATCCCGGGACGACGGAAAGCATCGCCACGGCGACCTTCGAGGTGGCGGCATTACCGCTGGGGCGCACCTGGCGGGTGAACATGGTGCATTCCGGCAGCGGCAGCTGGACGTATTCGCTCGGGTACGCTCTCATGGTGTAGCCCCGTACCCACGCAACCTTTCCGGCACTCAGCACGTCCCACCCAAGGAGATTCACGATGAGCGTCACCCTGCGCCGCTACTTCCGCGGCGACACGTTGGCCACCATGGTGACCCCGCTGACCGGAGAGCGCCGCACCTACCATCTGGACCACCAGGGCACGGTGCAGCGCCTCACCAACGTGCAGGGCGTGGTCACCGATCGCTTTGCCTCCGACGCCTGGGGGAGCGAGTTCAGACGTACCGGCCCCTCGATCAACCGCCAGTGGTACATCGGGCGTCTGGAGTAGTACCGCCAGAGTGGGTCAGGCGCTGGGTTACGTGCGGGCCTGCGGGAAACTACTTGCTGGGCCCGGGCGCCCTCTGGGTGCGGCGCCCGGCCCCGCTCGGGTCCGGGTGGGTGCTCGCCGTTCGCTACCGGATGCGCGGGTCGAGGAGTGGGTAGAGGAGGTCCACGATCAGGTTGGCGAGGACCACAAAGATGGCGGAGACCAGCACTACCCCCAGGATCATCGGCAGATCCACGAGCGCCACGGATTCGACGGCGAGTTGTCCCATCCCCTTCCAGTCGAAGACGGACTCGGTGAACACGACGCCGCCGAGCAGTGCCGCCAGGTCGGCGCCGGCCAGCGTCACCAGCGGGAGAAGCGCGTTGCGCAGGGCGTGCCGGCAGACTACGGAACCGAAGGAAAGCCCTTTTGCGCGTGCAGTGCGCACGTAGTCCTGTGCCAGCGCATCCCGAACCGTCGTGTGGGCCACTCGCGCGTAGTAGGCAACGCCGGCGAACGAAAGCGCGAGGAGTGGTAGTAACAGGTGCCGGAGCGTGCCGGATCCCCCAGCGGGCAGGAGTTTCCACCGGGTGACGAACAGGTACAACAGCAGCAATCCCACCCAGAACGTGGGGGTGGAGACTCCCAGGATCGAGAAACCGAGAAGCGCTCCCTCGCGCCACCGCCCCGGTCGTGCCGCCACCCACGTGCCGAGCGCGGTGCCGAACAGGAGCCAGCAAAGCCAGCCGGCCAGCGCAAGCTGGAGCGTCTGGGGCAGGCGACGCCGGATGACCTCCGCGACCGGCTCCCGGCGCACATAGGACTGACCCAGATCCAGGTGCGCCAGCCGGACCAGGTAGTCGGCATACTGCAACGGCAGCGGCTGATCCAGCTTTAGCTCCCGCCGGATGTTCGCGATGACCTCCGGGTCGGCACGCGGTCCCGCGAGTAGCGCGGCCGGATCACCCGGCAGCCGGTACACTACCAGAAACGTCACGAGCGTTACCCCAAGCAGCGTGCCGGCTGCTCCGCCGAGGCGACGGAGCAGTAGCGCGGCCCAGGAGACGCGGGAATCGGAGGTCACGCACCCCCCTTGCGGATGCCGGTCAGAATCTGACGCCAGACCGGATGCACCGTGATGCCCTGGATGCCGTCGCGGGCGTAGCGGGTCTCCTCCTCGAAATAGAGGGGCGCCCAGGGCGCGTCGCTCAGCAGGCGATCCTCGGCCTGTCCGTAGAGCGCCTCTCGCTCCGCCCCCAGGGGTGCGGCGTGGGCGCGATCGAGCAGGCCGTCCACCTCGGTATTGCGGTAATGCGCGGCGTTGCTGCCTTTCGGCGGGACGCTCCGGCCGTGCAGCACCGGCTCCAGGAAGTTGCCTGCATCGGGGAAGTCAGGATACCACCCGCCGAACCAGCAATCCGCCTTCGTCCGGTAGCCCGAGAGGTATTCACTGAGGACTACGGACTTCAGTTCCACCGGGATACCCACTTCCTTGAGGTCCGATTGGATCGCTTCCGCCAGTCGTTGGTACTTCTCGTTGCTCGCCAGCCACAGCGTGATCGGCTTGCCGGGCGGCAGCCCGCCGGGGAATCCTGCATCGGCGAGCAGCTTCTTGGCGCCGTCCACGTCGCGGGCGGGCGCCGGCCGCTCCTTGCGGTACCCCGGCACTCCGGGGGGAAGAATGCCGTTGGCGACCGTCCCGCCGCCCGCGAGTTGCACAATTCGCTCTCGGTCCAGGGCCAGTGCCGCTGCGGCGCGCACTTTCGGGTTCGTCCACGGAGCCCGGGTTACGTTCATGCCGAAATACCACGTCTGGGGAACCACGCCCCGCACCAGGCGCTTCTGGGCTTCTGCGTCCCCCGCCAGTCGCGCCAACTCCGCCGCGGGAACGGCAGGCAAGAGGTCTACCTCCCCGCTCTGGAAACGGGTCATTTGCAGTGCTTCCGCCACCTTCAGTTGCACCACGATCTTCTCAACCCAGGCCTTCGCCGCCTCGGAGTGGGGATTGCGCGCCAACGTCACTTTCTCGCCCGGCAGGTATTCCTCCACCTGATACGGTCCACTGGGCGATGGCAGCTTGCTGTCCTGCCCCGGTTTCAACGGAGCCGCGAACGTCAGGCCCATCAGGTTGAGGAGCGTCGGGTCCGGCGCCTTGAGTTTGACCACCAGGGTGCCGGGGTCCGGGGCGTCCACCGAGGCGATGCCCGAGAAGAACGCTGCGCCGGGGGAAGCGGTCTTCGGATCTCGAACGCGGGCCAGGGCGGCGACGAAATGCGCTGCCTGGATCGGGCTGCCATCCGCGTACTGGATCCCCTGCCCAAGGGTGAAACAGTAGCTCTTGCCGCCGTCCTGAATCTCCCACTTCTCGGCGAGATCGGGCTGCAATTTGCCTGCGGCATCGTAGTCCACCAACCGCCGGGTACACGCGTGCACCACCGCAGTGGACCACGTGTCGAAGGCCAACGCGGTATCCAGAGACTTGAGGTCGTCGGACGTCGCCACCGCGAGGGTGCCGCCTCCGGTCTCCGGCGAGGCAGCGCCGCCACCTCCGCCCGGTGCGGGAGGAGTAGAACCTGCGCCTGCACCGGCTCCGGGGCCGGCCGATCCTCCGCAACCGGACAGGAGGAGAGCGACGATGCATGTCAACAGCGTGAATCGAGAGAGTATCATGAGGGATATCAGCGTGGCTCCCCGGCACGACCGGGGCGCGAGAGATCGAACGCGATCAAGTTGAAGGCGGCAACGGTCACCACGACCGCGGCCCCCGGCCAGAACGCCAGCCACGGCGCCACCGAGTACCAGGTCTGCGCTTCGTGCAGCATGGAGCCCCACGTCGGCGCGGGCGCGGGGATACCCACGCCCAGAAACGAGAGCCCGGCGGCGAGCAGGACCGTAGACGCCGTCGCCAGGCGGGCAAGCACCAGCGCCGTGGGCGCCAGGTGCGGGAGCACGTGACGCACCAGGGTGCGGAACTCGCCGGCGCCGAGCGACCGCGCCGCCTCGACGTACAGCCGCTCGCGCAAGGTGAGAGTCTCGCTGCGAAACACCCGTGCCGGCGCAGCCCAGTTCAGAAAGCCGACGACCAGCACCAGGGTGACCACATTGCGCTGCGGAAGCGCGGCCGCCAGCGCTACCGCGAGGAGAATCGCCGGAAACGCCATCACAATGTCCGTGCAGCGCATCAGGAAGCGATCGGCGGTGCCGCCGAAGAACCCGGCGGAGACACCCACACCCAACGCCAGGGCCATCGCGACGGCGGTGCCGCCCAATCCGACGGCGAGAGAAAGGCGCGCGCCATGCAGGAGGCGGCTCAGGACATCGCGGCCCCGCGAATCGGCTCCCAGCACATAGCGGCGTCCCGGAGGAGCGGGGGCGCCGCCCAGCACCAGCCCGTCCCGATTCTGCTTGAGCGGATCATGCGGTGCGAACATCGGCGCACCAATTGCCAGTGCGACGAGAATACAGATCAGCGCCCCCCCCAGCAGCAACCAGGGACGGCGAAGCAGTACGTGCGAACCGATGATCCTTCGTCCCATGCTCCCCCCGGTGATTTCCCCGGCGGGAGCAAGAATTCCTTGACGAAACTAGTGACTGTGCCCGTCGTGCCCAGCTTCGACCTTCTGTCCGCGACGCCCGGTGTCCGGCCGCGCGGTTTCCTCAATGGCATATGCCAGGCCCAGCAGCGCCACGACCAGCACCACCAGCGCAACGATCCTCATCCCCTGACTCTGCATGGACTTTCCTCTCCGGCCGTCGTTCCCCCGCATATATCCGCACGCAGCGGCCTCACCGGTTCCCGGAGACCCCTGACCTTCGACCCTGCTCCCTTCCGAGAATTGATTCAGAGGAGCGTTCCCGTGAACCTGGATGAAGCCCGCACCCGTACCGAAGCTTTGCGCCGGCAGATCGAGCAACACAACCACGCCTACTACGTGCTGGATCAGCCGGCCGTCTCGGATTCCACGTATGACGCCCTGATGCGGGAACTCCAGGACCTGGAGGCAGAGTTCCTCGAGTTGGTCACGCCGGAAAGTCCCACGCAGCGAGTGGGAGCGGCACCCTCCGATGCGTTCGTCCCCCACACTCACCGGGTGGCGATGCTATCACTGGCGAACGCATTCTCGCCCGACGAGCTGCGAGAGTGGGATGCGCGCCTGAAGCGGCTCCTGGGATTGGATGCGGACCAGCCGCTGCAGTACGTCGCGGAACTGAAGATTGATGGGCTGGCTGTGAGTCTGACGTATCGCGAGGGTCGCCTCGCGGTCGGGGCTACACGCGGCGACGGCTCCGTCGGCGAGGACGTGACGCCCAACCTGAAGACCGTACGCGGAATGCCGCTCCGCCTGCGCGACGGCGCCCCGGCAGCGGAGGCCGAGGTGCGGGGCGAAGTGTTCCTCACGCATTCCGAGTTCCAGCGCATCAACCAGGAGCGCGAGGAGCAGGGCGAAGCGACCTACGCCAACCCGCGCAACTCTGCCGCCGGGTCCCTTCGCCAACTGGATTCGGGCAAGACCGCCCACCGCCGCCTCCAGTACTTCGCCTATGGCGTCGGCGCCCTGCCCGGGACGCCGCCGGCATCCCAATGGGAGCTGCTGGAAACCCTCCGCGAATGGGGCTTTCGCACGAACCCGAACAGCCGCGTCTGCGCGGGCATTGATGCGGTGCTGGACGTAGTCCGGGAGTGGGAAACCCAGCGCCACACGCTGGACTACGACACGGACGGCATCGTGGTCAAGGTCAACTCCCGGGCGCTGCAGGACGAACTCGGCCAGGTATCCCGCAGTCCCCGCTGGGCCATCGCGTTCAAATACCCCGCCGAGCAGGCGCGCACCGTGGTGCGTGAGATTCGGGTCCAGGTCGGACGTACCGGGGCGCTCACACCGGTCGCGATCATGGACCCAGTGGAAGTGGGAGGAGTAGTCGTGACGCGCGCGACCCTCCACAATGAGGATGAAATTCGACGCAAGGATCTCCGCGTAGGTGACACCGTGGTGATTCAGCGCGCGGGCGAGGTGATTCCGGAAGTCGTGGAGGTGGTCACCGACGTGCGGAACGGGGAAGCGCAGGAATGGACGTTTCCGGCCGCGTGTCCGGTGTGCGGCGCGGCAGTGGAGCGCGCTGAGGGCGAGGCGGTCGCCCGCTGCGTGGGGCTCGCCTGCCCGGCGCAGCTCGCGGCTCGTTTACGCCACTGGGGCTCCCGCGACGCGATGGATGTGGAGGGCCTCGGTCCCGCACAGATCGAGCAGTTACTGGCCCGGCAATACGTGCGCGACCCGGCCGATCTCTACACACTGACGACGGATCAGTTGCTCACGCTGGAACGCATGGCGGAGAAGAGCGCGCAGAACCTGCTGGACGCGATCGCCGCCACGCGCAGCCGGCACCCCGCGCGGGTGCTCTTCGGCCTGGGAATCCGGCACGTCGGGGTATCGGTGGCCCGCGTGCTCATCCAATCCCTGGGGAACCTGGACCGGTTGGCCGAAGCAGAACTGGATGCGCTGTCGGCGGTGCAGGGCGTAGGACCGCAGATCGCAGACAGCCTCCATCGCTTCTTTCGCCAACCGGAGAACCAGGAAGTACTCCGCAAGTTGAGGGAGGCGGGAGTGCTCGCCGAAGGGCCGGCCGAGCCGGAGGCTCGTTCCACGGTGCTTGCGGGGAAGAATTTCGTCTTTACCGGCACGTTGACCCGCATGGCCCGGAGCGACGCCGAGGCGCTGGTGCGTGAACTCGGCGGAGCAGCGAGCAGCAGCGTGACCAGAAGCACGACTCACGTAGTGGCCGGCGACAAGGCCGGCAGCAAGCGCGACAAGGCCGAAAAGCTGGGGATACCGATCATGACCGAAGACGAGTTTCTGGCGTGGGTAGAGAAGGAACAAAGCGTAGTATGAAAGGTCTGATTCTCGCAGCGGGCTATGGCACCCGGTTCCTTCCGATCACCAAAACGATTCCGAAGGAAATGCTCCCGCTGGGTACGCGCCCCGCGCTCGACTTTGTAATCCGGGAGTTCATCGAATCCGGAATCCGGGACATTGTCATCGTCAACTCCCGCCGGAAGAAGACCCTCGAAGACTACTTCGACCGGGAGCCGGAAACCGAGGAGTTTTTCTTTCGCAACGGCATGGAGTCGCATCTGCGGAAGATCCAGCCGCCCGATGCACAGCTCTACTTCGTCCGCCAGCAACTGATGAACGGTCCGGGAGCGGCGGTGCTGCTGGTCAGGGAAATCCTGGGCGGGGAACCGTGCGTGCTGGCATTTCCGGACGACCTGCACATCGGCAGTCCTCCGTTGACCCGGCAACTCCTGGACGTCCACGCGCAAACCGGGAACGCGGTGCTGGCATTGGAAGCACGTCCGGCTGAAGAGGACATTTCCCGGTACGGGGTGGCTGCGGTGCGGGCCGATACCGACCCGCTCCAGGTGACACAACTCGTGGAGAAACCCGCTCGGGGCACCGAGCCGTCGCGGTTGATTTCAATCGGCCGTTACGTGCTCACGCCGGAGGTCTTCGCCATGTTGTCCGCGGAGCAGGACCAGCACGCGCACGGCGAGTTCTACCTCACACCGGCGCTCAACCGGCTCGCGCAGAGCGGAAGGCTGAGCGGGTGCCTCTATACAGGTGAACGCCTCGATACCGGGCAGCCATTGGGGTACTACCAGGCAGCGGTCCGCGTCTTTCTGGACGATCCCGCGAACGGACCCGCGTTCCTGCGCTTCCTTCAAACCGTCGTGGCCGAGCGAAGTGAAGGGCCGGACGCGGGATGAAAGGCATCATCCTTGCGGCGGGATACGGCTCTCGGTTCCTGCCCGCGACCAAGACCGTACCGAAGGAGTTGCTGCCACTCGGCACGCGCCCCGCGGTAGACTACGTGGTGCAAGAATTTCTCGGCGCGGGGATCCGGGAGATCCTGGTGATCACGTCGCGGCGGAAGCGGGCACTGGAAGACTACTTCGACCGCGAGATCGAGCTGGAGCACACCCTTAACAGGCCAGAGCGGCAGGCGGCAATTCGACCTGTTGATGCCGGGATCTACTTCCGCCGGCAGCAGACGATGGACGGAACGGGCGCCGCGGTGCTGCTGGCGCGAGAGTTCGTGGGAGACGACTCGTGTGTGCTGGCGTACCCGGATGACCTCCATTTCGGCGAGGTCCCGCTGGCGCGCCAACTGGTCGAGGTTCACACGCGGACCGGGGACGCAGTGTTGGCGCTGGAAACGCGTCCGGAGCAGGAGGACATCTCGCGCTATGGCGTGGCGGCCACGGACGGAGCCGCTTCCGATCCGAAGGTGCGGGGAGTTGTGGAGAAACCCCCGACTGGAACCGAACCGTCTCGCCATATCGTGGTGGGACGATACCTCCTCACGACCGAGGTGCTGCGCGCGCTCGAACGCGGC
This sequence comes from Actinomycetota bacterium, assembly GCA_005805375.1. Classification (GTDB taxonomy): domain Bacteria; phylum Armatimonadota; class SYMT01; order SYMT01; family SYMT01; genus SYMT01. The sequence continues at coordinate 8,524 of SYMT01000520.1, forward strand.
TACGCGCTCCACACCACCGGCGAGTTTCCGCTGACCGAGGCGCTCAATGAGGTCGCCGGCGCCGGGGGGATGAGCGGCTGCGTCTTCACCGGAGAGCGTCTGGACACAGGAGAGCCGGATGGCTACTACCGGGCGGTGGTGCGCCACTGGCTGCAGGACGCGCGCCACGGACCGTCGTTTCGGGAGTACCTGCACTCGCTGCTGGAGTAGGAACGCGCTGCCGCCGAGTCTGGAGCACATCCGCTCGCTGAAATCTCGGTTTTTCCGCTCAATAGAGGCGACACCGAGACGTGCGGGAGAGAATGTGGTAGTGAATCTCACTCCCTTCCAGAATTCCCGATGCCCTCGGTAGTCTAGTGTACCCTGGGTTTCCGGGCGCACTTTTGGCCCCGGTGCCCGCGGGTGTGTTGTGCCCCGCCGAGTGCTGTGAGCATCTCGCGCCGTCCACTACTCCCACGGTCGAAGTCGGGGAAGCGTTCCCCCCGAAGACGTTCTACTGTCTGGTGCTGGCGCGCCAGCCGTTTTCTGCGCAGGTGCTGGCGGTGCTCATTACCGGGTCCGCCGCCAGTGGGCGTCCCGACCCCGCCCAGAGCACGCGACGTGGCCGGCATCCCGTTCCTGGCCCAGCACATGCCGGATCAGTTCCTTGCTGGCGGTTGGGGCGCGCTCCTGGAGATCCTGGACTGTGAAGTCTCCTGGGATGTTCGCAATCGCCCGTAGAATCATCTCCGTCTTGCTACCTCGTCGCTGCTGCAGCGTCCCGGCTCGCTCCTCGAACTGCCGGTAGGCCGCAAGCACCGTTCCCAGCCAGTAGGACCACCAGGGGACGGGGTCGTGCCGGCTTTCGTGCCAGCCGGCCGACGACTGCTGGAGCGCCTCGTAGTAAGTCTCCTTGCTGTCCTCGATGACCTTCTCCAGGCTGATGAACCGGCCCACGTTGTACCTTTGCTGGTAGAGGAGCAGCAGCGTGAGCAGGCGTGCCATCCGGCCGTTCCCGTCGGAGAACGGATGGATGCAGAGGAAGTCGAGCACGAACGTCGGGATCAGGAGGAGCGGAGGGATGCTCCGCTCCTCCTCCAGGCACACGTACTCTCGGCAGAGATGCTCTACTGCCTGGGGCGTGGCCAGGGCCGGTACGGGTGTGAACCGCGTGACGGTGGCCCCGTCCGGGAGCCGGTCAACGATCAGATTATCGCCGCGCTTCCATCCCCCGCCGGGTCTGTCGGTCATCGCGAACAGGAACTGGTGCAGCGCTCGGATATTGTGGGGTGTGACAACGATGTCCGCCGGGGCGCCGTGGATCTGATCCAGCGCGCCCCGGTAGCCGGCGATCTCTGCCTCCGACCGGTTGCGGGGGGTCGTCCTGGTCATCATCAGCTCGAGGAGGCGGTCGTGACTGATCTCGATCCCCTCGATCCGGTTGGACGATTCGGTGCTCTGGATGAGCGCCACCTGGCGCAGCGTCTCCAGGACCTGGGGCGTCTGCCGCTCGTACAGCTCCGCGCGGCCCTTCAGTTCGGCGATCGCGGTCATCTGCCCCGCGATCTCCAGCGTAGGGCGCTGGCGGCTCCACCAGTCTCCCACGAATGATCGCATCTGTTCTCCTGTGGCCATCCCGCCTATGCCAGTATACGGGGCAGGCGGTACGGGAGCAAGGGCTATTACCGATTTCATTACCCAATTAAGTCGGTAATAGCCACCTGCATCGTCGGCCTCGGCAGGGTTGGGGCTTGCTTTCTCCCAGGCGGGTAGCCTCCTCCCGTGCCTCGCGGCCACCGAGCCCGGCGTGCCAACCGGGTCCTGGGATCGGCGCCCGGAGGCGACGCCGGGGCGGGTGCGGCTGGTGCCGGCGCGCCCGCCGCTTTTTTGCAGAGTTGCCGGCGGCTCTCCCGGAGCAGTTGCGCAAGAGACAGTCGGCGACGGCTCACCTGCCCCGGGGGATCCTGGGCCACCGATGTCAAAGACCCGCCCGTGCGCCCCCGGCAAGGGGCGTCCGCCGCCTACCCACCCGACAGACTCCATGCCCCACCCTAACTTGGCGGAAACTGGAGAAGTACAATTCTTCACAACTGCTAACCCTGGGGGCCTGATCAGCGTCTCAATAGCGGACCCCGCGTACGGGGAGAGAGCGGGATGAGAAGCGATGTGTAGACGAACCGGGTTGCTGCTGCTCGCACTGATCGGGCTATTGCTCGGCGCGGGGCCGATCACGGCGCAGACCACGAGCGGGACCCTGCAAGGGATCGTGCGGGATCGGCGGGGACGGGCGATTGCCAACGCATTCGTACAGGTGCTCGCCGGACCGGCCCTCGGCAGGGCCCGCACCACGCAGGAGGGGCGTTACGCGCTCGAGAGTCTGCCGGCGGGGTCCTACGAGATCCTCGCGCAAAAGGCAGGCTACGCCAGTGTTCGCCAGAGCCGGGTGATCATCACTGCCGGGCAACCCACCGCCCTCAACTTCACTCTGGATTGGGCTGACCCCGGCACGGGTGGATACGAGGTGCTGGTCACTGATGCCACCGGCGCCCCGCTCCAGGGCGCCGATGTGACTGTCCTGAGCAATCTCACGCCGCTGACCAACGGCGCCACCGACGAGTTCGGATCGGTCATCTTTACCCGTATTCGCCCGGGTTCGTACAACGTGCAGGTCCAGCGCGCCGGGTTCAATGCGGCGCTCGTTCGGAACCAGGCCGTCCGGGCAGGCCAGTTGACCCTGGCGGAATTCCGGCTCCAGCCCGATCTCAGCGCCGTGGGCCAGATCTCGGGGCAGGTGCGCGACGGCGACGGGGTTGCGGTGCTGAACGCCCGGGTGCGCATCATTAGCGGCCCGACACGGCGGGAGGTGCGAACGAACGCTGAGGGCCGCTACGAACTGCGTGAACTGACCCCCGGCCGCCCCTACGTCCTCGAGGCCTCTGCGGATGGTTTCTCGACCACGACGGCGCCGGACGTGGCGGTGCTCGTCAGGCAGGTCACGGTCCTTGATTTCGTGCTCCTCCGCAACCAGGTGGGGCGCGGCGGCATCGCGGGGCGGGTGCGCAACGAACGCGGAGAACCACTGGCGTTGGCGCTCGTGGACATCACTGCCGGCCCGGCGCTCGGCAGGCAGGTGGTGACCGGGACGGACGGGCGGTTTTCCATCCGGGATCTCGAACCGAGCGCCGCGTATGCGCTCTCGGTGCGGCTGAGCGGGTTCTTCGCTTCCGGGCGTTCCGGCGTTGCGGTGGAAGCCGGTCGTACCACGGTGGCGGACTTCACGCTGCGAGCGCAGAGCCAGCCGGCGGGCCGGATCACCGGAACGGTGACGGATGCCGGGACCGGTCAGTTACTCGGCAACGTTCTCGTCGAAGTCGTAGATGGCCCGAGCGCCGGGCTGGCCGCAGTCACGAACGGGAGCGGCCAGTACGTCCTGGAAGGGCTGATTCCCGCCGGCGGGTACGCCGTGCGGTTCAGCCGGGACGGCTACCAGCCCTTTACACAGACCTTCGTCAATGTCGCCGCCGGAGCGTCCCTTTCGCTCAACGCCCGGCTGACGCCCCGGTTTACCTCGAACGCGAGCCTGCTCGGCCGGGTGCGCACCCGGGAGGGCGCAGCGATCCTCGGCGCGCGGGTGACTCTGTTTGCGGGGCCGAGCGCCCCGCTCCAGACGGAGACGGACGGCGAGGGGCGCTATGCATTCCGAAATCTTCGAGAGGGAACCAACTACGGGGTGCGCGTAGAGAGGACCGGCTTCGTCCGCGCAGAACGGTCCCCGGTCCTGCTCCGCGAGGGCCAGAGCCTCCAGGTGGACTTCACGCTCGAGCGAGATCTGGCCATCGGCGCCGTTTCCGTCGTGGTCCAGGATCTGGCGCGGCGGCGCATCGCCGGAGCGCGAATTCGCGTCATCGGCGGGGCTGTGACGGTCGCGCAGGGCATCGCGAACGCGCGGGGCGAATTGCGTCTCGACGGCATCCCCGCCGGATCCTACACCGTGGAGGCATCCGCCGGCGGCTTCGTGGTGGGAGAGGTGCAGGGCGTGGTGGTCAACCCCAACCGCACTACTGGAGTGACCGTAACGCTCCTGCGCTGAACGAATCAGGCCTGCAGCCGGACTCCGATCCCGGCTGCAGGAGCCGGTGTTGTCTGGTGTAAGGTAGCCGGATCCGGGTATGCTGAGGCGAGGAGAGGAAGCGCGGTATGAGTTACGCCATGCCTGCCTCGCCCCGAGCAGCGATCCCGGCAAGCCCGTCGGGCCAGCCATCATTGAAGAGGAAACAGAACGTGAGGCACCGAGGCGGCAGTCCCGTGGCGCGGATCGGAACCCTGATCCTGATCGCCTTGGTGAGTCCGGCGGCTGCACTGGTCGGCTTCGGACAGGATGTGGACGATCCGCCGATCCGCTATTCGAAGACACCGGCCTCGGATCCCGTAGCTCTTCTAAAAACCCGCTTGCAGAAGGGCGCGGTGCGGCTCACGTACCACCCGGCACGGGGTTATCTGGACTCATTCCTGAACGCGCTGGGGATCTCCCCTTCGTCCCAGTTGCTCGTCTTCTCCAAGACCAGCTTCCAGCGAGACTTCATCTCGCCCCTGACACCGCGGGCGCTGTACTTCAACGATGATGTGTATGTGGGCTGGGTGCAGGGTGGGCCCGTACTGGAAGTATCCGCGGCGGATCCGCAGCTCGGGGGAGTCTTCTACGTCGTCGAACAGGACCCCGAGGGCCCGAAGATCCACCGCCAGCAGCACGAATGCCTCTCGTGCCACGAGTCGGGTCTGACCGGCAACCTCCCGGGCCACACTGTACGCTCTGTCCTGACCCTGCGCGATGGGCTTCCCACGTTCAATGCGGGCACCTATGTCACCGGACCCGCGAGCCCTTTCGAAGAGCGCTGGGGAGGCTGGTACGTCACCGGAAACGCCCCCGGACTGACGCATCTGGGCAATCTTACGTTCGGAAGTGCGGCAGAGGCGAACGCACCCGAACGCGCACGCGGCACAGCCGTCCCATCGCTCTCGCCGTACTGCTCGACCCGGCCCTATCTGACCGCACACAGCGATCTCGTGGCTCATTTGGTGCTGGCCCACCAGGTTGAGGTCCACAATCGGATCACGCGCGCGTCGTACGAAACTCGCAGGGCGCTGGCGTTTGAGGCGGCGCTGCAGCGGGAACTGGGGCGCGATACGCGCCTCGATAGCACCACCCGGCGCATCGGGAGTGTGTGCGAACCGCTCGTGCGCTCACTGCTCTGCGCGGGCGAAGCACCGCTTCCCGGCCCGGTCGCCGGCAGTTCCGGGTATGCGTCCTGGTTTGCGCGGCAGGGCGCACGCGACCGGAAAGGAAGGTCCCTGCGCGAACTGGATTTGCGCACCCGGCTGTTCCGGTATCCGTGCAGCTTCCTCATTCAGTCGGGCACGTTCACGGCCCTGCCGCCGGAGGCGAAATCGTACGTCTACCGGCGCCTGGAAGAGGTCCTCAGCGGGAAGGACGCGAGCCGGGAATTCTCCCACCTGACGCCGCCGGACCGGCGGGCAATCCGGGAAATTCTGGCCGACACGCTCCCCGACTTCCCGGCCGCGCCGCGGTAGCGCGGAGGCGCCGAGACAATGCGTCTGGGAACCGCGTCCGCCCCGGTGCGGCGGGAGGCGCGATTCATTTGCATCAGGCGCCTTCCGGCCGCAATCACCGGGGACACCGTCGACGGCCTGAACCGGAACGTGCCCGGCGCGTCGGAGGGCACAACAGCCGGAAAGGGGGCGCCCGGCCGACGCCGGGCGAGTGAGGCCCGCCGCGCCGCAGGTCGGCGTTCCCCTGTCAACGTGGTCGCCGAGTAGTCCGGGGCCTCCGCAGCAAGGGATACCCAC
>SYMT01000521.1 GCA_005805375.1 Actinomycetota bacterium
GGTAACTTGGAGGAGGGCAGTGGCGGCGGCAGTGAGTTCCATAACACCATGACGTACATGATTCCGTCCAGTTGTGTCCTCTCAGATGCCGCCGTGTCTCCTCACGGGTGGGAGGATTAATTCTGCTCGGTTCCCTTACTGAAGTGCGTGGCTCGGGTACGGAGGTGGGGTTTCCGAACTCCGTTTCGGAGACCCTCTGCCGCGACTCCGCAGGCAGAACCAGGTCGCCCCGGGGACGGATAGCTCCGCTCTGCAGGGCCATCCGTCCCCTTCCAGCGGACGCAGGAGGCGCCATGACGCGATTCACGACACACTCCGAAACGGAGTTCAGAGACTCCACATCGAAGCCTGATCTCCACGTCGGAGCCTGGCCCTGGTTCGGAGGGGCGGGTTCCGCTATCCCGGTACGGCGCCGGCCCAGCGGGAACCGCGGACCAGCAGCGTCTTGAACAGGTCGTGCTCGCACGCCGGGCCGTCGTGGCCCAGGGCGACGTAGAACACACGGCCGCTGCCCCAGGAGTGGGTCCACGCCACTGGGTGCGCCTGCCCCTTGTGCAGGGCGGATGCCAGAACATGCACGCGCGGGTCGTAGTTGAGGATGTACTGCTCGTCGCGCACGAAGGCCTCTACCAGCCCCTCGGTGATCGGATGCGCACTGTCCACGATGCTGACCTGGTAGTCGCGGTAGCGGGGGTGGGTGATGAAGTGACCGCCCACCATGGCGCGATACTCGGGGCAGCCCCGAAACGAGTCGGCGGCGGAATGGATGCCGGCATAGCCTTTGCCGGAAGCTACCCAGCCGAGCAGCGCGTTCTTCTGCGCGTCCGTAATCTCGCCGATGGTGTAGTGGAAGACGAGGAGGTCGTACGGATCCAGACGGGTGAGGACGTCGAGGTCCTCTTCTATATAGGTGATGTCGAAGCCGCCGGCGGCCTCAAGGGTTGCCTTCGCCGCGCTGCCGACCGCCTTGTAGTCGTGAATCGCTCCGCCGGCAAACACCAGGGTCTTCAGTGCTTCCGCCATCGCCTTCTCCCTTTCGTGGGGCGCGGGCCACTTCGAGCCCGTACAAGAAAATGTCCGCAGAAGTTCGGGGAGCTTGCTTGGTATCAGATCCCCGAGCGGGGATTCAAGTGTGTAAGCTCCCACAGTCGGGCTGCGGACTTCTCTATTCTATGCCGGAGCGCTGCTGTCTGTCACAACCTTGAGATGTGGCTCGACGCCGGCCGGCAGGGCCCCATCGCCCTCCGGTGCGCCCCCTCGCCGGCCCCAACAGGAGCATCCACGCCCGGTGGGAACGCTCGCCGCACCCACGGACACGGATCGCCGGTGGTCCCAAAGGCGGTCCGACCCGGCGCGGGGACCTCCGAAACGGAGTTCGGAGATTCCACATGCCTCCGAAACGGAATTCGGAGACTCCGCATGGTGCGGGGACTTCCGGCTCTCCCCATCGGCGCGTGCGCGTGGCTTTGTGGGGCGTGTTCCGACACAAGGTACGCCGTACGGGAGGGGTGCGGCCCGCAGGAGCAGATCGCCGGGTGGTGGGCGGCCGGCGCTGCACCGGGAGCGGAACGGTTGCAGAGGAGTGAGGAATTCTGTTCTCTTCCCACACTCCTCTTTCCTTGGGCCCCGGGGCTCGTCAGAACGCCGCGTTGTACGCCTTGGTGGATTGTGCCAGTCCCGGCACCCAGGCCTCATCCGGAGTGAGCCCGAAGTGGCCGGACCGCATCCGCTTGTACTGCATGAACTTCGCGTGCCCGTCGCAGTAAAGGATGTTTCCGCCGTGCTTGTGGGTGGAGTTGTACACCTCGCAGTCCGGCAGGCCGTTCGACTGGCCATTGCAGTAGTAGCTGGATGTGGGGTCGCTGTAGTGCCAGTAGCGGTAGACGCCGCCTCCCAGGAGTGGGCGCGCGATCGAAAACGGCCCGTAGTAGTAAGACTCCTGGAGGTAGACGAGGTCCGTCGGCGCCGGCACCTGGGCCAGCGTGGGACTCGTCGGCCAGCGCCCCACCACGCCGTTGATCATGTAGTTGGTGGATTCCGACTCCGGCCCGAGCGTCCCGTTCCACGGCGAACGAATGGCGCTCGGGCAGCGGAGCATCTGCCAGTTCTTGAAGTAGGGATAGAGGAGCCCTTCCCAGTTCGGCAGTGATCTGAGCCAGGAACCGTTCACTCCGCCCTCCGGCCAGTTGTTCGCATGCTGGGTGGGGAACGTCTCGTCGTAGTCCTGTACGTATTGCATGAGCGACATGCCGATCTGTCGCATGTTGCTGGTGCAGGTGGTTTTGCGCGCCTGCTCCCGGGCCTGGGCAAACACGGGGAATAGGATCGCGGCCAAAATGGCTATGATCGCGATTACGACGAGAGGTTCGATGAGCGTGAACCCGCGTGGGGTCCGACCTGCAGTTTGCGCCATCTTTATGGTTCCTTCCCGGCAATCCGGTCGCCCGTCTGCCTGCCTTCGCGCCGGGACATCCGCCCGGATAGTTGGAACGGCGCCGAGACCTGGAGACGACATGTCATTCACAAAGCGCAATGCCGATTCTTTCTGACGCCTCAAGAAAACAGCGGAGCCATGCAGAATGTCTTCTTTGGTTCATCGTCACTGTGTCTTGTCTCCCTTTCGCCGTTCCTCTCCCCTCGTTCCCGATTTGCCGAACGTGCAGCCCCGCGGTTGAGGAGCGTGGGCGGGGCACTTCGGCTCCCTGTGTCGCAACCTTTGGGGTCGAACGGTGTCTCTTCTCCCGTGAGTACCCCACGATCCGCCTCGACCGCTCCTCGCCCGCTCATTCTGTTCCCCGTCGCGTGCGCCCTGCTCCTGACCGGGGCTCTGGCGGCGGCGCCTCCACCCTCTGCTGCGCCCCCGGCCGCCGCGCGCTCCACCACGTCCACTTCCGGGGCGGCGCCCCTCGCGGTGCTGCAGCGCGAATGCGGGAGCTGTCATGGCTCTCGGGAGCCCAGGGCCGGGTTGGAGTTGACCTCGCCGGCGGGTGTGGTGAGAGGAAGCAGCACCGGCCCGGTAGTGTCCCCCGGTAAGCCGGACGACAGCCGGCTGCTGCAGGCGATCGAGAGCGGCAAGATGCCTCCGGGGCGCAAGTTGCCGGCGGCGGAGGTGGCGCGGCTGCGCCAGTGGATCGCGGCGGGGGCGCCCGGTCTGCCCCGCCCGTCAGAGCCGGAGCTCACGCAGCATCAGGTGCTGCCGATCCTCCACCTCCGCTGTGTGGCCTGCCACGGCACCCGCCGCCAGGAGGGAGGGCTGGACCTGCGCACCCGGGCGGCGATGCTGAAGGGCGGCAAGTCGGGTCCGGCGCTGGCGCCGGGCAATCCGGACGCGAGCCTGCTGGTAAAGCGGATTCGCGCGCACGAAATGCCTCCTCCCCGGCTGGTAGTTTCGGCGAGTGTCAAGCCGGTGGAGCCGCCGGAGCTGAAGCAACTCGAGGAGTGGATCCGCCTCGGTGCTCCCGAGGTCCCGGACCGGCCCGATATCGCCACGCTGACTCCGGACCCGCTCGTCTCGCAGCGTGACCGGCAGTTCTGGTCGTTCCGTTCTCCCCGGCGGCCGGCAGTGCCGGGCTTCACGGGAAAGGCCGCGCCCCCCGCCGGCCTCTTGCGCAACCCGGTGGATGCGTTTCTGTATCGCGACCTGCGGGCGAAGGGCCTCACGTTCGCGCCGGAGATTGGGCGGCGGGAGCTGCTCCGCCGGGTGACCCTCGACCTCACCGGGATGCCCCCCACCCCGGCCGAAGTGGACACATTCCTCGCCGACCATCGTCCGGACGCCTACGAACGCGCGGTGGATCGCCTGCTGGCATCGCCCCGCTACGGAGAGCAATGGGGCCGGCGCTGGCTGGATCTGGCAGGCTACTGCGACTCCGAAGGGATCTCCGACTCCGATCCAGTCCGTCCGCCCGCGTGGCGCTACCGCGACTATGTGATCCGTTCCCTCAATGCCGACAAGCCTTACAACCGCTTTCTGCTGGAGCAGGTAGCCGGCGATGAGCTGGCCGACTACGAGCGTGCCCCGGTCATTACCCCCGAGATCGCCGACAACCTGATCGCCACCGGCTTCCTGCGGCAGGGACCGGACGGCACCTTTGCCAACATCACCGCCTTCGTTCCGGATCGCCTGGAGATCATCCACGACGCGGTAACCGTGCTCACCTCGTCGGTGCTGGGCCTCACCCTCCGCTGCGCGCGGTGCCACGACCACAAGTTTGATCCGCTCCCACAGCGGGACTACTACCGCCTGCTCGCCACGTTTAAGGGCGCCTACGACGAGCATGACTGGATCAAGTCGCACGACGGCGACCGTCCCGGCGACGGTCCCGTCCGGTCCCGGGACCTCCCGCACGTGACCACCGAAGAGCGCCGCGCGTGGGAAACCCGCGAGAAGGCCCGGCGCGCTGCCGTGGAGCAGGTGCAGGCGGACCTCAAGCGGGCCGAGCAGGCCGCGCGCACGCGCCTACCCGCCGCCAAAGAGGATGCCGAACTGCGCAAGCAGGACCCCGCCTACAACCAGATCGCGACGGAAGCGGAGAAGCGCCTGCGCGAACTGGAAACCCAGCGCGAGGGCCAGCCGATCATTCGCGCGCTGTGGGACCGGGGCGAGCCGTCTCCGACCTACATCTTGCGGCGCGGCGACTACCTCCGCCCCGGGCGCCTCGTGGGGCCCGGCGTTCCCTCTGTGCTGACGGACGGCCGCACTCCGTTTGTCGTCACCCCGCCCTGGCCCGGCGCGACGAAGACTGGACGCCGTCTTGCGTTTGCCCGCTGGCTCACCCGTCCCGACCACCCACTCACGGCCCGCGTCCTGGTAAACCGGATATGGAAGGAGCACTTCGGCCGCGGCCTGGTGCTCACTCCCGACAACTTCGGCCGCACCGGCGCCCCGCCCACCCACCCCGAGTTGCTCGACTGGCTCGCCACCGCGTTTGTGGCGGAATCGAGTTCGTCGTCCACATCCGCCAACTCAACCTCGAACTCACGGTCGGGGTCCGATCCGTCCAAAGCGACGAGTTCGCAGACGACCACGACGCCCCCCCACACCCTACCCCCCACACC
>SYMT01000522.1 GCA_005805375.1 Actinomycetota bacterium
GCCCAGGGGGCACCCGGCGTCGCTCGGGTACTGGTTGCTTCCACTTTCGGAGGGCGCCACTTTGCGCCGGGAATGCTTCTGCGGCGCAGGGTGGGTCCGCTGCGAACGCTGGCGCCCCGCCGGCAAGAGGCGGGGTCGCCGCTGCCGGTGAACGTGTAACCTGAAATCTGTGGGAGGGAACCGCATCGGGAGATAGGAACTGGAGCCGGCTGGATGCGGAGCCCAAGCCATGAAAGAGTACACCGGCTGACGGAGGGTCGAAGGTGAAGGGGAGACTTGATGAACGAACATGAGATGCTACGGGCCGCAGCGCGGCGCGAGGGTGGGATGAGCCGGCGCCTGTTCCTCGCCTTCGGGGCGGCACTGGCGGGGCTGCCCGGTCTAACACAGACGGCCTGCTCGGCGCGCACGGCAGCTTTCCAGGCGGATCCGTTTCGCCTGGGAGTTGCGTCGGGTGACCCGGACCACGAGAGTGTTGTGCTCTGGACTCGGCTTGCGCCGCAGCCGTTGGAACCGGACGGCGGAATGGGGCCAGAGCGGGTGCCGGTGATCTGGGAAGTAGCGCACGATGAGGGCTTCACTCGCATCGCCGCACAGGGGACGACACAGGCAGGCCCGCTGCTCGGCCACTCCGTCCACGTGGAAGCCCGCGGACTACAGCCGGATCGGTGGTATTGGTACCGGTTCCGCGCCGCCAACGCAGAGAGCCCGGTCGGACGCACACGGACTTTGCCGGATCCGGGCGCAAACCCCGCACGGCTGCGGTTTGCCGTGGCCTCGTGCCAGCACTACGAAACCGGGCTCTATTCTGCCTACGCCGCGATGGCGAAGGACGATCTTGATCTGGTCTGCTTCCTCGGCGACTACATCTACGAAGCCGCCGGACGAGACGGCCTGGTGCGCAAACATGCCGGGCCCAAGTTGACCACTCTGGCCGACTACCGCATCCGCTATGCACAGTACCGATCGGACCCGCTCCTGGCCGCGATGCACGCGCGGTGCCCGTGGCTGCTAACGTGGGATGACCACGAGGTCGAAAACAACTATGCCGGTGACATTTCGGAGCGGACCGCCGCCGATCCGGTCGAGTTCTTGATCCATCGCGCCCAGGCCTATCAGGCATATTATGAGACGATGCCGCTGCGCCGGAACGCCGCGCCGCGCGGGCCGGACATGCGCCTGTACCGGCGCGCCTCCTTCGGCAAGCTCGCCGAGTTTTTCGTGCTTGACACGCGGCAGTACCGCACCGACCAGCCGAATGGGGATCGCGCTTCGGACTTGAACGCTGCGGCGCTCAACCCGTCGAACAGCCTCCTGGGCCGCACGCAGCGGGAGTGGCTGCAGCAGGGACTGGCGGCCTCGGCAGGCACCTGGAATGTGCTTGCCCAGCAGGTGATGATGGCGCTGGTGGACACTGCTCCGGGGGACGAGCGTCGCTATTCGATGGACCAGTGGCCCGGGGCTGCGCACGAGCGGATGGAACTGGTCCGGTTCATGCAGGAACGCCGGGTGGCGAATCCGGTCGTCCTGACGGGCGATATCCACTCCAACTGGGTGAACGATCTCCGGGTGGATGATCGGAGGCCGGAACTACCCGTTGTCGCAACCGAATATGTCGGCACTTCGATCAGCAGCGGCGGCAATGGATCCGAGGCGGCGGCGGCCCGCGCGGTACTGCAGGCCCAAAATCCGTGTGTCCGGTTCCACAACCGCGAACGCGGGTACGTGCGGTGTCAGGTCACTCAGGCGCAGTGGCGCAGTGACTATGTGGTGGTGCCAGATGTAGTGAAGCCGGGTGCGCCGGCGGCTGTGCGGGCCTCGTTCGTGGCCGAAGCCGGTCGTCCGGGCGCCCATCCTGCCTGACCAGGGAGCAGCGGAACGATGGGTGCACTCAAGACGCAGGAGAACGACGCCAGTGTGGAAGAGTACCTGGATGCGCTGGCGGATCCGGGCCAGCGAGACGACGCCCTCACCCTGATAGGGGTGATGCAGGAAGCGAGTGGCGTAGAACCGAAGATGTGGGGCGCCAACATCGTCGGCTTCGGCCGGTACCACTACAAGTACGCCAGCGGACGGGAGGGGGACTGGTTTCGGATCGGTTTCGCGCCGCGGAAAGGAAATCTCGCCCTGTACGTCGCATCCGGATTCGCGGGGCACGCTGAGCTACTGGGGCGCCTGGGGAAACACAGGGCCGGCGTTTCGTGCCTCACGGTGCGGCGTCTCGCCGATGTGGATGTCGAGGTACTGCGAGAACTGCTTGCGGCTTCGCTCGCCCACATGGACCGGCAGTACGGTCCGGGATGCCGGGAATTGCCCCCGCAGGCAGGAGTGCGACTTTCGTGAGCGGAATCAGAATGGCATGAAGCACTGGTACTCGGATGCGCACCCGATGCGCAAAGGTTGCGCCCTCCTGGCGTGCTGCCTACTCCCCGCGGCTGCGGCGCAGCCGCAGCGAGGAGCGGTGTCGTACGTGCGAGATGTGAAGCCGGTGCTGCGCGCGCGCTGCTACTCCTGCCATGGTGCGCTGAAACAGGAAGGCGGCTTGCGCCTCGACACGGCGCAATCTATCCGGCGCGGCGGGGCGCGCGGCCCGATTCTGGTCGCTGGGCGCGCGGATCAGAGCCGGCTGTGGCTGCGGGTGGCCGAGAAGGAATCCACCCGCCGCATGCCTCCGGAAGGGGAAGCGCTTTCCGCTGCCGAACTGGCGCACGTGCGCGACTGGATCGGACAGGGAGCACCCACGCCGGAACGGGAGGCAGCAGAGGCCGACCCACGCCAGCATTGGGCATTCCGCCCGGTGGTACGACCCGCGATCCCCAGAGTGCGCAACGCCGGGTGGGTGCGGAACCCCGTAGATGCCTTCGTTCTGGCCGAACTGGAACAACGGGGCCTGACGCCTGCTCCGCCCGCCTCCCCCGAAACCCTGCTCCGCCGCATCACACTGGACCTTACCGGGTTGCCGCCGACCCGCGAGGAACTGCATGCCTTTCTCGCGGACCGCGCCCCCGATGCCTACGAGAAGGTAGTGGACCGCCTGCTCGCCGGTCCGGCCTATGGCGAACGGTGGGGCCGGCACTGGATGGATGTCTGGCGCTACTCCGATTGGTATGGTCGCCGGGACCAGAACGACGTCCGGAACAGCTACGCGCTGATCTGGCGCTGGCGTGATTGGATCATCCGGTCCCTCAACGAGGATCGTGGCTACGATCGCATGGTCACCGAGATGTTGGCCGCGGATGAGGTCTGTCCGGAGGACGATCAGGCGATCGTGGCTACCGGCTTCCTGGTCCGGAACTGGTATTCGCTGAACTACAATCAGTGGATGCGAGACGCTGTGGAACACACTTCCAAGGCGTTTCTCGGGCTCACAGTGAACTGCGCCCACTGCCACGATCACAAGTACGATCCGATCACGAACAAGGATTACTTCGCCTTTCGCGCCGTATTCGAGCCCCTGGAACTCCGACGTGATCGGGTTGCGGGCGAGGCGGATCCCGGACCGTTTCAGAAGTACATCTACGCCAGTTCCACCGCACCCGTCAAAAGTGGCCTGATCCGCATTTTCGACGAGAAACTCGACGCCCAGACCTTCCGCTACCACAAGGGGGATGAGCGCAATCGGGTGGAGGGCGAAGGCGCGGTTTCTCCCGGCGGTCCGGCATTCCTTGGCGGCGACCGGATGCGGGTGGCTCCGGTGCCCCTGCCCCCCGCCGCCTGGTATCCCGGACTGAAGTCTTTCATCGTGACCGAAGACCTGGAGTCGGCGGAGAAGGCCGCCGCAGCGGCCCGACACCTGGCGCCCGCAGATCCCCTGCGGTTGGCTGCCGCTGAGGCCGTCTTGGCCGCACTTCAGGCGCGGATCGCAGCCGACAGAGCGCGTTACACCCCTGGTGGGAGCGATGCGGCTGGGGCGGCCCGAAGCGCGGCGCGGCTGGAGACACAGGCCGCCTTGCGCGTCGCCGAGGAGCAGGCGGTGCTCACCGAACGGGCGCTGACGGCAGCCCGCGAGAAGGCCGCGGCGGACCCAAAGGCTGCCGCCGCAGTGAAGCCTGCCGAGGAGAAGGCAAAGGCGGCCCAGGCGGCTCTCAGCACCGCCCGGACCGCCGCCGCGGGCGATCCGAAGGAGCAGTATACACCGCTCTCGCCGGTCTACCCGAAGACCAGCACCGGGCGTCGTCGTGCCCTGGCCGCGTGGATCACCAGCCCGACGAACCCGCTCACCCCGCGGGTTGCAGTGAACCATATCTGGATGCGGCACTTCGGCCGCCCGCTGGTGGACACCGTGTTCGACTTCGGGCGGAACGGCAAGGCGCCCTCCCACCCCGCCCTCCTCGACTGGCTGGCGTCGCTGTGGGTGGGTAACCCTGATGCCGATGCTCCGCGGCATTCGAACTCCGATGCTCCGGCAGGCTTGCGTAAGAAGGAACCGCCGGCCACCGGCCCGGCGATGACCCCCGAGAAGCCCGAAGCCCGAGGCTGGTCCATGAAGCGCATCCACCGCCTGCTGGTCACCAGTGCCACGTACCGGATGGCGTCGGCCGGATCGGGACGGGCCGGAGCAGCGCGGGATCCGGAGAATCGCTTCCTCTGGCGTTTCCCCTCCCGGCGTCTCGAAGCCGAAGCGGTGCGGGATTCCATCCTGTACGCAGCGGGCAACCTGGATCGCACGATGGGGGGTCCGGAACTGGACAACCGTGGGGACGACGGGCTGCGGCGGAGTCTCTACTACTCGGTCTACGCGGAAGAGGGCGGCGCGATGCGCTTCCTGAACACCTTCGATGCGCCGGATCCGTGCGACTGCTACCGCAGAACCGACTCGGTGGTGCCGCAGCAGGCGTTGGCACTCACCAACAGCCGGCTGTCCCGGGAGCAGTCTGCGGCCCTGGCCACGAAGTTCTGGGCCGTCGTCGGCTCGGAACCGCCGGCGCGGCGAAGCGATGCTCTGGTGACGGCTGCGTTCGAACAGGTGCTGACCCGGCGGCCGACCCCAGCGGAGCGTGTCGCCTGCCGTGAATTCCTGCTGCGGCAGGCAGCCCTGTACCGCATCCAGGCTGCTGCGTCCGCGCCGGCTGCCGACCCGGAGCGCCGGGCCGGGGAGAGCCTGGTTCAGGCGCTGTTCAGCCATCACGAGTTCGTCACACTGCGATAGGGACACCGATGAAACACTTGCCCTCAGGATCCATGGCCGCCGCGGGCGGGCGCCGTCCCCGCCGCGCCTTTCTCGCGGATCTCGGGATGGGCTGCACGGGGATGGCGCTGGGTTCACTGCTGATGCAGGACGGCGTGGTCCGAGCGGACAGCGCCGCCCGAGCAGACACCGCTGAACGCCCCGACGGGCGCCCCCACCACAGGCCGCGGGCCCGTTCTGTCATCTGGGTGTTCCTTTCGGGCGGGTACAGCCATCTGGAGACCTTTGACCCAAAGCCCGCGCTCAATCAGCACGCGGGCAAGACGTTCGCCGCGACGGGGCTTCCCGATCCGGTCAAGTCGCCGCTGCATGACGCCCGGTCGCGGTCGGTGGTCACGATGAAGCGCGAGACCTTTCCCAAGATCTTTCCGCTTCAGGTCGGCTTTCGAAAGTACGGGCAGAGCGGTATCGAGATCTCGGACTGGTGGCCGCACTTCGCTCGCTGCGTGGACGACGTGGCGTTCGTGCGCAACATGTGGACCACGGACAATGACCACGCCGCCGAGAATCAGATCCATACGGGCAGGCACAAGCTGGACGAAACCCAGCCGAGTGTCGGCGCCTGGGTGAAATACGGACTTGGCACGCGAAACGAGAACCTGCCGGCGTTTGCAGTGTTGGGAGGGCCCACCCGGGCCGACACCCGCGAGTCGCTGCACGCCTACTATCTCGGTCCGGAGCACTCCGGGATTCCGTTGACGCTCGATCCGAAGAACCCGCTCCCTTACGGAATCCGTGGCGCCGATGTGCGGGAAGACGAACAACGCAATCAATACGAACTCATCGGTCGCCTGAACCGCCTGGCGGGCGTGGAGTATCCGGACGACCCGGTGCTTCAGGCTCGCATCCGGTCTTATGAACTGGCGTTCCGGATGCAGATGGCCGTCCCCGAGGCTCTGGGGATGGATGCGGAACCGGCCTGGGTGCGACAACAGTACGGCCTGGATGATGACGTGACACGGCTGGCCGGGCACCGGTTACTGGTGGCGCGACGGCTGGTCGAACGCGGAGTACGCTTTGTGCAGGTCTACCCGACGCCGTACGGCGCGTGGGATTCGCACCGCACGCTGAAACCGCTGCACACCAAGCTCAGCGCCCAGGTAGATCGGCCCATCGCGGCGCTACTCCAGGACTTGAAACAACGCGGTCTGTGGGACGACGTCCTGGTGGTTTTCTGCACTGAATTCGGCCGCACGCCGGGTGTGGAGGAACGGGCCGGCGCCACGGACGGACGCGATCATCACCCCCACGGCTTCACGGTGTGGTTCGCCGGCGCGGGCATCCGGGGCGGCACGGTGGAGGGGGCCACGGATGAACTCGGATTCCATGCATCCGAGCCGGGGCACTATGTCACCGACATGCACGCGACGGTCCTTGACTTGATGGGCCTCGACGCCCGCCGTCTGGTGGTGCCGGGCCGCAAGCGCCTGGAGATGGACCTGGGGAAGCCGATCCGGGGGATTTATGCCTGAGCATGCCGAATCCGGGTCACTCGCCATCGAGCCGGATGAGTATTGCTTCGTGTGTGGCCCGGAGAATCCCTCGGGCCTGCAGGCGCGTTTCACCGCCGGAAACGGACAGGCGCAGGGGACCTTTCATCCGCGTTCGGAGCACCAGGGATTTGCCGGGATTTCGCACGGCGGGATTCTGGCTTCGCTCCTCGACGAGGCTATGGTGTACGCGGCGGTGACCCTCGGCCGCTGGGTGACGACCGCGGAGCTGACGGTGCGGTACTGCCGGCCGGCACGCACCGGCGAACCGATCACCATCTCAGCGGAAGTGACACGGCACCAGCGCCGGTTGGTCGAGTGCCGGGCGGAGTTGCGCTCCGACGCGGGGGAGGTTGTCGCGTACGCGACAGGAAAACTGATGCAGGATCGCGAACTTCGCCCGGAAGAGCGGCGCGATCGGGTGGAAAGAGTCGCAGAGAGCGTCGGCGAGAACGGCGACCCGGCAGGGCAGGGTCATTGGGTGGAAAAAGAAGCATGCGGCTGAAGGACAAGATTGCCGTCATTACCGGCGCTGGAGCGGGCATCGGCCGCGCCGCTGCCTGCCTCTTCGCGCGGGAGGGGGCAAAGGTCGTGTGCGCCGACCTGAATGAAGAAACGACACGAAGCGTGGTCGCGGAAATCTTCGCTGCGGGAGACGAGGCGCATTTCGTGCACACCAATGCCGCTGACAGTGATTCGGTGGCTGCACTGGTCGCCGAGACGGCACACCGTTACGGTCGGGTGGATGTATTTTATGCCAACGCAGGGATCGTACCTGGCGGCACCGTGACGGAATGCTCTGAGGATGAATGGGACCGCGCAATGGCGATCAACGCCCGCTCGGTCTTCCTCGCGTGCAAGCACGTAATCCCGGTGATGCAGGCGGGTGGCGGCGGCAGTATCGTCTGCACTTCCAGTGTGGCAGGCCTGGTGGGAGTGAAGAATCGAGCTGTCTATTCTGCGAGCAAGATGGCGGTCATCGGTCTGGTGAAGAGCGTTGCCCTGGATTACATTCAGGACGGCATCCGGATCAATGCGATTTGCCCCGGGACGGTGGACACTCCGTCACTGCAGGGGCGGCTGCACGCGATGGGAGACTATGAGACGGCGCTGGCGCAGTTCATCGCCCGCCAGCCGATGGGGCGGATCGGCAAGGCGGACGAGATTGCGGCACTCGCGTTGTACCTGGCGTCGGACGAGAGCGGCTATATGACCGGAACTTATCTCGTCATTGATGGGGGGCTTTCGCTTTGAATTCTCACCGGTGGCTGTACTGCGCAGCAATCTGCTGACCGCGAGTGAGGGCGACGATGTTGGACACCGGTGGGCGGCGATGTGGTTCCTGAGGCGCGTGGTGCGCGCGCCGGCGCACGGCGCGCCGGTGCGGCCCGTCCTGGTGTCGGGAAGCCGCACGCGGATCCGCGAGTTTGAGCGTGCGGACGTGGATCGGTGGCTCTCCTGGCCGCGGCACAATGATTTGCTGTTCGAGGGCTACAACCCGCCGCAGCTCAGCACCCGCCAGCGGGATCTGTACCACCGGCAGCGCGCGCTCGCTCCGGACACCCGACAGTACGCCGTGGATGATCTGGATGGACAACTCGTCGGGCGCATTTCTCTGCGGGAAGCAAACTGGGAGGTCGGCTTTGCGGTGCTTGGTGTGTCGTTCCATCCATCCCGCCTCAATCAGGGTTTCGGCAGCGATGCACTCACGGCGTTCCTGACCTACTATTTCGGCACTCTCACCATGCAGGCTCTGTACCTCGACGTTGCCGCCTTCAATCGCCGGGCCCACCGCGTGTACGAGAAGGTCGGTTTTCGGGCGTGCGGTCAGCGCTGGGGTGATCCTGAGGCGGACCTGCTCGGGATTTTCCGGCGGGCGGATCATCTGGAACTGCGCCAGTATTTTCGGGCCGAGCAAGGATTGGTTCGCCCACTGGTGATTGACATGGTGTTGCGACGGGAGGACTGGTCTGTCCGGCATTGATGTTGACTGGGCGGGGGCGGTCGTTCCGGCGGCGATCTGGCTGGCGGCGGGCAACGGTGTGCTCGCGTCGCGGGTCGGCGTCGCGGTGCTGGTTGCGCCCGCGCTCTATTGTGTGCTGGGGGAACCGGACGAAGGTTGGGGAGGGGCCCCTCGGGTGGTGGCGCGCCGGGCCGGCTTTGCGTTACTGGGGGCGATGGTCTGTTTCATGCTCACCGCAAACTGGGCGCCAGAGGAACGCAGCCCGACCCAGGGACGCGGTTTCCAGGCCTTCGTCGAGGGGACGTACACGTATCGCCTCAGCTTCACGAGCCTGGGATCGGCGCTCCCGGACGGGCGCAACTCGCGGCAGATCGGCATCCAACAACTGCGGAAAGCCGTTGAGGCAGTCCCGGACAGCGTTACGTTTCGGCGCACACTCGGGATCGCAGAGGCAGAGCGCGGGGCATACCCCATCGCGCTGCAGCAGTTGGAGCGCGCGATGGGCCGTCTGGCGGAGCGCGCCCCGGACCGTGCCGCCCGAGAGCGGCGCCTCTGGCGACAACTGTTCGGTGCGGATCCCCCCGCCGGCGAGGTGGTGCAGGCCGCGGCGCGGGAAATGCAGGGTTACGAGCTGGGGTGGTTCGGCCGGGTCTCGCTCGTCGCAGCCTACCAGCGACGTGGGGAGAAAGCCGTTCCACCACCTCTCCGCGAGAGCGTGCGCCGGGAAGCCGGAGCGTACTTTCGCACGCTCATGAGCGGCATGCTCGTGCCATTCGTGGTGGCGCCGCAGCTCGGGCTGATCGTGCTGGTGGTGGCGGTCGTACTGCTGCGGGTGGGGGTGCTGCGCCCGGTGGTAGCCGTGCGGCACCCCGTCGAGCCTATCCTGTGGGAGTCGTTCGTGCTGATGTTGGCGCTGGGGATGAGTCCTGTGGTGCTGCTCATCGGCGGAACGCGACCCGCACCGGAAACCCAGCCGGGGCTGTACTCATTCCTGCTGGTCGGGCGGGACCTGCTGCAGGTGGGTGCTGTTGCCTATCTCGCCTGGCGGCTGCGGCGAAGAGGACTTACGCTCGCCGAGGTGGGACTCACCACGCGAGACCTGCGCGCGAACGTCGGGATCGGGGTGCTGGCGGCGCTGGTGATGACGCCCGCGGTGCTGCTGGTCGGATTTCTCACCCAGTTGCTCACTACCCGGTTCTTTCCCAACGTAGCCCCGCCCTACCACCCCCTTCAGGGGTTGACCGCCACGTCGGGCAGCCCGGAGATCCGGCTGGGACTTTTCATAGCGGCTGCGATCGGGGCGCCCCTCCTCGAGGAGACATTTTTCCGAGGTGCGCTGTTCGGCGCCCTCCGGCGGAGGCTGGGGTTCTGGGCGGCCCTGGTTGCCAGCGCGGCCTTTTTTGCCGCGCTTCACCCGCAACTACCGCTCGGATTTCTGCCTATCGCGCTGCTGGGCGCCGGTTTCGCGGCGCTCTACGAGTGGCGCCAGTCGCTGGTGCCCGCGATGGTGGCGCACGCGTTGAACAATGGGATGGTGTTCCTGATGTTGAGTCTGTTGTTTCCCGGGGGCACGTGATGCTATGCTCGATTGGGCACCCGTGCGGCGCGTCCGGCGTGGCCTGCGGTACGTGGAAGAGCGCTGGCTGGCGTATGGGGTTCAGGTGCGGGAGCGGGACCACTCGCTGCGGCCCAGCCGGGGCACCCGGTGTGCCTCGGGCACTGGGGGCACGCGTCACTCGTGGGGGGACTCCTTGCTACGCCCAGAGGGCGCCAGGCGCGGCTGGGGTAAGGGGGGAGCACGTCCCAGTCGGTGGGGGACCACCTGCTGGCGCGCGTGGCTCGGGTACGGGGGGAGCACGTCCCGGTCGGTGGGGGACCACGTGCTAACGCGCGTGGCTCGGGTACGGGGGACGGGACCGCTCGCGCCAGTCACTACTCAGTATTCGTCACTCGCCAGTCACTCAGGAAGTCAGACCATGCTTTCGGAAAACCGATCTGCTGCACAGCTCTGCCCCGGACCTGCCCCCTTCGGCAGTAGCCGGCGCGAACTATTCCGATTTGGCCTGTCTGGGGTGGCGGGCCTGACGCTGCCCGATCTGCTGCGTGCGCGGGATGCGACGGCCGCCGGCGCCTCACCGCACGGCGGGCGCGACACGGCGGTGATTGTGGTCTGGTGTCACGGCGGCGCTTCCCACCTGGAGACATACGACCCGAAGCCGGACGCCCCGGCCGAGTACCGTGGGCCGTTTCCCGCCATCGAGACGTCCCTGTCGGGGCTGCGCTATTCGGAGTTGATGCCGCGGCAGGCAAAGCTGGCACATCGCACCGCGCTCATCCGCGGCGTGGCTCACCGGGGCATCTGCCATCAACAGGGCCTGCAAACGTTGATGACCGGCAAGGAGCAGCTCGCACTCAAGAACAAGTCCGAGCACCCGGATTGCATGTGTGTGATCGGGCAGAAGCGTGCCCGGCCGGGAGACGTGCTGCCCGCCAACGTGGGCCTGCCGCCGCTCCCGTACGGGGGGGCGGCCTACCTCGGGCCCGGCCACGAGGCGTTCTCGGTGGGGGGCAACCCCAACGATCCGAAGTTCGAGGTGCCGAACATCGCTCTGACCGATGCCGCCCGCAGCCGTCTCGGTCGCCGGCTGGGACTGCTGGGGAGCATTGACGACGGCCGGCGCTACTTCCGAGAAGATCGCGAGATTCAGGCGCGCGATCAGCAGTATCAGTCGGCGGTGGACCTGCTCACCAGCGGGAAGGCGCGGGCTGCGTTCGACATCGCCAGGGAGCCGGACACGCTGCGGGACCGGTACGGTCGCACGCGGTGGGGCCAGCAGCTTCTCCTCGCGCGACGGCTGGTCGAAGCGGGCGTGAGCGCGGTGACGTGCAGCCTGTTTCAGGTAGAAGGCGGCGTGGCAGGGAGCTGGGACGATCACGCGGTGAACTGGGACTGCTTCCAGGCGAGCCGGGAGCGATCCCCCGTGTTCGATCAGGCTGTCGCGGCACTGATTGAGGACCTCTACGACCGGGGGCTGAACCAGCGGGTGCTCGTCGTCGTGACGGGCGAGTTCGGCCGCACTCCGAAAATCTCTCAGGCGGTGGGCCGCCCCGGCCGGGACCACTGGCCGAGCGCCATGTCCATCTTACTGGCGGGAGGTGGCTTCCGGATGGGGCAGGTGGTGGGAGCCACCGACGCGCGCGGGGAATATGTGTCCGAGCGGCTCCTGTCTCCGAATGACTTGCTGGCGACGATGTATTACCACCTGGGCATTGATCCCTCGCAGGAGTTCACCGATCACACCGGGCGACCCGTCCGGATCCTGGATCGCACCGAACCGATTGCCGAACTCGTCTGAATCGCGAACCGCGTGCAGGCACTTTGCGGGCGGGGGCGCGCCGGTCCTGCCGCGCCCCGATGCCGACAAGCTGCGTTTCAGCGAGTTACTGCGTTCTCGGCTGTGCCTGCACGCCGCAGGCGGCCGAACCCTGGAGAATGTCTGTCTGTCCGAGCAGCTATCGGGCCGGTCCGGGTGTCAGTTCCAGGATTGAAAGGTTGCTTGTTCCTCCACCTGCAGTCCGGTGAACAAGCAACTGTGTGGAACGCACGAGTGGCCCGAGGAGCGGACGGCGGAGGGAGCCAGGGATGCACGGAAGTGACGGGTGGAACTCGGCGCACACTGTGCCCGGCGTCCGAGGCGGGCACGCGCCAGCTCGGGAGAAACACCAGCAGGTTGTTCCCGCTCTCAAGGCTGCCGGAAAGACGGTCAATGGCCGCAAACGGCGCCTTTTGGTAGACACCCTGGGCCTGATTCATGGGTTAGTGGTGCATCCGGCCGCTGTCCAGGACCGCGACGGGGTCAAATTGGCCCTGAAACAGGTCAAAGACCGCATGGCGCGCCTGGAGCGGGTGTGGGCGGACGACGGGTATCAGGGCGCCCTGGTGGGGTGGGTGGCCGAGGAAACCGGCTGGATCCTGGAGATCGTGACGCGACCGGAAGGGGTCGAGGGGTTTGTGGTGGCGGCGCATCGGTGGGTCGTGGAACGCACATTCGCGTGGCTCGCCCAGGGTCGGCGCTTCCGGGCTGCGCACGCGACGACGGTGACCGGTGGGGAAGCGCTGATTCGGCCGGCCATGATTGGGGTCATGCTCCGCCGGTTGTGCCGTAACTGAGCCCCAGCGGCCGGAACGGGCGGCAGCAGAGACGCGGACGGGGGCAGAAACGCACCGGGGGCGTCCATGGACATTTCCGCGCGTCTCTGGAGCGCCGATTTGGGGGGCGCGGGCCGGATGGGGGCCCCACCGGGGCAGAA
>SYMT01000059.1 GCA_005805375.1 Actinomycetota bacterium
ACAGGCGCCGCACGCCGTCTACGCTTCCCAGAAGGCGCATCCGTCGTCCCAGACGCTCCCGCGCCCCCGGCTCCCGGAGCGCTACGTTCGGCACCACGAAATCCGGCGCGTTCGGGTTGCCGCCCACGACGAAGGGCGCGCACGCCGGCCCAAGGTACGCCGGTCCCGAGTACGCCAATGGCGGCATCCCCACATAGACCGGCACCGGATCCCCCGGCCGGGACCGCTCCTGCGCGGTGATGCAGAAACAGTCCGGGTGGTCCGGCTGGGCGAACCGGTTTACGGTCTGCTCCTTGCCGCTGAGCAATGTCTGCATTCCCGAATCGTGGCACGGACCGCGGTGATGAACGGAACGAATCAGTGCGCACCGGTGCATCCACTTCGCCTGAAGCGGCATCAACTCGCTGAAGCGCACGCCCGCCAGCGACGTCTCGATCGCGCCGAACGGCCCCCGGTATTCGGCAGGCGCCTCCGGCTTGGGGTCATAGGTCTCCAGATGGCTCGGCCCCCCGTGACACCAGACCAGGATGACCGCCGTGTCTTTGCGGGAGGCGCCGGGCTGCTCCGCCGCCTGCGCCCGGAGCTGCAGCAACTGCGTCAGGCCCAGCCCCGTCAACCCGTGCAGGCCGAATCGCAGTAGTTCCCGGCGCCCCGCCTGCGAGAGACGTGGGCCGGGGCAGCGCTGGACAGTGGACTCGGGCATGGGAGGCTCCTGAACACGAACTCGCGACGGGTACTGGTACAAGGCAATTATTGTCGCGAAACACTCCAGAAATGCCGTCTTTTCAGTCTGACCGCCACCGTGGCAGGGAGGCGATTGGAGCGGGTCGCGAGGCATCACCGGGAGCCCTTATCCGCGGGTCCAGGGCGCCAGGGCGGCCCGAGCAGCGTTCGCCCGGCGCACTGCCCTGACCGCGGTCCACCGCCGGAAACAACCTGCAGCGGCAGCACCGATCCCTACCGCAGCCCCGCCTGCCGGAGCACCACATCCGCCCACTCTGCGTCCGCCTCGGAGAGCGGCGGCCGGGGCGGGAGGCGATAATCCACGATGAGGTCGAACCCGCCCCGATCGTACGCAGCGGCGAACACGGCGCCGATAGGAAGCGGAACGTCGGGCTCACCGATCCGCAGCGGGATCGGCACTTCGGGGAGTGGATCGCGCACGGAGAGCGGGTAGAAGTCCGCCCGGTCGGAGAGCCGCGGGCGGCAGATGAGGATGCTGTAGTCATACGGGACGGCACCCGGCGCGCGGCGCATCGGCATTCGCTGACCCTGCCGGAGCAGATCTATCTCCACCAGGTTGGTGTGTGAACCCAGGATCGTCGCGCGCTTCCGCAGGTACTGGTCGTAGTGCGCACCGGTGCGCTTGTTCGTGGGCGAGAGCACTTCGATCACCGTAATGACTTCCCCGGTCTGCGGGTCCCGAATCTCCAGATACTTCTCACGAATCGTTTCCGGGAGTGGGATGCCGACCTGCTCGACGCGAGGCAAGAGCGCAACGCCTCCCGCCGTCGCCCCCCCCGGGGGTGGACGAAGATCCACCACACTGACGTCCGGTCCCCCCAACAGCACCAGGTCGTCCGGGACGGCCTCGTACGTCAACTCTTCGACCGCCACCCAGTAGCGGGGTCGAAGGAGCGGCTGAAGGGTGCGACTGATGTCCGTGAGCAAGGCATTGTGGAGTGTCTTCCACACCCCCCGCTGCTCCAGATAGGGGTCCATGCCGGGAAAGGGACACTGCATCGTGGTAGTCTCGACGGAGCGCGGCAGTTCGGTCGCAAACTTGCGGATGATTCATTGTAGCCGCTCACCGTGTGCGGCGCCGTGACACCCGCTACGGGCGCTCCCCCCTCGCCGCACTGAACGCGAGGGAAGCCTGGCGCAGCGCCGTCTGCACCACATTCGGCGCGAGTGTCGGGACCTCCACAAACAACGGCTCGTTTCGCACACTGAGGACAACCTGCCCCTTCGTCTCACGGTAGGGAACCGCGTTGCCCATCAGGTTCACTGCGTTCAAGCGGCGATCGGTCAGCCGCAAAGTGACCTCGCCGGCCGCCGCACGCGCGGTGGGGGACCAGAGCACGAGTAACGACCCGCTTCCCCGCCGGAACGTGTACGCCCGCAGACCGCGGCTCTCGATCCGCGCCACCGGCTCTGCCCCCTCCAGGAAGCGCACGCAGGTGGCCAGCGCAGGAAGAGTCGGCTTGCCGTCGCCCGCGGCATCCAGCAGTGACCAGTTCTCGCGGGTGGCGCTCCCGTAGGAGCGGGGGGCGCCCCGGTCCTGCCAGACAGAATAGTAGAAGAAGCGACGCACACCGGATGCCCGCGCGAGCACCAGCGTCTTGGCGAGAGCGCGGGCGGCGGCGCGCGCGCCGCTCTCCTGGCCCAGCCACGCCGCAAAGGGAGGAGACGGCGCCCCACCCTCGGTCATCCAGAGCGGAGGCCGGCGTGCGCCGGAAAGGTCCACCCGGCCCCGCACGAGACGCGCCCACTGGCTCACCTGGTCCCGACCCGTCGCACCCGGCGACGCGGCTTCGGGACTCACATAGTGATGATAGGAGACCGCGTCCAGGAACCCGGTCAGCCCGCGGGCCAGAGCCTGATCCATAAACCCGGTATCGCCCGGATAGAAGCTTCCGCCGACCCGGACGGCGGCGGGATCACCGGCGCGGACTGCCGCCGCACCGGCGCGCGCGATCGCCACGTACTGCGCGGGCGGAGCTGCCCAGGACTGTCGGTTCCAGGGCTCATTCCAGAGCTCGTACGCGTCAATCCGACCCCGGTAGTGCCTGGTCACCTCCCGCACGTAGGCCGTAAAATCGGACGTCCGCGCCGGGGGCCACGCTCCCGCGTCTACCGCCTCGCCCGGCGGCTCGCGTCCCGCCCACCGAGGCGTGCGGCCCAGTACGCCCAGCAGCGAGAAGCCGCGGGCGCGTAGCCCATCCACCTCCCGGTCGTACCAGACATGCCGGCCGGCCGTCGGCTCGACCGCAGCCCACGCCGTGAATGGGGACAGCTCATCCAGGCGCCACCACCGAATGCCGGCGCGCGCCGCAATCGCCGGACCGTGCCAGTCACCACGGGCGGAGATGCCGCCGTGTGTCCCGAAAAAGGAACTCGCGTTGGACCGGGTGTCGCCGGGGGGCAACGCGGTCAGGATCTGCTCTCCCCGGGACGTGATGCCATCCGGCTGTACCGCCTCCACCACCAGCCGGAGAGTGCCGCGTTCGGGAATGCGCAACCGAAAGGAGATCTCGCCACGCTCGGGGCCGACGGGCAGTGGGAAAACGTCGGCGCCGACCGGCTCTCCATAGAAGCCCTCCAGCCGGTAGCGCAGGCGTGTACCCTCCGGCGTGCCCGCAGGCGCGTAAAAGCGCACCGGTACATCCAGCACTGAATCCGGGCGCGGAAACCGGGCCTGGCGGGGCACGGCGGGCGCCACCTCGAATGGGATGGGCCGGTAGTCGCCGGCCGGGCCTTCTTCCACTTGCACGCCGTCTACGTCAAACGAGTCATCCGTATCAAGGACTCGCACGGAAACAACGTGAAGCGCACTCTCATTGCAAGGGAGCGATGCCTGGAATCCATACCGGCGCCACTCGCGGGTCAGCGTGAACGTCCGCTCCTCCCGCACCGCACCGCCCAACTCCACGAGCGCGACGATGACTCGTGTATCGCTGCCGTCCGCACGCAGGTGGGCCGTAACGCTGTACGGCTGGCCCTGGCGTGCCTCGAACGGACGGGCTTCGAGCGGGTCCGCTCCCGCCGGCGCCCGCACAAATGACTGGCCCTCCGGACACTCACCGGCGACTACCGACACCTGGTCCGGGACATTCCACCCGTGCGCCCCCAGTTCGAAACTGCTGTTGTAGATCCGGTTGCCGCGCACCGGGGGAGGCAGTGAAACGTCGGGCTCTACAGGCAACTCGCCCTCGAACACTCGGAATGCATCGAGATCGAGGGTTCCGCTCCCCGGGATTGCGACCTCCAGCGCCGCATCCGGGTCGTCTACCGGGATGCGTCCGGTGAGGGTGCAACGCCGCCATTCTCGCCCTACGGCGAACCGTCCGGTGAGGTACACCGTCCCCGGCGCCCCGGTGCGTCGGAGGGAGAGGGTCACCGGGACGGCGATCCCCGAGCCACGCAGCCAGATCTCGACTGCATAAAGCGCCCCCGCCCGCAGGGTGAGGCCGTTCCGCCGCACCTGAGCGACGCCCGAATCCCAATACGGCACGGCGACACGCCAGCATGCCGTGCCCTGCTTCGGTGCCCGCGTTTCCCGGCTGAACCGGACTTCGACCTCTCCTTCCGAAGCGTCGGTCCAGCCCAGCGGCAGGTCGTTGCCAGGAATGTCAAAGTCGTCGGCCGGGAGGCCCCCCGCGGCGCTTCCCTGGCCGCCTACGGGCCGGGGGAGAAGCAGGCCCAGCGCCACAATCAAACCCAATCCGACGGCAAACGGGCGAAGCACGCTCTCTCCCTTCCTTTCCCCGCGCAGCCGAGGCTGGGCACTTCGGCGGTCATTTCGAGCGCGACGGACGGAGAGCGTCCCGATTCCTGCCCGGGCAGCGCCTGATCAGACTGGTAGTTCCCCGCCGCTGCGGCGAGTTCCTGTAGGCTGCCGGAATCCCCTGAGGCCGGCAGGGGTAACGAACGCGAGGAATTGCATCCGGGAGAGGCATACCATGGTCCGGGAGGAACCCGTCGGCCGGAGGCAGCAACTGAATCCGGCAGCAGTCGTTTCCCCTGGGCGCCGAGATCCGCGAGCCGCAATCTGCGGGCGCCGTGACGATGCTGCCCGCAGGACCGGCGAGAGGTGGGGCACTGGCCCCGTAGAGAAAGCAGACACTGATGTATCGCTGTCTGATGATCGGCGCCGGCGGAATGGCCGGCGGTTGGATTCGGACCATGTTTCCGAACTTTCGCGACCGCATGCGCGTGGTGGGCCTGGTAGACATCCGGCCGGAAATCCTCAATGACAGCGCAGATTTTCTCGATCTACCCGCCGGCGCGCGCTTCACCGACATGACCGCGGCGTTCGAACAGGTGGAGGCGGATTTCTGCACCATCGTCATCCCGCCGGCGGCTCACGAAGCCGCGGTCCTCGGCGCGGCGGCGCGTGGCCTGCCGATCCTCAGCGAGAAACCGATCGCCGACACCTGGGAAGCGTGCCGGCGGATCTTCCGCACAGTCACTTCCGCCGGAGTGAAAATGCAGGTCGTCCAGAACTACCGCTTCACCCCGAGGATCATGACCCTGAAGAAGGCTGTGGATGGTGGCGATCTGGGGGCGGCGCGGTACCTGGTCGCGCGGTTCTCCGCCGACTACCGGCGGCGCAATTCGTGGGGGAAGTTTCGCCACGAGATCCCCCACTCACTGCTCGTGGAGGGGAGTGTGCATCACTTCGACCAGATCCGCAACCTCGCCGGGGCGGACTGCGCCCGGATCAGCGGTTGGGAGTGGAATCCACCCAATGAGAGTTTCGACGGCGAATCACAGGCGCTCTACGTGATGCAGATGGCAAACGGGCTCCACGCCACCTACGAAGGGAACTGCCTCGGCGCCGGCTCCCAGAACGGGTGGCACCAGGAGTTCTTCCGGGTGGAATGCGAGAACGGGGCGGCCGTATTGGATCGAGACGGCACGGTGCGCATCATGCGCCATACGGCCGGTAGGGGCATCCAGGTGGACGACTTGCCTCCGGTCCGCCTGCCGCACGAAGGCCACCACCGCATCATCGAACAGTTCCTGGATTGGCTCGATGGTGGTCCCGAACCCCCCACCCGCCTCAGTGACAACATC
>SYMT01000523.1 GCA_005805375.1 Actinomycetota bacterium
CCGCCGCCGTAGCCGCCGCGATCACCGCCCCCGCTGTAGCCGCCCCGGGCTCCGCCGCCGTACCCCTCGCCGTCTCGACGAGGCTCCCGCGGACGGGCTTCGTTCACCTTCAGGGGTCGTCCGTTGAGGTTGGATCCGTTCGTGGCCGCGACCGCCGCGTCCACTAGTTCACTCGCCACCTCGACGAAACCGAACCCTTTGGATCGGCCTGCTTCATCAATCGGGATGGCCGCCTCGGTTGCCCCCCACTCCGCGAAGGCGGCTACCAGATCCTGTTCCGAAAACGAGTAGGGAAGGTTCCCCACCCACAGCCGCTTGGTTGCCCTGCGCATCCCCCGTGGGTCCATCCGGGTTGCCCTGGGGCCCGGTCCCCGCAAACGCGCCGTAAGCGGCGCTCCGAACGCTGGTCGTGAAAAACCCCTCTCGCCTGATCCTGGCAAGAGGGGTCCCGTGTCGAGGAACAGGCGAAAGCGTGGCCTGATTGCTGGTTGATACGAAGTATACCAATGCCTGTCGCAGTTGTCCATCATTGCGGCAAGATTGTCTTGCCCGGATTTCGACCGTACCGGTTAGGGCGCTACCCGCCGGCCGCGGCCAGGAGGCGCGCGAGGTTTTGTCCCAGGATTGCGGGGTGGTCTTTCTCAGGGATAAAGCGACAGTGTGTGCGGAATGCTTCCAGCGCATGCTGGTACGTCATTGAGAAACGCACCACCGGGTAGTCCGATCCCCAACACAGCCGGGAGGCGCCGAAGTGCCGGTAGAGCTGCTCCACGACTGGATGCGTGTCGGCCTGTGGGTAGTCCCAGCCTACTCGGGAGACGTAATGAAAGCCCGACAACTTGATGTGGATGTTCGGGACATCGGCAGAACGGAACACGTCCGTCAGCCCGGCGGCGTCACGCGCCCGAGCCCCCGCCATGTGGTGGCACAGAAAGGGGACGGACGGAAATCGCCGGGCCAACTTGCGGAGAGCGGGGTGCCAGCCGGCGCCGAGCGCCAGGCTCACGATGAGCCGCAGTTCGGCTGCGGTCTCGAAGAACGCGAGGCCATCCGGAGATTCAAACCACTCATAGTCCGACTTCAGATAGTGAGTGAAGCCCTTCAGACGGTACCGCTGGGCGGCTTCCCGCAGGCGTGCCGCCGCACCGGGTGTGTGGTAGGTGTCGGTCCAGGAGCAATCTACGTCTGCGAATTGGATCAGCCGGGTCGGGTGGCGGCGCACACACTCGGCGACGTAGTCGTTGTTCTGGGGATTGTGCTCAATGCGTGCGCACACGAGCACCGCCCGATCCACGCCGTGCCGGTCCATCTCCCACAGCAGTTGCTCCACTCGGCCGCGGCTGTCCGGGTCCGGTACAGGCGGCTGGTACGGCCAGCGGTCCCAGGCATGCGTGTGCGAATCGATAATCACGGGTCGCTGTGTTCCCTTCGTGAGTGCGACAACTGTTACGGGTTCGTGTTGCCCGCTTCGACCGCCGCCTTCTCGGCAGCAGCTTTCTCAGCAGCGGCCTTTTCGGCGGCGGCCTTCTCGGCAGCAGCCTTGTCGGCGGCGGCTTTCTCGGCGGCGGCGTGCTCGGCGGCAGCTGTATCGGCGGCAGCCTTCTCGGCGGCAGCCTTGTCCGCGGCGGCTTTTTCGACCAGAGCTTTTTCGGCAGCGGCCTTGTCGGCCAGCGCCTTGTCCGCAACGATCTTCTCAGCGGCGGCTTTCGCTGCGGCGGCTTTCTCGGCGTCGCTCGTCGCCGCCACGGCGCCCTGCGCTGCGGGTTTCTCCAGCGCGGGCTTGTCCTGCGGCTTCGGCTGCTCGGAGCTACTCTTGTTCCCGCCCGACGGCAAGACGCTGGCCCCATCCGGGGTCACGCTCGGCACGTTGCCCTCCGGTGGATTCGCGGCAAGCTGGATCGGCACGGCGGCCGGCTGCGTGGCGTAGGATGCGGTTGCGATGGACCACTCAAATCGCTGCCACGCCTGCGCTCCCCCGCCGAGCGAGGCAGCGGCGCCCACAGCCTCGCGCCATGCGCGCCCGGGCTCCAGGCCGGTAGACGCCCCCCCTGGCGCGCCGAATCCTGTGCTCCCTGCCCGCACGACCGCGCCCACATCGCCGCTGCTCAACGGCTGCGCGCAGGCTACCGCCAGCAGGTATTCATTTCCCGCCTGCGCATTGGCCCGCAGCGAACAGGAAAAACTGCGGGATAGGGCCGGTGTTCGGAGCACGACCGACCCCCGGCCGGTTGCATCCACCCGAATCAGCGCCAGATAACAGTCGGTGCTTGCCTGCACCCGCACCGTAACGGGCTGCCCCGCCGTGAGCCCTCTGACGGGTCGCACTACCTGAAGGCTCACCGCGACGGGGCGGTCGGCTGCGGGCGCTGCGCCACGCACAGCCACGACGAGGCGTGCCTGCGCCTGCGGCACCGGGTTTGCCAG
This sequence comes from Actinomycetota bacterium, assembly GCA_005805375.1. Lineage (GTDB taxonomy): Bacteria > Armatimonadota > SYMT01 > SYMT01 > SYMT01 > SYMT01. Next base: position 2,425 of record SYMT01000523.1, read on the forward strand.
ACGCGAGAGTTCGACGGTTCTCGCATCGGGGAGCTCCGACTGGAGTGAAGTCGGCATCATCGGCACCGGCGCCACCGCCCCCGGTTTTCCGGGAACGACCGCCGGAAGCGGTGCTCTCCACCACTGTGGGCCGACCACCTCTCCGGAGTCGCCAAGCTGGGCACTGAGCGGGCCCCCGGGAGCTCCGAGCGACCCGATGCCGCCCCGGCGGCGCACGATTCCCTGGATCGGAGCTCCCGGGGCGGCATTCTGCGATTGATCAGAACCACGTCCCGACGAGGCGCCGGCAGGCGCAGAAGGCCCAGGAGGAGTGGACATCGTGATGGACTGGAGCTGCACATCGGCGGATTCGGTAATCGCGAGCGGCGGCGGGGTGTACTCAATCCGCCCGGGGCGCGCCAACAGCGTGGGAGCGGAACCCTCCCGGGGATGGTTGCCGCGTTCCAGAGCGCCGACCATTACGCCTGAGAGCAGCAGGACCAGTGTACCGCCCACCCCGGATAGCGGCAGGCGCCAATGGGGGGCAAGTGGGGGGACAGGGGGCGGCTCTTGGTGGCGTGTCACTGGGCGGGCCATGGCCGAAACTCCTCGGGGCGGGGGGGCGGAAAGTGCAGGCGACGGCGGGCAGGTCGCCGCACTGCTTCTGTAGTATACACGAGCACGGACCGAGTTCGCCCGACCGCACCCGGGCCGAAGTGCATTCCCCGAAACGCGAGCGTCGAGCACATCCCTGGGAGGCACGGCGGGACGAAGACGGCGCCGCTGCATTCCGGTAGGATCGGTCACGGAGGGGTTCCTTCACCGGGAAGATCGGTGACCCCGGTACCCGTAAGGTTAACTCACCCGGGCCTCCGTGCAAAGCC
>SYMT01000524.1 GCA_005805375.1 Actinomycetota bacterium
CCTCACCCCCGGGGAGTGGTTGCAGGTGCGCGGGCGGACCCGTGGGTTGCGGGACACGCCCCGCCGGCGGCTCAACCAAGGGGCGGAGGCGCGCCGCCTACCCCTCTTCCACGCTCCCGTAGGTTAAAGTTAACGCATATGGGGTGGCGACCCCTTCCGACCTGATCACGGACACGCGGACCACCCCCTTCAACATCGGGCGGCGCATCGAACTGACCGACTTCACGGCGGCGGAAGCCCACCCGCTGGCCGGGGGCCTGCCGGGTTCGCCGGCGCAGCAGGAACGGCGGTTGGCGCGGATCCTGTATTGGACGGGAGGCCATCCGTACCTGACACAGCGGCTGTGCTCGGGGCTGCGAGAAGTGAGTGGAGAGGAGAGAGAAACGAGTGGGCAGCCGCCGGTAGGCGCGGCCCTCCGCCCCTCACTCACTCCTCACTCCTCTCCACTCACTCCTCACTTCTCTCCACTCACTCCTCGCGCCGTGGACGGTCTGTGCCGGGAGCTGTTCCTGTCGGCGCAGGCGCGGGAGAAGGACGACAACCTGCTGTTCGTGCGGGACCGGCTGCTGCGGAGCGCGGCGGACCCGGCGGCGCTGCTGGACCTGTACGGCAAGATCCGGGGGGGAGAGCGGGTGGCGCCGGACGACAGCAACCCGCTGCTGGACAAGCTGCGGCTCGCGGGGCTGGTGCGTCTGGAGAGCAGGGCCAGCGCCGGAAGGCCGGGTCTCCTCGGGGGCCGGGCGATGCCGGCGGGGGGCCGGCTGGTGCCGCGCAACCGGATCTACGCGGCGGTGTTCGATGCGGGGTGGGTGCGGGCGCGGCTGCCGAACGCCGAGGTGGAGCGCCAGCGGGCGGCGTACCGGCGAGGGCTGGTGCGGGCGTCAGCAGTGGCGGGGGCGGTGCTCGCGGTGATGGCGGGACTGACGGGCTGGGCGGTGACCAACGGCGCGCGGGCGGAGCGGAATGCGGTCCGGGCGGACCAAGAGCGGCGCCGGGCGGAGGCGAACGCGGGGGGGGCGCAGCGGAGTGAGGAGGTGGCCCGGCGCGAGAGTGCTGCGAAGACGGCAGCCCTGGCAAAAGTTGAAGCGGAACGAGCCCGAGCCGAAGCCGAAAGAACGCGTGCTAACGCCAACGCGGCGCGGGCCGATCTCAAGGCGCAGGAGGCGCAGCGAGAAGGCGAGGCGCGGGCGGCGGCGCTCTCCCGCGAGCAGACGGCGCGCGCGGGCGAAGCGCGGGAGGCGAAGAAAGCACGAGCACAGGCGGCAGTCGCCGAGACGCGCCGCGCGCTGGCGGAGCAGTTGAGTTACTCCAGCACGATGGATCTCATTGCGCGGGAGTGGGAGGCGCGCAACTGCTCCCACGTGCTGGAGTTGCTGCAGGAAACGCGGCGCAGCTCGCACCGGGGTTTCGAGTGGGGCTACTGGGAGCGGCTCTGCCACCAGGAACGCCGCACCCTGCAGGGGCATACCGTCGGGTCGTCCAGCGCAGACTACAGCCCGGACGGCACAGAGATCGTGACTGGAGGCGCAGACGGGAGGGCAAGGATTTCTGCTGCGGCGACGGGACGGGAGCTGCTGGTTCTGAAAGGGCACACGGGGGGGGGTGACGGCCGCGATGTTCAGCCCGGACGGAAGGCAGGTGCTCGCCCTCTCCTCGGACCGGACCGCCCGGCTGTGGGATGCCGGCACCGGCCGGGGGCTCGTGATTCTACGTGGCCACACGGCCAACGTGCAATACGCGCTGTTCAGTCCGAACGGGCAGCGGGTGCTCACTACGTCCGCGGACAACACGGCCAGGGTCTGGGACACAGCGACGGGTCGGGAACTGTTCGTCCTGAAGGGGCATACGGGCGCGGTCAACCTCGCAGCGTTCTCTGCGGACGGCCGGCGCATCGTGACCCCCAGCTCGGACAAGACGGCGCGGGTCTGGGATGCGGCGAGTGGGGAAGAGCTGCTCACCCTGAACAGACACACGGACAGGGTGAATGCCGCGGCGTTCTCACCGGATGGAACGCGGATCGTGACTGCGAGTACCGACGCAACCGCTCGGGTGTGGGATGCGACGAGCGGCCGGGAACTCCTGGTTCTGAGCAAGCACGCCTCACCCAGTCGTGGCGGTGTGTGGCGGGTAACGTTCAGCCCGGATGGACACCGGATCGTGACGGCGGGGGGCGACGGGACGGCGCGGGTGTGGGACGCAGAGAGCGGGGAGCAGTTCCTGGTCCTGCTCGGGCACAAAGACAGTATAACGGGCGCCCGCTTCAGCCCGGATGGGCGACACATCGTGACCGGAAGCTGGGACCGGACGGCGCGAGTGTGGGATGCAATTTCCGGGAGGGAAGTCCGTAGACTCGATGGACACTCGAACATCGTGGGTGCGCCGTCATTCAGCCCGGACGGACAGCGGATCCTGACCGCAAGCACGGACGGCACGGTCAAGGAGTGGGATGTGGACGGGCGTCCGGAGGACCGCGTCCTGCGGCACGCCGAGGGGGGGGAGGGCGCCCGGTTCAGCCCGGACGGGAGTCGCGTCGCGACGACCGGCTTGGACAATGCGGCGCGGGTGTGGGACGTGGCCTCCCGCCAGGAAATCCGGGTACTGCGGGGCCACACAGCCCATGTCCGGCGGGCCACGTTCAGCCCGGACGGGCAGCGTCTCGTGACCGCCAGCGCGGACGCCAGCGCCAAGGTGTGGGACCTCGCTTCGGGACGGGAACTGCTCGTCCTGAAAGGGCACGACGGCAGGTTGCTCGACGCCGTGTATACCCCGGACGGGCGGCGGATCGTGACGGCGGGTGATGACGGAACGGCCCGGGTATGGGAGGCGGGCACCGGTCGGGCACTCCTCATCATCCAGGCGCATACGCGCGGGATCCGCTCGTTGGCGTTCGCGCCCGATGGGCAGCGGCTCATCACCGCCGGCGAGGACGGGACGGCGCGAGTGTGGGAGACTGCCACAGGGCGGGAACTGCTCGTCCTGAAGGGGCACGCCAGTGCCGTATACTCGGCGGCGTTCAGCCCGGACGGGCGCCGGATCTTGACCGCGAGCTACGACGGGACGGCACGGGTGTGGGATGCGGCCACGGGGCGCGGACAGCGCACGCTCTGCCAGGACGCACCCGGGCTGGAGTGGGCCGCGTTCAGCCCGGATGGCCGGCGGATTGTGACCGCCGGCGTGGGGGCACGGCTGTGGGACGCCACTTCGGGACGCGAACTGCTCACGCTGAATATTCAGCCGCGAGGAATACACACCGCGTTCTTCAGTCCGGACGGCCGGAAACTCCTGGTCTCAACCAAAGCCGGAGTCGCTCATATTCTGGATGCCTCGCCACGGGAGGTCGTGCCGATGCGGAGGGCCGGGAAGTAAGCGCTCGGCGAGAAGGCGCTCCGACCGCCCGAAGAGTTGGGCAGGATATTGACGGACGCCCTCCGCAGGGCTGCGTGGACCGGCATTTTGTCTAAAAGATAAAGCGGCGGGCCCACTATACTGTGGTCCCTATCCTGTGTATCTTGCCCCAGGACCGCCGACCTGTCCCCGGTCTCATTGTCTTGCGGACCCAGGAAAATCTCTGCCCGTGGTTGCCCGGGCTACTCAGGGCTGCGCAAGCGAGCGGACTCGCTTCACCGCACCGTTAGTTACACGGCGGCTTCTCCGGGCCAATGACCGGGGTCTCGCACGGGAGCGCGTAGCCGCCCTGAATCCACCCAGCCGGGATCAGCCTCGCGTGCCCATCGGCAAACACCACATTGGCGCCCGCCTCGTGTCGCCTGCGGCACGAAAGAGGTAGCTGCCAGGGCGGGTCCACTGCGTACTTGAGCCGATAGAGGCCGAAGTTCGGATCATCACCGGGGCACTGGGTCCCGCGGCTGTCGTTGTTGCTCCAGTCGTTGAACATCGGATCCCACGCCGAGTCACTGATCACGGAGACGCCCGAGATACCGGCCGGCACGCTGCTCAATACTGCGAGGTTCGCACAGTTGTTCACCGGCCTCCAGTAGCAGTCGTGGAACAGGTACTCACTGTAGCCCAGGTTCACGACGAAGCGGTCGGTGGCCGGACCGAAATCCGTTTGAGACGTGCCCCTGGGGCCCGAGGGGCACATGTAGACCCCCTTGTTCTTCACGTACGGTTCGAGCCACTTCACCCACAACGCCCAGCCGTAAATGGGATGCAGAGGGTGGAATCTGCCGTAAACGTTGACCGCGGGCAGGTTCTCGTCATAGTCCTACGAGTAAAGCTGCACGGCCATCCCAACCTGTTGCAGATTGGAAAGGCAGGCGGCCTGCCGCGCCTTGTCCCGGGCCTGTGCGAAGACCGGGAAGAGGATGCCGGCCAGTATGGCTATGATCGCGATGACGACGAGGAGCTCGATGAGCGTGAACGCCTGGCGTTTCAGGAATGGGAACATGGTGCTGTCTCCCCGGGGCTGAGATGATGACTGTGTGAAGTAGTGCGAGGTTGACGGCGAATGTTGGAAACACTTTTTTCGCGCCGCGCCGGGACTCCTTCCTCCAGGGCCGCCCGGCGGCATGTCCGCCGCATCAGTGAGCGCACGCACGGCCCGGGCGCGCTCCGGAAGGGACCCCGGGCGTGGAGCGGGCGTCGCTCAGGCCGGGGTCGGGGTTTCCTCTCTCGCCGGCGCTGCCCCAGGAGTTGAAGCGCCACCTCGCAGGTTTCGCCGGCGCCGCGCCGAGAGCTGAAGCGCCACCCGACAAGTCTCCCCGACGCTGCGCCGAGAGTTGAGGCCCGAGCGCGCGAGCCTCGCCGGCGCCGCGCCGAGAGTGGACGCGCCCCCTCGGGAGTTTTACGAGCGCCGTCCCGAGGGTTGAAGCGCGACCTTGCAAGTTTCGCCGGAGATACCCCAAAGAGAGTCAAGCGGATTTTCCGGAAAGTGCTGGTGCCAGGGTGGGTTCCGCTGCGTTGCCGTGTGCTATGCTGCGCCCTGGGCCGCCGCCTGACCTCGTACCTGCCGGGTTTCACCCGCCGGAGG
>SYMT01000525.1 GCA_005805375.1 Actinomycetota bacterium
CCGCGTGGCCCGTGTCGAATGATGTCCGCAGGGTCGCAGAGGGCGAGCGCGGCGGACAAAGGAATCACGCACGACCGCGAGATCGTCGGTGCGTGTGCGGGCCCGCCGGACCGTGCGGGTTGATCGGCGGCAATCCCGGCGTGGGTGCCGGGCGCGCGCCCGCCGTTGTGGCCGGAGTAGATGCGGCGAGTTCCGCAGCCTCGGAGAGCACCCGCCGGAAGCGTCGGCTGGGGCAACCCCAACGGCGGCCGGCGGTGGGAGCGGTGACGGGATCCCGTCGCTGTGCCTCTCAGCCGATTCCATGCGTGGTCTTGCGCAGAGTATAATTCGGGAAAGACGCCGAGCCTTGATTGAAGTCCAGGGTTGGGCGTGCCGGTGCGACGGGCGACTGAGCGCATCGCGCGCACCAGGACATCGGAGTGTCCGCGGGGCGCGTGCGTTGCCGGAGAGAACTCGCGCGCAGGGTGCTGAAAGGAGGCGGCATGTTCCGCTGGCTGTTTCCGAAGAAAACCAGTGTCTCCCCGGCGGCGCCGGAGGTGGAGATCCAGGAAGAAGTTGTTGTGTACGAACGGGGCGCTCAGACGCTGATTGACCAGGGGATCCCTGCCTGGAAGGTAGAACGGGCGATGAAACTCGTGCGGCGTTACGTGAAGGAAGGCGCACTTCCCACCGGAACAGTGGAACCGGAGGAGAAATAGCCTCCGGTTCCCTACTCCCAGAACTGATAGGTGGGGGTGCCGGTGGCGATGCCCCACAGATTGAGCAGGCTGCCGACCACGAATTGTCCCAGCATGAGCCCGTAGAACAGCGGCAGGGCCCGCCGGTAGGCAGGGAGGCCGCCATAGCGTAAAAGGACTACTTTCACCACCCACGCGAGGAAGAGCGGCATCCATACGAGATTGATCTCCCAACTTGAGGTCACGGCATACCCGAGCGGGTGGAACGGCCACCAGGGGAATCGCACGCGCATGGCCTGAAGGAACAGCGCGAACGCGAACCCGGATAACGCCGCCGAAAGCACTGCCGGGTTGCCCGGTTTCGGGTTGGCCAGAGCACTCGCCAGCGTGGCATAGGCTTCGTTGCCGTAGCTGTCCCGCGCGCGGGCGAGGGCGCCGAAGTCGTAGTTCAGATGCAGCATCGCCCAGATGCCGGCGAGTGATCCGATCACCCCGCAGCACAGCATCCAGAAGAACCAGCGCCGGTACTCCCTGACTCCTCCGCCCGCCTGTTCGGCGAGCTTGAATCCCTCCAACTGGTGCGGCATGGGGTGGCCCCGGTAGGCGCGGTTGAACCAGAAACACATCGCGAATGCGGTGAGATTTCCCTGTCCCAGGTCGCGCGTCCCGATCGCTTGGCTCAGCATCCAGTCCGGCCCGGTGAAGTGCAGGTCGTGGATCGGGGTGCCGAGTTCGGCGCGCATCCGGGTGATGGACAGCGCGAGGACCAGGTAGATGGCGAAGAACAGCGGCACCAACCACAGGTCCATTCCCAGCCGAAGGCAATACCCCGTGAGAATCGCGAGGCCCAGCCCGATGCCCACGACTGCCCACCGGTAGGGGATCGGCTCGCGCCGGTCGTCCGCTCCGCCCGGGCGCCCCAGCACGGTGCGTGCAACGGCTCCCAGCGAGTGGCGGCTCACCCAGAGCGTGGAGGCACAGAAGGCGACGTAGGCGCCGAACGCCTGCGCATTCGGATACGGGAATTGCGGGTCCTGATCCCAGGCAAGCGCCGCGACTCCGACTTTCTGGAGCTTCCAGAAGAGGAAGAAGAACCAGGACGAGAAGAGGAAGTCCACCGGCAGCAGCAGCCCCAGTCCGATGGCGAACGGATACCACGAGATGGGCGTCCACCCAACCGCCGTCCAAGGTCGTCCGGGGAGGAAGGGGAGCAGGTCCAGGTAGCTGGCGCCGCGTCCCGGAACCAGTACGGTCGGAATCCAGGGGTAGTAGAGATTGAGGGCGTTGATTGCATCCGAGCCGCCGGCGAGGATGCAGCCGATCCAGAACAACCGGTTGTGGAAGAGCGCGGGCAGTCGCCCGCCGGGCCCAATCGAAGCGATCTCCAGGGGAAGGTGCAGGATCGGATAGGTGAGGCGCTCGTATTCGGTCCACTGTCGCCGGAGCAGCACGTTCACGCAGAGCATCACGAGCAGCAGCGCGCCAAGGAACAGGGACCAGACCAACGCGGGGCCGGCCCATCCGGAGAGATAGCTCCACCGGTACAGCGTGTCGTTGCCGCGAAAGTAGGACTCGTACACCGCCGGGTCGGAGACCATCCATTCCTTCGGCAGGTCCGGCAGGAAGCGATCACAGCCGTCCCGATCGGCGTGGCGGAAAGGCCAGGCCAGCATCGGCACGAGGATCTCCAGGCAGTCGTGGCCCCCGACAGCGGACGCCAGGGCAACTGACGTGTACACCACGTAGAGTTCCCCGCGCCGCAGCGCAGCGGCCGGGCGCACCCGGCCGACGAGCGCGTTGCCCAGGGTGATGGCAAGCAGCACGAAGACCGCGTTGAAGAAGAGTGAGAGGGTGGTCGGATGCGCTGAGTAGCGAATCAGCTCCATCTGCACCAACCACCAGGCGTTGCAGGGGATCAACAGCAGAGACAGCCCCACGGAGCGCCACGTCACCGATGGGCTACAGGAGATCGGTTGCGCTCGATCACCGGACGGGGAGCCCGCCGAGTGGCGTTCGGCAGCCGGGGGGCGAGATGGGGGGACGGTGGGGGACGGCATCATCTACCAGGCGGGAAGTCGGGCCGGGCAATTGTAGAGACATTCGCACCTGGGAGGCAGTCTGAAACGCCCGTACGACAAAGAGGGGGCCGCGTGCGGCCCCCTCTTTGTTCTGTGTCGGACGTTCGAGGCTAACGATCCCGATCGCGATCCCGATCGCTTGAGGGGTCGTACGTCGCGTACCGGTACCGCGAGTTGTCCGTGAAGGTGAGGCGCTGAGTTGCCCGGATGCCGAACTCGGTCTTCTGGGCAATCTCCACTTCGTCGTAGTGCTTCTTCTTGTTCTTGTTGATGTATGCATAGGCTGCACCGCCCAGGGCTCCCAGAAGAGCGCCGCGGAACGTGCCCCCGCCGAGGACCGTGGAGAGCACAGCGCCGCCGGCGGCCCCGTACCCGACCCACTTCGTTTCGAACCGCTTGCCGGGCGCCTTCGACTCCAGACGCCCGGTGCTGGTCCGGCGCAGGTTCTTCTTGTCCAGGTCTGCAAGTTCCCCGGCAAAGGACACCGTGGCGCCGCCGGGCAGGATTGCCTTCTGGAATCGCACGTCGAGCATCCCCGGCTTGTCCTTTCCAGCGATCTGGACCTCGGTGACCACTCCCTGAAACCGGGTGCCCTCGGGAAGGCCGCTGTAGTCCTTGTTGGACAGCGTGGCCATGAAGACATCACCCTTTCGCGCCGTACGGCTGCTCAACTGGTCGTCCAGGTCGGCGCGCAGGATCGTGTTGCTCGGCACGGTGCGGGTTGAGGACTTCTGGGCGAGCGACGCTCCCGCCATGAAAGCGGTTCCCAGGATGGCGGAAGTTGCCACAACTCGCAGGCGTTTCGTCAGCTTCATCGTTCAGTCTCCTTCTCCGGGGAGGTTCGCCGTGGGGCGGCTCCGTCTCGATCGTCTGCTATTGATATCCCGTTCGTGCGGTCTCGAAACACCCTTCTTGCGAGGTGCAAGCCCCGGTCGCGGGGCACGGGCCGACGAAGAGAGAACCTTCTACTAATAGGGTTCCCGCTGCCGGCTGTCGACAGACGGGCCTTGCTCCCTCGAAATTTGGACCCGCGCTGCCGTGGCGGCGTTCCCTGATTTTCCTGCTCCGGGTTCACGCAGTGTGTGGGAGCGGCCAGACTTCGTCGGGAAACAGACTCGTGGGAACCGGCAGGCTTCGTCCCGGGTTGTTCATAGTGGAACCCGCCGTGGCTCGGCCGCGGGCAGGAACGTGGCCCTTGCCCGTGCCGTCCCTACCATTCGAGGAACCCGCATGACCGCACCGTCGTCTTCCCTTCGCCGCGTCACTCTACTGGCAATGTGCGCCGGCGTCCTTCTCGCTCTGACTTCGGCTGCATCGCAGGTACGGGCCGCCGATGATGTGACCGGCTCGGCGCCGGCAGCGATTAGTTCGCCGGGGAATCCCGGGTCCCCGGCGGCATTCTGACCTGTGGATGATCCCGAAGCACGGGCTCTATGCGCCAAGCACAACCCGGTGGAACTTCTTCTTCCCAAACCGGAGCAGGATTGCGCCATCCTGAATGTGCGACTGCGTCAGGATTAATTCCGGATTCGGCACTGGTTCCCCGTTCACGTAGGCGCCGCCCTGCCCGATCAAGTTGCGCGCCTGATTGCGGGAGGGCGTCAGACCGGTCTCACAGAGCAGATCCACGATATTGATCCCCCCGACAAGGCGCTCGGCGGCGACTTCTGTGGTCGGGATCGCCGCTGCGTCGCCGTCAGTGTGGCCGAAGGCAGCCCGCGAGGCGGTGCGCGCCGCAGTTGCCTCCGCTTCGCCATGGCAGAGCCGTGTGACCTCAAACGCGAGCACCGCCTTCGCGTGACGGATCTCGGCTCCCACCAGCGCCGCCAGGCGCCGAACTTCCTCCATCGGCAGGAACGTGAAGTACGCGAGAAACCGGGGCACGTCGCGATCGTCGGCGTTGATCCAGTACTGGTAAAACTCGTACGGTGGAGTGCGCGCAGCGTCCAGCCAGATCGCCCCCTGGGCCGTCTTGCCCATCTTCTCGCCCCGCGCGGGGGTGAGGAGTGGGAATGTAAGGCCGAACGACTCGCGGCCATCTATCCGGCGGTTCAGATCAACGCCGGCGAGAATGTTGCCCCACTGGTCGTCGCCCCCCATCTGGAGGCGGCAGTCGTGCTCCCGCGCCAGGACCAGAAAGTCGTACGCCTGCAAGAGCTGGTAGTTGAACTCGATGAAGGAGAGCCCTTCTTCCCGTTCCAGACGCTGGCGGTACGCCTCGGCCCGGATCATCTCGTTGACCTTGAAGTAGCGACCGATGTCCCGGAGAAAAGCGATGTAGTTCAGCGGCACGAGCCAGTCCGCATTGTTGAGGAAGCTGCCCGCAGTGCCATCCAGCGTGAGGTAGCGTCGGAGTTGCCCCAAAATGGCGACCCCATTTGCGGTAATCTCCTCCGCCAACATGAGCCGCCGCATTTCGGTCTTGCCGCTGGGATCGCCGATGAGCGTGGTTCCGCCACCGATCAGGCCGAGGGGTCGGTGCCCCGCCTGCTGCAAGTGCGCCATCGCCATGATCGGCAGCAGGCTGCCGGCGTGGAGACTGCTGGCCGTGGGATCGTAGCCGACGTAGTAGGTGACGGATTCCAGGCCGAGGAGCTTTTCCAGCCCGGCCGGGTCGGTGCATTGCTGCACGAAGCCCCGTTCCCGCAGTACGTCGAACACGCTGCCCACGTCCGTCCTCCTTCGCGTCCCCGCCGCAGCGGGTCCAGAAACTAATGACGCTGCCCATTCTCGCAGGCGAGACGAGCAGCGTCAAGGGCGGGATCCGGCGCCGCCGCGTCCGTGTTCCCCTGTTGCCCCGTTCCTATTTGAGGGGAAACAGCACCTTGTGGATCGCCGGTTCCTGCATGTTTTGCCGCGTGACCACCCGGGCGCCGGTGTCCAGGCGCTTGCTCGGCGCCTTGCTGCTGCGGATCAATTCCACCAGCACCCGCACACCTTCGAAGCCCATCTTGAACGGATCCTGCACGATCAACGCCTGGACTACCCCCTTCTCCAGGTACTGAATCTCGGACTCGGCGGCATCGAACCCGACCAGCTTCACCTTGCCTGCAAGCTTTCGCTCCTCCAACACCCCTCCGGCGCCGATGACATTGGGTTCGTTCGAGGCGAAGACGCCGGCAAGATCGGGATGCTGCGTCAGCATGGTTTCCATCCGCTGGCGGGCCTTCTCCGAGTCGCTGTTGCTGTATTCGATGCCGACCACGGTGATCCCCGGGAATGCCTTGATTCCTTTCAGGAATCCCTCTTCCCGCTGATCCGAAGTTCCGGCGCCCTTCATGAACGACAGTACCGCGACC
>SYMT01000526.1 GCA_005805375.1 Actinomycetota bacterium
GCCCAGGAGGGCGCGCTGAAGCTGAAGGAGATCAGCTACCGGCACAGCGAAGCCCTGGCCGCCGGAGAGATGAAGCACGGGACTCTGGCCCTGGTGACCGAAGAGGTAGTGGCAGTTGCAATCGCGACGCAGACACCATTGCGCACCAAGCTGGCGGGCAACCTGCGGGAGGTCACCGCGCGCGGCGCCAGGCTGCTGGCGATCCTGCGCGAGAGTGATGCGGAGACCGCAGAGGACTGCCGGTGGGCGTTTCGGGTGCCCGACACCGAAGATGCGCTGATGCCGGTGCTGGCGATCCTCCCCCTCCAGTTGCTTGCCTACCACGTCGCTCGCCTGTCCGACTGCGAGATTGACCAGCCGCGGAACCTGGCAAAGAGCGTCACGGTGGAGTGATGCGGCAGCGTAGGGGCAATCCCCCGTGGTTGCCCCCCACGGCGGCGACAGCGAACACCCGGCGGACGGGCTCGGAGTCCCGCATGCCGGCCGCGGTGCCCGACGCCCGGAGGCAGAGGCGGTCCCCCGTGGTCGCCCCACGACTGCTGCTCCGGGCCGGCGGCCGGTATTCGCATCCTCTTGCGGGCTCGCGATGCCGGTCAGGCATGGGCGTCGGTCAGCGCGCTCATCCATTCCCGGATACAACTTTCCTGCAAGCCCCGGCCCGTGCGGGGGCATTCGGCGTGAAGCGATGGATGGCAGGCAGAGGAGATGGAAGTGACCCCGGAAGCAGCTCAGGCCGTTCAAGAGATTGAGGTCTACGGCTTCACTGTATTGGAGGCGGTTCTGACGAGCGCGGACGTTGCAACGTTGCGGGAAACCCTGATTCGTTGCGCGAGAGAGTTCGGCGAGGAGCACAAACATGGTGGCTCTGCCAGACACGTCAGTAATCTGGTGACCCTGGACCCCGTGTTTCTCCCGATCATTGACCACTCGCGGACGCTTCCGATTCTGGAGCACTTTCTCGGCAGGTCCCTGATCCTGGGCAGCCTCAATTCCCGGATCGTGCGCCCCGGGGACGGCGATCAACAAATTCATGGTGACATCCCCGCGGAGATGCTCAACCCGGCATCGCCGGTAATGATGAATACCGTCTGGATGCTGGACGACTTCACGGTGGAGAACGGCGCCACCCGCATCATCCCCGGCACCCACCGGAGCGGCCACGCGACGCCCCCGGAGGGTCTGCCGCTCAGTTACATCCATCACGCGACGGCTCCCGCCGGCAGCGTCTTGATCTTCAACGGGCAGTGCTGGCACGGCGGAGGCGAGAATCGCACTTCCCGCGATCGCCATGCCCTCTTCAGCCATTACCGCAAGTCCATGCTGCTTTTTCAGCTCGATCCCCACGACGGCTTCCCCGAGAAGTGGTTTGATACACTCACCCCCCGCCAGAAAGATCTGATGCGGATGCAGAGAGGCGTCGGTAGCGCTCACGCAGCCGATGTTCACTTCCGGTAGGCATCAACCCGAGTGCGTCTCTCGTCAGGAGTGACGTGGAGAGGACAGAGAAACCAATGGCGGCACTCTCTTCTCTCCGTTCACTCCTATCGCACGTGGTCCCGTGACAGGAATTGTCGAACGCCCAGCCGATGCCCCGGACGCTGCTGCCCTGTGGCGGGGACGCACCGCCATCATCTGAGCTACCCCATCAGAACCGCCGCCATTCCGCGCGCCCGGGGGCACTCGCCTCCGTTGCTCCCTGATTGTTCCCAGTCTTCTGGAGCGGGACCCGGTACAATGAGTTTGCTCTTGCGACTGATCCACGCGTCCGGCGCAGCTTCAGTCAGTGCCGAGAGCAGGAGATACGCGGCATGTTCGATTGGACGGCGTTCTTTCCGATTCTGATTTTTCTTCCGTTCTTCGCCTGGATCGTGTTCCAGCGTCGCCGGCGCAGCCCGCTCACCGACGTCGAACTGCGCGGCGTCGTGGGGTTTGGTGTCATTGCGATCACGCTCGCCGTGATCCTCCTGTCCGGCCTCCTGCTCCCCCAGCACGCGCTCCCGGTACCGGTGGCGCCTTCTGCGGCTCCTACGGTTTTCCCGCTGGCGAAGGAGTGAGTGGGAGTGGAGAGAGAAACGAGTGCCGGCACACACTCCTTTCGTGCGGGAGATGCCTTTTTTCCAGGATATCCGGCTGGACCACTTGCTCATGCGCGTGGCTCGGGTACGGGATGCATCAACGTGTGGCTCTGCCGGTCACTTGATGTCGCCGGAGTGCGCAGATATCGTGCTCTGCTGCCGGTTGACCCACAGCGCAGGAGAGAAGCCAGGCACTCCCGGAGATCCGCGTCCTCGCGTAACCGGATCGCACGCCGCTCCGTTAGTAGTCCTGCGTGCAGCCCCAGCGTCGGTGGCGTGGTTCGCGATTCCGACAGGGCGCGCGAAGCGCTGCGTCGAACGAGGCACTGACGGTCTGTCAGTGCGGAAACGATCTGAAGCGCGCCAGGAAGCCCCCCTCCGGGCAGTTCTCGGCGCGCAGTCACCATCCAGAGGCGCCGACCGACAAATGCCCATCCGAAGCCAGGATATTGACCCCGTCATCGCCCTCGCGATCAGAGAGCGAATGGCGCAGATCACTTCGGCCCAGGGTGGCGGTGAGCCTGGACTAGCTCGGCTGCGGGGCGAGGCGATCAGCCAGTGGCGGGAAACCCAGCGCAGAAACTTCTACCATTTCTGGGCCGCCGCCGCCTGCTTCGTCGGAGGATTTGCCTTCGTTCCCCTGCTCGCACCCTCCGGTCCGGGGCTTACCGTGACCGCGCTCGTGGCGATGCAGGCGCTGGCGGTGGGGCTGGTCCATCGTGGCTTGCGTCGGACGCACGAGGAGTTAGCGCAGTTCGCAAACCCGGAGGTGATGCGGAACGCCGGTGAGTTGATCGCGCTAAGCCCGGCGGAAAAGCTCTACTGTGAAGGGGTGGCCTCACTGAGCGACGCAGAGCGGACGCTTACCGAAGCGGCACGGGGCGAAATCCTGGCCCAACTCAACGACCTCCTCTCCAGTTACCGCAAGCTGGACGGGCCGGTGCGGCAATCCCTCGCCGCCCGGGCGGGTGCCCTCCGGGCACAGTCCATCGAAGGACTGGAGCATGAGCTTGCTGAACTGGTCCGCCTGCGGGATGCCTCATCTGACGCCGGGGCGCGTGCGACCATGGACCAGAGCATCTCCCTCTGCTCCCAGCGCCTATCGGACGCCCGCGCGCTGGCTCCGGCACAAGAACAGGCCGAGGCCCAGCAGGAGCTCATCCTGCAGTCGCTGGCATTCGTGCAGGCAAGCCTCTCTCGCATGGCTGTGGCCAACTCGGCCACGCTGCCGGCGGATGTGGGAGCACTGCAAAGCACCGTAACTCAGGTGAACCAGCAGACTCGGGCGGTCGAAGACGCAGTCAACGAAGTGCTCGCCCTCCGCGGCTGATCGGGCATCTCGTGCCCGGGGTGCAGCCACGGGAGAGTGGAGCGGTTCAACCGAGCGCCCCGCGAGTGCGCGGCCAACCTCCTGACGCAGTTTGCGCGGCGCGGGACGTGGACGGAGATCACCGGAGCGCTCGACCATCGGGTCGAGGAATACAACCGGTCCCCGCACTTCGGGGAAAACAACCGAGGTTTGTCGCCCGTCCATTGCGTCGAGGCCGTGCACCAGTCCCCCTACGATCCGTTCCGAACGCTGGGGGACGAGACGGCCTGTGGGGTCCCGAAGGGCTACCACCTGGCCACGCGCCCCGTGGCTGCGGAGACCGGCGAGGTGCGCGGATGAGGGTGCCGCTCGTGGGCTGCTCGTGCGCCGGCTGCCGGCAGAGGCGCGTCCAGTGGGAGTGCCTGAAGCGCGGCGCGCGGCTGCGGTTCGCAGGCAAGAGAATATTTGTTTTGCAACCAGCTTCCGGCGGGATAGGGCTCTGCAGGGGTACAACCCGAGCGACCGGAAGGGACTGACGACACAGGCAGTCAGGCGGAGGCGGCCCGGATCTACGGGCGGACCACCCAGCCGGGCCGCCATATCTGTGTCGAGGTCCGAACCGCGAAAAACTCATGCTGGATCCGTGCGAAGCACACCTCATCCAGTCCGAGTCAGGGCCGCTGTCCTCCGGTAGGACGCCCTCCTGCAGTCCCCCGCCGACCTGAGTGGCATCGCCACTTTCCTCGGCAGTAGCACCGTGGGCTTACCCCGGTGCGGCCCGGCGGTCGGGCACAAACCCCAGCGCCGGGCAGAGGCGAATTAGCGATCCATGGAGTTCTGGGATTTTCACCAAATGCGTTTCCCGTTTTTCACCATTTACACCCCCGGGAACGCCGGCGTCCCGCCGGCTTCCCGGCGCAGTGCCCCCCGTACTACCGGTGCAGTAACTCGTCCAGGGTGAAGCGCTCGAACACCAGGTGCGACTGACTCCCTTCGTAGACAATCCCCACATGGCGGGAGTCCACCCGGCTGAGACTCGGGTAGCCGGCGCCCCTCCCCTCATCAAGGAGCAGATGGCGGTGTTCCGGCCAGGTGCGGCCGTCGTCGTCGCTCACCTGTATCGTGTGGTGGGTGCGGCCTGCCTGGGTGTGCGGGTTGGCGAAGAGGAGCACATGCCGCGCCTCGTCTCCCTCGCGGTAGTCCATCCGGTAGAGGCTGCCGTTGCAGTTCGGCTCGATGAGGGCGCTGCGGTTGGTCACGTGCGGCTCCCAGGTTTGCCCCAGATCGCGGGTTACGTAGACGGCCCGAAAGCGGTCCGGGTTGTCGTTCCGCATGTTGAGCATGATCGAGCCGTCCCCGAGTTGCACGGCCTGGCATTCGTTCCCCTGACGGTAGGCGGAATTGCCGACCGTCCAGGTGACGCCGTGGTCCCGGCTGTGCATGATGGTGGCGAAGGGCACTCCGTGGGCGTCGCGGCCCTGCATCGGCATCACCAGCACGCCATCCGGAAGCTGAATGCCCTGGTTCGGCGCCGGGGCGAGCAGCCACCACTCTTCCTTCTTCAGGACGCGCGTCAGGTTGACCGGTTTCGACCAGGTGCGGCCGTCATCCTGGGAGCGCACCATCAGCAACTGGGCGCTCTTTCCGATCTCAAAGCCCGGTTCGGAACCGTCATCGTTCCACTGGTGCTTGCCCGGCTTGCCCCACATCCAGACGGCGAAGCAGAAAATCTCGCCGGTCTTGCGGTCCACCACTATGCCGGGATCACTGCAGCCGTTCTGCTCCTGCGGCAGGCCTCCGTACTCCCCCATGTCCACTATGATCCGGGGTGCTTCCCACGTCCGCCCGCCGTCGGTGCTGCGGCTCAGCCCGATGTCAATGTCTTCCTGGAGGTCTCGACCCATGCGGCGGCGCATGTCGTAGGCACAGAGAAGCGTGCCCTTCGCTGTGGTTGCAAGCGTGGGAATCCGATACGTATGGACGCCGTCATCCCGGTGTTTCCGGAGCGCCACCCCGATCCGATGCCGGATTTCCGGGGTGCGGTTCAGCGGCTCCACCGTGCCGGCGGAGGTCTCCACGGCAGTGCAGACGGCTCCCACCCGCCCCCCGAGGCCGGCGGTCGCCTTCAGCCGGCAGGAGAGCCAGAAAACGTTCTCTCCACCGCGCAGGGGCCGGGTTCCCCGAAACTCCACTTTGCGCTCCCCTGCCGCGGGGAGACCAAACGGAGCAGCAGGGGAAAACTCCCCGCCCTCGGCGGCCGCAAAAAGTTCCAGTGCATCCACCCCCTTGACGGCGCCGGTTCCGTTCAGAGAGATCCGAAACGCCAGCACCTGCGCCCCGTCGTCCGGCGCGTTCACTACAATGCGCAGGAAGGGATTGTGCTCGTTGCGGATCAGCACAGGATGCACCCGTTGGGAAGTGGCGGCTGTGATTCCGGTCATGGTGTTCTTTCGCAGGGGGGCTGCGCTCACCGCCACCCGCGGTGCCGGTGTTGGCCGCGGGCGAGAGGCGCTGCCCCGGACGATGGCGGGGGAGGTCAGCAGGAAGCCGACAGCCGGCAGAAAGCCGGCGAGCAGGAGGGATGATGCGCGCATGGTTGGTGTAGTGGGTTCCCCCCGGCGGACCGCTTCTCCTCTCACCGATTGTAGCTCCCCTGCTCCGTTGAGGTGGTAGGCAGGCGGGGCGAGGAAAGAACCCGAGGCCCGCGCTAGAATTCCGCTTCCACCGGATGCCCGGAACGAGATTTTCCCGAAACACCCTGCATCACCGGGACTCCAAGACACATAGGAGCGGGAGTCCTGGTTTCCTGGGACGGCCCCGATCCTGCCCAGGCGGCGCCCGGCGGGGCTCTGGTAGAGTTTCCTGCCCCTGTACTCCCGATGTCCGCTATGCAACGCACTCCGCTCATCGTCCTGCTGCTCTCCGCCACCACGGCCGGTCCCGGATGGGCTGCGGCCGGCCAGACTCCGGCACGCATTGAGATCGAGCCCGCCGCGTTGCGGCTGGCAGGTCCCGGGGCGAGCACCCAGTGGCTCGTCACGGCACGCCTGCCGGATGGGACGGTGCGAGATGTCACACGCCAGGTGTCGGCCCGCGTGACCGGCGGCGCGGCGGCGCTCGGGGGGGCGGGACGGATTGCCGGCCTCCGCCCGGGAACTGCGCAACTCGTGGTGCGTCTGGGCCGGGCAGCAGCGGAGGCATCGGTTGCGGTCGGCACGGTGGATGATGCGGGGCGTCCGGTGTCGTTTGTGCGTGAGATCGCCCCGCTGCTCAGCAAGGCCGGCTGCAACCAGGGCGTGTGTCACGGCAATGCGAACGGCAAAGGCGGGCTGAAGCTGAGCCTGCGCGGACAGGACCCCGAACTGGACTATGATGCGCTGGCGCGCGGAGCCGGAGTGCGCCGCCTGAACCGTGCCGAGCCCGGCCGCAGTCTGGTGCTGCTCAAACCCATCGGCGCTCTCCCCCACCTCGGCGGCCTCCGCTTCGCGGCCGATTCCGAGGAAGCCCGGATGCTCGGCCGGTGGATTGCCCAGGGTGCGCCGAGCGACCTGGCGAGGACTCCGGCGCTGGTCAGCCTCACGGTCTTCCCCTTGCAGCGAGTGCTCTACGCCGAGGGCAAGAAGCCCACGCCCAAAGGGCGCCCGGGCGCGGCAGCGCTCGCCCAGCAATTCCGGGTGACGGCCCGCTACGCCGACGGGCGCGAAGAAGACGTGACCCGGCTCGCCTGCTACGACAGCAGCGACGACAACGTGACGGTGACTCCGGGTGGGCTGGCGGCAGCGCCGGAGGGGGGTGAGGCCGGGATCAACGTCCGGTTCGGCAGCCGGATGCAGACGGCGAAGCTCGCCTTTGTGCCCGTGCGCGCCCCCGTTCTGTTCCGCGCCTATGCCGAGCGCAACCTCGTGGATCGGCTGGTGCTCGACAAGCTGCGCACCCTCCGCCTGCCCCCCTCGCCCGTGTGTGACGACTCCACCTTCATCCGCCGCGTCTATCTCGACACCCTGGGCTTCCCCCCGACCCCGGAAGAGGTGACCGCCTTCCTCCGGGAGTGCGCGCAGGAAACAGGCGCCGGCGCACCGCGAGCGGCCAACGCTGCCCTCGCCCCGGTCGCCGGGCAGCGCAAGGGAGGTGCCGGCAGGATGGCGGCGTTCCCGGGCGGCGTGCCGTCGGCCCCATCCCGCCTGTCCGGGGTTGCCTGGGTCGCGCGGGACCGGTTGGTGGAGCGGCTTCTGGTCCGGCCGGAAGTGGCCGACTTCTGGGCGGTGAAGTGGGCGGACCTGCTGCGGGCCGAGGAGCGCACTCTGGATCCGATCGGGATGGAGGGCTTCTATGGCTGGCTCCGCCGGAGTTTCATTGAGAACAAGCCGATGGACCGGTTTGCCCGTGAGTTGCTCACCGCCACGGGGAATACCTACGACCACCCGGCGGCCGCCTACTATCGCCGCACCCGGACCGCAGATCTGCTGGCCGAGAACACGGCCCAGATTTTTATGGGTGTCCGGCTGAACTGTGCGAAGTGCCACAACCATCCGGCGGACCGCTGGAAGCAGACCGATTATCACGGGATGGCGGCGTACTTCGCCCGGGTCACGCGGGAGACCAAGTTCAAGCCCCGCCGGATGCGGTTTGACGCCGAGGAGATCCACGGGGACGAGATGATCCTGCCGGGTCGCGAGGGAGAGTGGATGAACCCGGCGGACGGGCGCCCGATACCCCCGCGGATGCTGGATGATCCCACCAGCGTGCCCGCGCCGGACTCCCCCGATCGACGGGTTGCCTTTGCCGCGTGGCTGACCCGCCCGGACAATCCCTTTTTCGCGCGAGCGATGACCAATCGCGTCTGGACCCACCTGATGGGGCGCGGGATCGTGGACCCCGTGGATGACTTCCGCGACTCGAATCCGGCCAGCATTGCCCCCCTTCTGGACGCACTGGCCACGGAATTTGCCCGCTCCGGGTTCGATCAACGGCGCCTGATGCGGACAATTCTCACGTCCGCCACCTACCAGCTCAGCGCGGATGCGAATGCTGCAAACGCCGCCGACGAGCGCTACTTCTCACATGCAGCGGTCCGGCGTCTCGGCGCCGAGCAGATGCTGGAAGCGATCCGCAACGTGGCGGGCGCCCCCGCCGATTTCCCGGGTTATGGCCCCGAAACCCGGGTGACCCGCGTCGTGCCCACGTGGCAGCCCAACGGCTTCCTGCGGCTCTTCGGGCAGCCGGCGCGCGAAACCGTATGCGACTGTGAGCGCAATGCCGATACGACCCTCGGCCAGTCCTTCGAGCTGATCGGCGGGCGCACCGTGGATGGAATGCTCCGCGCTCCGGCCAATCGTATCACCCGGCTTGCTGCTCCGGAGGTCCCGGCGGAGGGCGCCGTTGCCGAGTTGTATCTGGCGGCACTGGCGCGGCAGCCCACTTCGGATGAGGCGCGGGCGGCGGCGTCTTATCTGGAACGTAAGAAGGATCGGCGTGCGGGCCTCGAGGATCTCGCCTGGGCGCTGATGAATACGAAAGAGTTCCTGCTGCGGCACTGATCCCCGGAGGAAACCGGAATGAGTGAGCGATCTTCCCTGAACCCATCCTGTGCGGAGTTCCGCCAGGCCTATCGCCTGGGCCGGCGCGCCATGCTGCAGGCGGGCGCCATCGGTACATTCGGCCTCAGCCTGCCCGAACTCCTGGCCGGAGAGGCGCTGGCTGCGTCCGGCGGCGGCGCGCCCCGTCCGCGGGCGAAGTCCGTCATCCTGCTCTTCAACTTCGGCGGACCCAGCCACCTCGAGAGCTTCGACTGCAAGCCGGAGGGGTCATCCGAGTCGCGCGGCGAGTACAAGCCGATTCCGACCAGCGTGCCGGGCACCCAGGTCTGCGAACTGCTGCCCAACATGGCGAAACTGGCGCACGAGTATGCGATCATCCGCAGCATGACGCACGTGATGAGCAGCCACAATCCCGGCGGCTACACGGCCCTCACCGGGTTCCCGCCCCCGCGGAACGACATCAATCTGCGCGACAGCCCGACCCTGATGCCGGCCTACGGGAGCGTGGTGAACGTCTTTCGCCCGGCGCCGCCCCAGGTGCCGACCGCGGTGACGCTGCCGACTCTCATCCGCGATGCGACGCAGACACCGGGACAGCACGCCGGATTCCTGGGAAAGCGCCACGACCCGCTGGTCATCCTGCGCGATCCGAACGAGAAGGACTTCGCAGTCCCGGAACTCACGCTTCCGGACAGTCTCTCCCCCGCACGCCTGGACGATCGCCGCTCGCTCCTCTCGGCGCTGGATCGGCAGGCAGGGCGTTTCGAGCGGACGGCCGCCGGGCAGGGCATCTCGATGTATCACGGGCGGGCCTTCAGCATGCTCGGCTCTCCGAAGGTGAAGGCGGCCTTCTCCCTTAACGAGGAGCCGGATGCGATGCGCGAACGCTACGGCCGCACCCAGTTCGGGCAGTCCTGTCTGCTGGCGCGGCGGCTGGTTGAGTCCGGGGTGCGTCTGGTAACGGTCTTTTACTCGCGGATGAGCGGCGGCTTCATCTGGGATACGCACAAGGGCCACTTCAAGACGATCAAGGATTCCCTTCTCCCGATCACCGACCAGGCGGTGCCGGCGCTGCTGACCGACCTGAAGCAGCGCGGCCTGCTGGACGAGACGCTGGTCATCTGGACCGGCGAGTTCGGGCGTACCCCGAAGGTCAA
>SYMT01000527.1 GCA_005805375.1 Actinomycetota bacterium
GCCGGTGAGGTCCACCTGCAGCACCGTGTTCCAGTCTTCCTCGCTCTGCTCGTGCACATAGGCATGGCGGTTGATTCCGGCGTTGTTTACCAGGATGTCCAGCTTCCCCAGTTCCGCAACGGTGCGTTCCACCATCGCATCTACATCCTGCGCTCGACCCGCGTCCGCCTCCAGCGCCAACACACGGCGGCCCGTCTCCTCTCGCACCCGGGCTGCGGCCTCCGAGACTTCCGCGAGATGCCGTGACGTGATGACCACGTCCGCCCCGGCTGCCGCCACTGCGCGCGCCATTTCGTATCCCAACCCCTTGCTCGCCCCGGTGATCAGGGCTACCTTGCCTTCAAGGGAAAACAGTTCGAGACTCATCGCCTTCCTTTCTCGCCTGCACTACCGACAGGGCTGGCGGCCCGGCGCCTACCGCTCGAGCAACTCGCCCCGGGTGTCCACATCCAGAACCCGCAGTGTCAGACGTCGCAGCTCATTATCGTCCACATTCCGCCCCAGTCGTTGTACCACTGCCGCGTCCGGTTCCCCGAACAGCTTTCCGCCCAACGCCAGCATCAACTACGGTGCCCTCTTCCTCGCGTCTTTCCGCCCTCCAATTGTCCACAAGCGCCGCGCGCATCTCGTTCCATTCCTTCGGGCCGGCGTTCCAGACCGCTTTGTTTCGAGACAACTCCGCGAATACCAGCGCCAGATGCTGATAGTTTGCCCGCAGCATCGCCGACCGTTCTTTGGCGGCCCCTCGACTACTCGCTCTGCTCCCGGTGTTGGCGCCGGGTGACCCGTCTCGGAGGGGCAAGAACCGCAGCAGAGATCTGCGATCAAGGGACTGGCGAAGGAGGTCTGCAGCGCCGCAACAGCCTGGGTCGATCGTCTCCGCCCGCCCCGCGTGGAGGGCGGCGTGTCAGTTACCGCTCCAGCAAGTCATCCCAGGTTTCGACATCCACGAGCCGCAGCGCCAGTCGGCGCAACTCCCGCTCGTCCACGATCCGCTCCAGCCGCTGTACCGCCGCCGCGTCCGGTTCCCCAAGACGCTTCCTCCCCAACGCCAGTATCAACTGCTGTTCCCCTTCCACGCGTCCTTCCACGCGTCCTTCCACGCGTCCTTCCACGCGTCCTTCCACGCGTCCTTCCGCGCGTCCTTCCGCGCGTCCTTCCGCCTTCCAGTTGTCCACAAGCGCCGAGCGCATCTCGCTCCATCCTTTCAGTTCGGCATCCCAAATTGTCTTGTTGCGCGCCAATTCCGCAAATACCAGCGCCAGATCCCGGTAGTTCGCTCGTAGTGGCACCGACCGCTCCATCGCCGCCACCCGCTTCCATTCCTCTATTGTAGCCACGTCGCTCCCTCGCTGCATCAAGGGGATGAACCCCAGCAAGGCGCGGCAGTACTTCCCCACGGCGATGTCCGCCAGCAGGGCGGCGGCGCTCTCGCCCGCCAGATTGCGCTCGGCAATTCCAAAGTGCAGACAGACCTGGGGCGCTCCCGGCAGGCGGCACTCCAGACCCTGCGGTTGCGGCCGTCCTGTCAGGTTTACCAGTCCTGCCAGGAATCCGTAGCGCGGCATGCGGCCCCGCCCTTTGCGGAGTGCCTGCGCCAGACGACCCACGTACTCCCCGAGGCGCCCGCACATGTCCGGGTCGGGCCGGGCCTGGAATTCCACCGGGCAGGCGGTGATCCACCGCGGTCGGGCCGGATCGAGCAACTCCGCCACGGTGTCGCAGGTCCGGTCGCGGGCGCCGGGAAACGGGACGGTTCGGGTGTCCAGCCAGCGGGAAAAGCGAAAGGCGGGGCCCACGACCGCGAACAGCCAGCACAGGAAGCCGAGTGGATCGAGGCGGGCGAGGAAGCGGGCAGCCTGATCGTAGGGATTGGGCGGGGGTATGGGTTGGGATGATGCAGTGGCCATGCCCCGCAATTCGGCGTGATGACAACCGGATTCCTGCGCGCCACACCGCCGGTGCCGCCGCCTCACAACGGTGGGCTTGTTCATTCGTTGCAAGAAGGGGTGAAGTTCCGTCGGGCGGAATAGAATATGGAAACGCTTCGGAGATCCCCGGCATGACCCATTCGGCCCTTGCTATTGACGGCGTTCCCCCGCCCGCGGGGGGAACGCCGGGCGCGCCCGGTACCGCCGATCTGGCCGCCTTCCGAACTCTCCGGCGAGACCTGGAGTCGCGCTCCTGGCGGGACCGTGTGCGTGCCGTCCAGCAGCTTTCCGCCTTTGGACCGGGAGCAGTCCCGCTGTTGTGCGAGGCACTGCAGGATCGGGATGATCGGGTGTGGGCCGCCGCCGCCGCCGCCCTTGGAGAGATGGGGGATCCTCGGGCCGTCGGGCCACTGGCCGCCATCCCCACCCGCCTGCTGGATGAGGGAGCGCCCCGCCAGTTCTGGTCGGGCGTGCGGCTCCTGCTTCTCGCCGTCATCGTCTGTGTCGGGCTCGGACTGCTGAGCGCGGCGGCGCCCGGTTCCCCCGCGCCCACGATCGGCTGCTTTCTGGCCGGGTTCCTGGCGTACTTCGGGGCTCTGCGACTCCACTGGGTGACGCTGGAACTCGGCCAGCCCGCGGCGGAGGCGCTGGCAAAGATCGCGGTGCGTTCCCCCACCCCCGCCCTGCGCCAGGCGCTTTCCCCGCTGTGGCGCCTTGAGGTCCATCTCCTGGGGGGCGCGCGGCTCCGCTTCCGGAAGACCGTGCGCACGATCGAAGACCTGTTCGCACCCTCGGGACGGCTGGCTCCCGAAGTTTCGGAGAACGCCGGAACGGGCGATCCGCGCAGTGCGGCGATGGAAGACGAAGCGCTCTCCCGCCTGCCCGAGGTACGGCGCCTGCTGCTCAGTCTGCCGGGTGGGGCGATGGTAGCGCCCGCGGCGCCGGCTTCCCCCTCCGTGGAGTTGTCTACAATGCACCGGGTGTGCGCCGCACTCGACAGTCGGCGCTCCGAGGTTCGCATTCTGGCTGCCCGCGCCCTGGCTACGGTGGGCGATGGGCGCGCGATCGTACCCCTGCGCACGGCACTGCAGCGCTGCTTCCTTTTCGGCTCCCCCGACGCCGATCGGGCCGTTCGCTGGCTGCCCGCTGTCGCCGGACCTCTCTGGGTTGTGTGGGGAGCGCTGAACGTGAGCCACTCCGCCTATGGCGTTATGAATC
This sequence comes from Actinomycetota bacterium, assembly GCA_005805375.1. Classification (GTDB taxonomy): domain Bacteria; phylum Armatimonadota; class SYMT01; order SYMT01; family SYMT01; genus SYMT01. Next base: position 3,150 of record SYMT01000527.1, read on the forward strand.
CCCACGCCGGAGTTCCGGCCCCGGACGCGACAGGGAACATCCTGGCACTGACGCTCACAGCCTCAGGACTGTGGGTGTACGCGATGAGTCTGCGAGTGCTGGAGTCCCACGAACACGGGAGAGCCCTGCTCGGGATCCTGGAGCGGGTGTCCCCCGCCGAACGGGCCGTCGCCTGTGAGCACCTGAAGTCGCTCCAGCGACAACTCGCGAGCGCTGGGAGCCTGGCACAGCGTCGCGATTCGAGCCGGCGGCTGGAAGTGCTGACCCGCGGGCTGCGCGATCTTCCACTGCCGGGGAGAGCCGGTGGCCCGCGGGTGGACGAACTGCCGGGGCCGGGGCCCGCCGGGACCCCGCCTGGGGAGGAGTTGCCGATCCTGGAGCGAGCCTGGCCTCCGGCGCAAAGACGCTGAGCCCGGGCGACACTCCTGCGATGCAGATGGCCAGTTACCCGGAAGGGGGCGGATACGCACAGGCGCCGGACGGCGAGACAACGACTGCCGCGAAGGCCGCGCCCCCGACTATCGCCTTCGGCAGCCTGCCACCGCACGCAGGAGACCCGGCCGAACTGGGGCGACTCCGTTTCCTCATGCGCTCCAAACTGTGGCGTGTGCGCCGCGACACCGTTCGCCGATTGACGGAGCATGGTTCCGTCGCCGGGGAACTCCTGTGCGAGGCCCTGGAAGATTCTCAAGCCCAGGTGCGGGAGAGCGCCATCCTCGGCCTCGCGAAAACAGCGGTGCCGCAGGCCGTGCCCGCACTGATTCGCCGGATGCGGACGGACACACAGGTAGCCCTTACCGCGAAAGACGTCGCGGTGGCCGTAGCCCTGTTGGCCCTTTGGCCAGGGTCGGTGTTGCTGCTTGGAGCCGGCACCGAACGACGAAGCCTGGTTGCCGCTGTTGGGCCGGCGTTCTTGTGTGCCGCAGGTACGCTCACGCTGCACCTGCGACGCCACGCGTTGATCCGAGCCGCACGATGTGCAGACGCACTCGCGACAGTAGCCCGACACGCGCCCACCAGGGAACTCCGCCGAGCCCTCGCATCCCTCTGGGATCTGAATGCACAGCTCCTCGGCTGTTCTCGCCGCCGGGTGTCGCAGGCAACGAGCGAAATCGAAGTGCTGTTCGAGTCGACCGGAGTGTTCGGCCGGCCCGCGGACGGCGCCGGTGCCCCACCCGAAGAATCACTGCCGCATCCCGCGTCTGGAGAGGATGGGCACAGGGTTCCCGCGCCGTGCGGGGCCGGAGCGCACGGCGAGAACGCAGAATCGCTCGCCCACCGCCCACTGTCCGAGCTATTGACCGATCTGTGCCGCGTAGAGTGGAAGCGTTCGGAAGCGGCGCGGCACGAATTGCACCGCCGGGCCGATCCGGCGATGCTGCCCGCTGTGCACGCGCTGCTCGGTGACACACTGCGTTCGGTACCTCGCCCGCTCGACAAGGTCCTGCGCGTAGCGTTCGACCCGGGGTTGGGAGGGTTACTCTGTGCGTACGGCGTGGTGTATCTGGGGTTGATCGGTTTCGGACTGGCGTGCGCGTGGTCCGTCATTGCCTGGCTATACAGGGCCCGCGCGAGCGATCAGGAGTCCCTGGTGGCGCTACTGCTGGACGTCCTGGAACAACTTCCACCCGGTGAGCGCGCCGCGGCGTGGGCGCAGTTACCCGCGCTGCAGCGTCACAGCCGTCCGGGAATCACGCGGGTCCTCAATCGGGAAGCTGTGCGGCGGCTGGATCTGGCCACGCGCGGGCTCCGCGATCTCCCCATCCCGGGAAGTCCCCCGGCGCCGGATGCCGCCACTCTGCCGCGAGTTGCGGGAGGGCCGCCAACCAGCCCGATCCGCCCGGCAGGCACCTTGCAGGAGTGAGTGGAGCGGAGTGAGAAACGAGGGGAGAGGCCACTCCGGCCGCGGGCTTCTCACCTCCCTCCTCGACAGGCGACGCTCCGGCGTCGGGCGCACGTGAAACGGTGAACCGTGCATCGCCGCGCAATGGCGATAGGGTTGAGGGTGACAGACTCGGAGCTGAAGTGCAGCGCCGGAGTCCCGTGCAGTGAGGTTGAACGCTGGGATTCTCGGGCTTCGAGAACGTGGCTGAACGGCGAGAGGCGGGCGAACGGTGACGAGATCGGACATTCCCCCGCAGGGATCGGGACCTGTGTGGTGGGGTGGAATCCATGGCGCAGTGGGAGGCTGGGATGAGAGGGTGCGGCCGAATTCGTGGGGTGGTCAGGCTCCGGCAGGCGACCGGGTTCTTCCTGGCTCTCGCCGGAGTGGCGGCGCTTGCGGCGCCTGCAGCGCTCCGAGGGGCCACGGGACCGCCCATCGCCCCCGGGGCCGCGTCCCTTCCGCCGACGCCGGCCGATGCCCAGGAGTTTTTCGAGAAGCGGGTGCGGCCGGTGCTCGTACAGCACTGCTACTCCTGCCACTCCGATCGCAGTCCCACGCCCGGGGGAGGGCTGCGCCTGGATAGCCGGGAGGGGCTGATGCGAGGCGGCGGGCGAGGCCCGGCCGCACTCCCCGGACGGCCGGACGACAGCGTGCTCATCAAGGCGGTGCGCCAGGAAGGGTCGGCGCTCCGCATGCCTCCGAACGGGCGGCTGAGTCCCGATGCAGTAGCGGACCTCCGCCAGTGGATTTCCGGAGGAGCCGTCTGGGGTGCTCCCCTGCCTGTCCGCTCCGCAGCCGTCGCGAACCCGCAGTCCCACTGGGGGTTTCGCCCGCTGCTGCGCCCGGAGGTTCCGGCAGTTCGGCAGGCAGGGTGGGTCCGGACGCCAGTGGATGCGTTCGTGCTTCGGGAACTGGAGGCAAAGGGACTCCGCCCCGCTCCGGAAACTGATAGGCGCACCTGGATCCGGCGGGTGACGTTCGATCTGATCGGTCTGCCGCCTTCGCCGGAAGAAGTGCGCGCATTTCTGGCAGACGTGTCCCCCCGGGCGTACGAGATCGTGGTGGACCGCTTGCTCGCCTCGCCGCACTATGGCGAGCGCTGGGCGCGGCACTGGCTCGATCTGGTGCGCTACGCCGAAACCGATGGGCACGAGTTCGACTTCGACAAGGCTGGAGCCTATCACTACCGGGATTACGTCATCCGCGCGCTGAACGCTGATGTGCCGTACAATCAGTTTGTACAGGAGCACCTCGCCGGTGACCTGCTGTCGGAGCCGCGCCTGCATCCCGACCGGAAGTTCAATGAGTCCATTCTGGCCACCGGGTTCTGGTGGTTGGGCGAAGGCAAGCACTCGCCCGTGGATCTTCGTGTGGACGAGGCGGAGCGATACGACAATCAAATGGACGTGCTGGGGAAGGCGTTTCTGGGGCTCTCGCTCGGCTGCGCCCGATGCCACGACCACAAGTTCGATCCGATCCCGACGAAGGACTACTACGCCCTGTTCGGCTACCTCCGGAGTTCCCACTATCAGACGGTGGATGTGGCCGATCCGCAGCAGGCGCGAAAGTCGGTAGCGCAGCTCGTCTCCCTGAATGTTCGTCTCCACTCCACGATCCCGCCCGCCGCAGCGTCCCGGCTCGCGACGGCGATCCGGCAGATGCCGGCGGATCTGGAACACGCCCTCGTGGGGCGGACGAACGCCGGCCCGCGCGTCGAAAGCTGGCGGCGCATCCTGAAGGACGCCGCAGCCCGCCCCGCCGACCCCTGGCATCCGCTCGCCGTACTGGGTGCACGGCGCGGCGAAGACTTCGAGCAGGAACGGCAGGCATTGCTTCGCCGAGGCGGGGAGCACGCGTCTGCGCAACCGGTGCGCGTATTTGAAGAGTTTCAACACTCGAACTACCAGGGCTGGTCCGTCACCGGCGCCGCGTTCGGAGAGGGCCCCACCCGGAGGTTCCTGACTCGACCGGGCGCGCCCGGTTCGTGCGGGGCGGATGGGGTAATCGAGCCCGGCGTCGCCTACAGCGCGGCTGCCGCGGATCGGCTGCACGGTGCACTCCGGTCGCGCACCTTCACGCTGGAACACCCGCACGTCTGGATCCGCGCGGCCGGGCGGGAAGGGGAAGTCCGGCTGGTCGTGGACAACTTCCAGCGCATCCGGAATCCGATCTACGGGGGGCTGGCCATACCCGTAAAACAGGGGCCGCAGCCCGCCTGGTTCGGGATGGACGTGAGCAAGTGGATCGGTCACCAGGCGTACTTCGAGTTCCTCGACTCAGGCCCGGGTTTCCTTGCGGTGGACCGGATCTGCTTTGGGAAGACCCCTCCCCCCGTCCCGGTCAATCCGGTGGCGGATCGGGTCCTGAGCGCGAGCGAACTGCGCGCCCCCGCGGATCTGATCCAGGCGTACACCCGGGGGCTCAATGAGGCCCTTTCGGCGTGGCGTAACGACACGCTGTCCGGCGATCCGGACGCCGACGTTCTCCTGCCGCTCCTGAACTGGGCGCTCACCACCGATGTTCTGGGGGCCGCCCCCGCGGCGGGAGGAACCGCAGCCGGGGCCCCGGAGATGGAGCGGCTCCTCGCTGAATACCGGAAACTGGAAGAGAGCATCCCCACCCCGAATTGGGCAATGGCGATGACCGACGGCACCGGGGAAGATGAGCCGGTACACATCCGCGGGGACCATCGCGCCCTGGGTGATGTCAGTCCGCGCCGCTACCTGACGGTGTTCGCCGGGCAGTGGCAGACGCCGGCCGGCGTCGGAAGCGGCCGCCTGGTGCTCGCGGACCGCGTCCTGCGGGCCTCCCGGCCGCTCGTGGCCCGGGTTGCCGTCAACCGTGTCTGGCAGCACTTCTTCGGGGAGGGACTGGTCCGGACTCCGGACGACTTCGGACTCCGTGGCGACCCCCCGACGCATCCGGCCCTGCTCGACTGGCTGGCTACGGCGTTCTCATCGGTGGCGCCCGCGTCCGTGACCGCGCCCCCCCCGCAGACCGGGGCTTCGGCGCATCCGGATCGGTCCCGGCGGACGGCTGCGCGCTCGCGGCTGCGGACTCAGGCAGGGACGACCCGGCCACCCCTCGCCCGACCGGCTGCACCCGCACTGGGGTGGTCGCCCAAGAGCCTGCACCGCTTGCTCGTGCTTTCCAGCACGTACCGCATGGACAGCCGCGGCGAGGCGCCTGCCGAGGCGGCCGATCCGCAGAACCGGCTCCTGCACCGGATGCCGGTACGCCGCCTGGAGGCCGAGGTCATTCGCGACACGGTGCTTGCGGTGTCGCAGCGCCTGGATCGCGCGCAGTTCGGACCCGGCGTGATGCCGCACCTGACCGACTACCTGCAGGGACGCGGACGCCCCGCGACCTCCGGGCCGCTGGATGGTGATGGACGGCGCAGCATCTATCTGGCTGTACGCCGTAATTTCCTGAACCCGATGTTCCTGGCGTTCGATTACCCGGTGCCATTCAACACGATGGGGCGGCGTAGCGTCAGCACTGTGCCGTCGCAGGCTCTGACGCTGATGAACAACCCGTTTGTGCAAGAACAGGCGAAGGTCTGGGCACTGCACGCGCTGCGGGAGACCGCGCCCACGGCCACTGCTCGCATCGAGCGGCTGTACGAGGCGGCATTCGCCCGCCCGCCCACGGGCAACGAGGTCGCTTCGGCGGTCGCCTTCCTCGCCGAACGTGCGCCCGGCAAGCCGGAAGACCTCGCCGCGTGGGGGGATCTGTGCCATGTGCTCATGAACGTGAAGGAGTTTGTGTTCCTCCGGTAGGGCGGCGCCTGTGGGTGCTCCGGAAGTGGGTGAGAGCCGCGCTTCGCTCAGCAGGAGCTACTGGTCCGCGTTGTATACGGCGGTGGCCTGATCCGGTAGGGCGTCCACAGGGGGCGCTCCGACATTCGTACGCCCCGATGGGGAGGGACAGAGAGCACTCATCCCCCAACTTAGAAGCTGGAGACGCCCAGAAGCACGGGCGCCTTCGGGAGCAGACGCGTGGGAGCAGCACAACGACGGCGGAAGACGGATTGGGGTACGGCGGGGTTTGTGGTCGGGCTGCTGGCGCCGGGGCTGCTGCTCTACTTCTTCCTCGTCCTCTGGCCCATGGGCCAGTCGTTCTGGGTAGCGCTGCATCGCTGGCGCGGCGTGTCCGGCCGGATGACCTTTGTCGGCCTGGACAACTTTGCAGAACTGCTACGGGACGAGAAGCTCCGGTTTGCGCTCGGGCACAACCTCGTCTTTCTCGTGATCGTGGCGCTGACCATCATCCCGCTGGCGCTCTTCTTCGCAAATGCGCTTGCCCAGCGGCTCCGCGGGGTGGAGCTGTTTCGCGCGCTCTTCCTGTTCCCGAACGTCGTCTCGATGGTCGCGGTCTCGACCCTCTGGATGTTTCTCTACAACCCGAACTGGGGTCTGGTCAACGCCACCCTCCGCGCGCTGCACTTGGACGCACTCGCAGTCACGTGGCTGGCCGACGCACGCACTGTGCTTCCGGCGGTCGCGCTCACCTACGTCTGGTATGTGCTCGGCTTCTATGTGCTGCTGCTGCGGGCGGGGATCCAGGGCATTTCGGCGGACGTAAACGAAGCCGCCATCGTGGACGGAGCCACCGAGCGCCAGCGTTTCCGGTTCATCACCCTCCCGCTGCTCAATGAGATCCTGCGTCTATCGGTCATCTACCTGGTCATCAACTCCTTCAACGTGTTCGCATTGGTCTGGATCATGGCGCCCCCCAGCGGAACGGGGGGCGCCACCGAAGTGGCGCTGACCTATCTGTATCAGAAGGGATTTGTGGAGCAGCAGTTCGGCTACTCCACGGCTATCGGAGCGGTGAACTTCGTGCTGGTGATGGGCATTACGCTGCTGCTGCAGCGGATCTGGCGGGTGGAGTGATGCGGCGCGGCAGTCCGTTCGTCTACGCGGCGCTCTGCGGCTACTCGCTGCTGATCGTGTTCCCGCTGATCTGGTTGGTATACACCTCGCTGAAGAGCACTCCGGAGATTTTCAAGAGTGCCTGGGCGCTGCCTGAAAGCCCGCGCTGGGAGAACTTCTCGGCGGCCTGGTCCGGAATGTCCGGTGAGCCGGGGTTGGGACCCTACTTCTGGAACAGTTGCACGCTCACGATCCTCTCCGTGTTCCTGATTCTGGCCATTGGCGCGATGGCTACCTACGCCCTGACGCGGTTCCCGTTTCGGGGAGCGCAGTTTCTGATGAACACGTTCGTCTCCGGGATGGTGTTTCCCATCTTCCTGGCGGTGGTGCCGCTGTTCCTGCTGCTGAACCAAACCCGCATCCCGGGGATCGCGCCCAAAGGGTTCGTGGACCATTACGCTGGGCTGGTAGCGGTGTACGTCGCCTACTCGCTGCCCTTTACGGTGTTTGTGCTCTCCGGATTCTTCCGAGCGCTCCCGAACGAACTGTCCGAGGCGGCGTCCATAGACGGTGCCGGCCGCTGGCAAACCTTCGCACGGGTAATGCTCCCCCTCGCGCGCCCCGGACTCATTGTGGCCGGAGTATTCAACGTCATCGGGATCTGGAACGAATACCCACTGGCCCTCGTGCTCATCACCGATCGGTCGCGGTACACCCTGCCCCTGGGGTTGGCGCAGATCACCCAGAGGCAGCAGTACAGCGTGGACTTCGGCGCTCTGTTTGCAGCGCTGCTGCTCGTCTTGCTGCCCACGATGGCGATCTATCTGATCTTCCAGCGTCAGGTCAGCGAGGGACTCATGGCGGGGGCCGTCAAGGGGTAGACGGCTCCCGGTTCTTCCAGTAATGCGGCATCACGAGCTGATCCGGTAAGATCGGGACGGCGGCGCGGACGGCGGCGGCAAGATCGGGCGGCAGGGGACCGCGCGCAGCGTAGGCGGCGCTCTCCCGCACCTGCGCTTCCGTCTCGGCGCCCACCACCACGCACTGCACGCCCGGCTCCGCCAATACTGCACGGAGGGCGAGTTCTCCCAGGGACAGTCCCGCCTCTGCCGCCAGGCCCCAGAGGGCGCGCAGCACGGGCACGAGTTCGTTCAGGAACGGCGGAATGCGCTCCTCGGCCAGAAGCACCAGCCCCTGCACGTACACACTGCGGGCGAACACGGGGATGCCGCGGTCCGCCGCCGCCTGAAGCAGGCCCGCCCGCGCGAATCTCCGGTCCAGTACACTCACCGGCGCCTGGATTGCCGCCAGACCGGGAGACGCCAGCATCCGTGCCATCGCCTCCGGCGTCATTACTGAGCACCCGGCGGCGCCGATCCGGCCCTGTGCCTGAAGCGCGAGCAACTCCGGGAGTTGCGCCACGTCTTCCTCACGATGGAAGAGGCAGATCGGGATCGTCTCCAATCCCAGGCGATCTCGGGACTCCTGCACTGACTGTGTGATCAGGGCCTGGGCTGCGGCGGGATCGGACGCGATGTCGTCGAGCCACCGGAGCTTGGTCACCACACCCATCCGGTCTCGCAGCCCCAGTTCCGCCAGCGCACGCCCGAGAACTGCCTCGCTCTCCCCATAGCCCGCGGCGGTGTCGAGCCAGCGCACACCCGCCTCCCACGCCGTGCGCACGATGTCCCGCGCTTCGTCATAGTTCGGCTGCCCTTGTGCATTTGCGATCCCGTACGGCATACCCAATTGCACGGTGCCGAGCATCATGGGCGAGAGCGGCGGCGGAGACGGGTGTGTCACGCTTTCAATGCTCCCGAGGTCAGGCCGGCGATGAACGCCTTCATCGTCAGCAGGAACAGCCCGAGCAATGGCAGTGAGGCAATGACGTAGCCCGCCATCAGCGGGCCATAGGTGGTCTGATAGGCGCCCCGGAAGAATGCCAGGCCGATGCTCAGGGTTTTCTGCGTTTCGTCCGAGAGGACCACGAGCGGCCACACGTAGTCGTTCCAGGTAGAGAGGGTGACCATGACGGCGACAGTGGCCAGGACCGGGCGACACAGGGGCAGCGCCACCTGTGCGTACAGCCGCCACTCGGACGCTCCGTCCAGCCGCGCCGCCTCGAAGAGTTCCTCGGGAAGCGCCGCCATGAAGCTGCGCAAGATGAAGATGGCGAAGACCTGCCCGCCCGCCACATAGGGGAGCACCAGCGCGTGATGGGAATTCAGCAGGCCGTTGCCGCCTTCCCCCCACAGGTTGTTGCCGCCGGCGAAGGGGAACTGTTTCATCCACATAAAGGCGGAAACCAGAGTGAGTACGCCGGGGACCATCATCAGCGCGAGAACGAAATAGAACAGCATCTCGCGTCCCGGAAACCGGTGCCGGGCGAACGCATAGGCGCTGAGGGATGCCACCACGAGCGTTCCGAGGACAGTCGTGACCGTCACGGAGACGGAGTTGCCGATGTAGGGGCTGATTGCTTCCCACGCCTGCGGGTAGTTCTTCCACTCCACCGGCGCCGGAAGCGCCCAGAAGTTGTGGAAGAACTGAGAGTTGTCCTTGAGCGACGTCTGGACGAGGAAGACGAACGGATAAAACGTGAGGAACAGCAGGAGTGCCAGCCCCCCGTGCAGGGGCAGATCCCGCGCGACTCCGCGGCGCGATACTACTTGACGTCTCATGCCTGGTGCTCCGTGCTGGATCGCAGGTACTTCAAGTTGAGGTAAGTGATCCCGAGAATGGCGAGAAAGAGGAGCACGCCGACCGCACACGCGTAGCCCATCCGGTCGAACGAGATGGCGTTCTGGTAGAGGTGGAGGCCGGGCACCATCGTCGCGTAGGCGGGGCCTCCGTTCGTCAGGAGCAACTGGGTCTGGAATCCCTGGAGGCCGCCGATGAACCCGAGCACCACGAGGAGCTTGATCTGGCCCATGAGCAGCGGGAGGTCAATCGAGCGGAAGCGGCGCAATCCCGAAGCGCCGTCGAGGCGGGCCGAGTCGAACACATCGGTCGAGACATTCTGGAGCCCCGCGTAGTAGATCAGAAGTGCAAAGCCGCCGACCCAGGGGAACCCGAGGAACATCAGGGAGTAGAGCGCCATTTTCGGGTCGCCCAGCCACGATTGCTGCCAGTGACCGAGCCCGACGGCCTGCAGTACCTGATTGAGCATCCCCACGTTGTCATCGTAGAGAAACCCCCAGATCAGCAGGATGACCACGCCGGGCACGACCATCGGGATGACGAACAGGACGCGGTAGACATACTGGGAGCGTTCACCGCGCAGCGCGAAGATCATCTCCGCTACCGCCAGTGGGGCGGTGAGACTGATGACGAGATGGGCGGCCAGCAACTTCAGCGTGTTGCCGATGCCGTCCAGGAACACATCGTCGTGCATCAGTTCCTGGAAGTTCGCCAGACCGACCCAGATGGCGGCGCCGCTGCCTTTCCACTCCGTGAATGCATGTCCGAGTGCGGAGAGGATCGGGTAATAGCTGAAAAGCAGCAGCAGGGAGATGGTCGGCAGCACGAACAGGTAGCTGATTCGTGCCCGCCGCACGTCCCGCCGCAGCAGGGCCAGCGATGCCCCTACCAGCACCAGTCCCAGCAGCACACCCAGGATAGCGGCGGGAGAGAAGAGTGAAGGACCGCTGGTTCCGGTTGCGGGCGCCGGGGTCGCATTCGGCAGGACTTCCATCTGCGGTCCGAATTGCCAGGTGCCCGTGTTATCTCGCAGCGTCTGCTCGACCCCCACGGTCAGATAGCGTTCGAGACGCGCGAGCGTCTCGTCCTCGGTATACTGTCCCCCGAGGAAGCCCTGCAAGGTGCGGAAAGCCTGATCCGCAGACCGTGGGCCGGCATCCTCGCCGTTGAACCGGGTGGCGCCGGTACGCAGCACCTCGTTGAAGAGGCTCAGCGTGGGGGCCCCCTGAAGTCCGACGACATTCGGCACAAACAACCCGGCCTCGCTCACCAGCGGCTGGATGTTCTGCGGCGCCGTGATGAACCGCAGGAAGTCCACTGCCAGTTCTACCTTCTTCGCGGCGACGGCGGAATTGGTAATGGCGTACTGAATCGAGGTGGCCCCGCCGACGCCCCGGGCGATGCCCCGCCCCATGTACCGGCTGTCCCCCGGACCCAACGGCGGCACCAGAAACATCCCGAAGCGGAACTTGCGCAGCGGATCCTGCTGGATGACGGGTGTGTACCAGCTTCCGTCCCACCACATCGCGACCTTGCCCAGTCGGAACAGGCGATCGTCTTGCGCGGCCAGGAAGCCGCGCTGCCAGTAGCGGGACCAGTCTTTGAGCAGACGAAGGAGTTCGCGGTAGCGAGGGTTGCGTACCGAGAAGATGCCCGTACGCTGGGCGCGGATGAACTCCTGCTGGTCCACTCCGGGGAACCCCCATCCCTCTGTGGTGCGGACGTCCATCTTCGGCACGAGATCTTCCCAGAGCTGATCGTTCAAGATCCGCCGCGCCCAGGTGAGCCGCATCTCCTGGGCGCCGGTCATCAGGAATGGGATGATCCCTGCCGCCTGGAGCTTGCGATGGATTTCCATCCACTCTCCCCACGTCTTCGGCGGCTTTGCCCCGACCTGATCGAACAGATCCTGGTTGTAGAAGATGCAGGTCTCTACCTGGTCAATCGGGAGGGAATACAGGTGGCCGTCGGGAGCCCGCTTGGAGTTCGTCGCTTCGGAGTAGAACTGATCCCGCCAGCGTGCTCGACCGCGCACGCCGGGCGCACAATGGGGGTTCGGTTGTTCCAGATAGGGGTCCAGATTGACGAACCATCCGTACCGCGCATCTTCGTTGGTCCAGGTGGAATGAGCCCACATGACATCCGGCGCCATGCCGCCCTGGAGTTGCGTCCGCATCCAGGTGCGAAAGTCACCCACCGGGCTCTTGAGGAACCGAACCTTGACATCGGGATGGAGGCGCTCAAACTCCTCGGCCAGGCGGGTGAACTCGTGCAGGGGCCGCGGATTGTCACCCGTAGTAATCTCCGGTGTGTACGCCTGCGCGAAAACCGTGAGGGTCGTTTCGGCCCGGCCGGGGACGGCGGCCAGCAGCAACAGCAGCAGGCCGACGAGGGCCGGACCGGCGCCCGAGGTCCGGGTGGAAGCTCGTAAACGGATACAGGGAGTGCGTGACACGGCGGCAGGAGCTTTCGTCCGGCGGTGGCAACGGTGCTCCGCCACCAAACAAGTCAGCCCCCGGACCCGTCCATCCCTCCTCGTCGAGACTCGGAAAGCGGAAGGCACGACGCGTAGCCACCGGTCAACCCCGGTGTTCCGCCTTCCGCTTCAGTCTTCCGGCGGCTCTCCGGCGTCGGCCATGCGGACAATGCGCGGGTCGAAGCGGGCGACGATCTCGACCAGGTCGGCCTGCTGCGCCATCACCTCGTGGATGTCCTTGTACGCGAACGGGTTCTCGTCAATGCCGGCCGAGAGAAGCTGCACTTCTCTCTCTTCCAGCAACGGCCGAATCTGACTCCACTGAAACTGTGCCTTTGCCGCGGTGCGGCTCATACGGCGCCCGGCGCCGTGGCTCGCGGAATCCAGGCTGGACGCATCACCGCGCCCGCGCACCACGAAGCCCGGGCTCGCCATCGAGCCGGGGATGACTCCCAGCACGCCCCTGCCGGCGGGTGTAGCGCCCTTGCGGTGCACGATCTGCTCCCGATCCCCGTGCCGCTCCTTCCAGGCGTAATTGTGATGGTTCTCGACCCCGGCAATGCACGCTGCTCCCAGGGCCCGCTGCACTTTCCGGTGAATGACGGCGTGGTTGGCGGCGGCGTAGAGCCCCATCAATTCCATTGCGGCCCAGTATTCCTGGCCCGCCTCGGTATCCAGGTCCAGCCATGCCAGGCGCTTCAGCTCCTGGGGGAGTTCCGGGTGCAGGTCCATCGCCAGCCGCGAATAGTGGTTGGCGATGAGCGCCCCGGCGCCCCGGCTACCGCTGTGGGAAAGCAGCGCCAGGTAGCGTCCTGCGGGCAGACCAAGTTCGGGCCCCGCCAGGGTGAGGACGCCCCACTCGACGAAGTGGTTACCGGAGCCGCTGCTGCCCAGTTGGGTCCGTGCCCGCTCGGCTACATTTGCGGTGACCGGAGTGACGTTCCAATCCTCGTCGAGCACATCGTGCTCCTGCGGGTTGCGGAACCCGGCGCCCGCCCCAAACAGGGTTTCCCGCTGCAGGATCTGCACGAGCCGCTCGCGCCGATCCGTGATCGCCTCGGCGGGGAGTTCGAAGACGCTCAACTTCATCCGGCAGGCGATGTCCACGCCCACCGCGTATGGGATGACCGCGTTGTCGGTCGCGAGCACGCCCCCGATGGGCAGGCCGTATCCCTGGTGGGCGTCCGGCATCAGCGCCCCAGCCAGGGAGATCGGAAGGCTGGCGGCGTTCGCCATCTGCTGCAGTGCGCCCGCCTCCAGATTTTCACCCCAGATTCGGTAGGGGGCGGGCGTCGTCCGGGGCACGAAGCGGGGTTGTGCGCCGGCAACCAGCACCCGGGCCACCGCCGCAAACCACGGGTCCTCCTGGCGTGTGATAGGGTCGGCCACGACTTCCCGCAGCGCGCGGGCCGCGGCTTCCGCCCCCAGTTCGGCCTCAACCGCGGGCCAGGCAGAGAGGGCGATGCCTACCGCCGGTCCCGGCTGCATTCCGAGTTCGAGTAAATCCTTGCCGGTCAACGGAGTCTCTCCTCAACCACGTCGTCTGCCTGCGTCCGTTCGCATTCGCCGTCTCCGAACGCACGACCCGGTGCCTTCGCCACCCGTGCCTGAGCGAGGCCGGGCGCCCTGTGGGCGCAGTCAGTGGTGCACTGCACCCGCATTTGGACCGTCCTGATCCTGGCGGCCGGAGTGGCCGCCAGGATCAGGTCGCAGGGGGTCCCGTGCGCCCGCACGCAGACCGTCCCCGATCTGCAGGGCGGCGCCGGGGCCCGGCCGTTTCGCCCCGATCAACACGGCCCCGCGCGCCGGCACGCGGCGGGGTCGGGTGCGTGTGCCGGACGATTCGAGGTGGGCTGCGCTTTTGGGATCGTAGCACGGGTGCGCAGGAGAGTCAAACCGATGGGCCCCACCGAGACGCAGCTACTCCCAGTGCTCCGCCTCTGCGAGCAGTTCATCCAACAGCGGGCCGAGGTGCTCCACTTCCCGTACCAGTGTGTCCACGCTCGCGGGGAGTTGTGCCCAGTTCTCCGCCTCCGCCCGCGCTTCTACCTGCCGCGCAGCTTCAATCGCTCGGGGGGCGAACAGATTGCCGAGAGCGCCCTTCAGCGCATGTGCGGCGCGGCTGAGGTCTCGGGGGTGGGACGCAGAGAGTGCGGTGTGGATCTTTCCCACCATGCGGGGGGAGTCACGCCGGAAGAGGGCGATCACCTCGCCCAACAGTTCCGGATCCTCTTCGTATTGCGCGAGGAGGCCATCATAGTCCAGCTCGCGCTGCGCCGCATTCGGCGCGGGTGGCGCCGGCGGCGGGGCGCACGCATCGAGCCGTGCGAGCAGGTCGGCGCGCGGTACCGGCTTGGGGAAGTGGGCGTCCATGCCGGCGTCGCGGCAGCGGGCGGCGTCTTCTGGGAGCGCGTGGGCCGTGAGGGCGAAGATCGGCAGGCGGTGTCCGGCGCCGGCTTCGTTCGCCCGAATTCGTTCAGCAACCTCGTAGCCATCCATTTCCGGCATCTGCACGTCCAGGAGCAGGGCGTCAAACCGCTCTTCGCGGAGCGCGACGAGCGCCTCCACTCCGGTGTCGGCGATCCGCACCGAGTGTCCGGCGCGTTCCAGCATGCGCGTGATGACCCGCTGGTTGATGGTGTTGTCTTCCGCCAGCAGGATATGGAGGGGCCGGCGGGTGGGTGCGGCTTCCGGCGTCGCTTCATCCAGCGCGCTGGAACGGGCCGCCGGCGCGGCAAGCCGTGCGTCCTCGGGGGCGGCGATCTCCAGGACAGCACTGAACGTGAAAGTGCTTCCACTCCCCGGGGCGCTCCGGACTTCGATGCGGCCACCCATCTGCTCCACGAGTGCGCCGGCGATGGCGAGCCCCAAGCCCGTGCCGCCGTACCGGCGGGTGGTGGAGCCGTCCGCCTGTGCGAATGCCTCGAAAATCTCACGGTGCTGCTCGGGAGGGATCCCGATGCCCGTATCGGAGACCGTGAAGCGCAGTGCCGCCCAGCCGGGCCGCATGCGGCGCCGGGTCGAGTCGAGCTCAACCACGACACGCACTTCTCCCCGGTCCGTGAATTTCAATGCGTTTCCGATGAGATTGTTCAGCACCTGCTGCAAGCGTACCGGATCGCCGAGGAGACGCTCCGGTACGTCGTCCGCCACTTCCGCCGTGAAGGTGAGGTGCTTCCCGGCGGCGCGTGCCTGGAACAGGCGATGGCAGCGTCCCACCTGCTCGCGCACGGAGAAGGCCAATGCCTCCAATTCGAGTCGCCCCGACTCAATTCGTGAGAAATCCAGGATGTCGTTCACTACCCGCAGCAACGTGTCGGCGGATTCCTGGATCAGCTCGAAGGGCTCCCGTACCTCCGGGTCGGTCGCGGTTTCCAGGGTGAGCTCCGTAATGCCGAGGATGCCGTTGAGGGGCGTTCGGATCTCGTGACTCATGTTCGCGAGGAACTGGCCTTTGGCCCGGCTCGCGGTCTCCGCCGCCTCTCGTGCATCCCGCAGATCGGCTTCCATCCGGGTGCGGTCGGCGATGTCGCGGAAGACCGCCACGATGGAGTTCTCCTCGACGCCCGGCCGCCGGATGGGCTCCGCGTTCAATCCGAGCACCGCCTCGGCGCCGGACTCGCGGCGGCAGTGGACCTCGCCTGCCCAGAATCCATCGCGTTCCAGCCCCTCGAACAGTGCCTGCTCCAGGGGCGTCACCTCCGCCCAGAGCCCCAGCTCGGAGGGCAGGCGGCCTGCAACATCCTGTGCCTCCAGCCCCAACAGGCGCTCGGCTGCCGGATTCCAGTCCCGGACACGTGCGTCCGCATCCAACAAGAGAACTCCATACCAGAGGTGCTCGAAGGCCAGATTCCGCGCCTCCAGCCGGGTCCGATTCGCTTCCACTCGCCGCATGCACCTCTCCTGCCGGCGTCACGGGCCGGACACTCCGCCTATAATTCGGCGGTTCCGCTTCCAGACAGGAGAGTTCCTTCATGTCCTCATTCTGCACCCACCTCGAATGCACTCGCTGCGCGCGCCCCTTTTCTCACCGCGAACTCCAGACGGTCTGTCCGGATTGCCTCCGCCCCCTGTACGCGCGCTACGACCTGGAAGCGGTCGCGAAGGCGGTCTCCCGGGACGACCTGGCGCGTCGCCCGCCCCACCTGTGGCGCTATCGTGAGCTTCTCCCGGTCGAGGACGAAGCCCGCATCGTCACCTTCGGCGAGGGAATGAGCCCGCTGCTGCCGTGTGGCCGTCTGGGTGCGGAACTCGGACTGCGGTCTCTCCTGGTGAAGGATGAGGGACAGCTTCCCACGGGCAGCTTCAAGGCGCGCGGCATGGCGCTGGCCGTCACCCGAGCGCGGGAACTCGGGGCCCAAAGCCTGGCGGTGCCCTCCGCCGGCAACGCGGGGGGAGCGATGGCGCAATACGGCGCCCGCGCCGGATTGCCCTGCTACGTCTTCATGCCCGTGGATGTACCGGAGTTGAACCGCATTGAGTGCGTTGCTGCCGGCGCCCGGACTTACCTGGTGCATGGCCTCATCACGGACTGCGGGCGAGTTGTGCGCGAAGGAACTCCGCACATGGGCTGGTTCGACATGTCCACGCTGCGCGAGCCGTATCGGGTGGAGGGGAAGAAGACGATGGGCC
>SYMT01000528.1 GCA_005805375.1 Actinomycetota bacterium
AGAATCCGCCGCAGGCGCGCCTCGCACCAGGCCTTGTCCGCCGCCTCCACCCGCGCCACCTGCGTTTCGGGGAGTTCCCCGAACTTCTCGCGCAACTGGAGGAGCAGGATCGCGCGCGTCGCCGCCGCTTCCCCACGGGCTTCCCCACGGGCTTCCCCGCGGGCTTCCCCACGGGCTTCCCCGCGGGCTTCCCCGCGCAGTTCGTAGGGGCTGATGAGGTAGTTGACTTCCTGGAATTGTGGGGTCTGAATCATCTCCTGAAACTCCTTCTCTTCGCTCCGGTCCAGCGGCAGGTACGTCTCGACTACGTGTTCCAGCAGCACCCGCCCGGCGTCGCTGACCTGGGCCTGCGCCACCCCCAGCAGGCGGTGCGCTTTGTGGCTCACGCGGCTCTCCCCCCCGGTGCTGCATCAGGGAGGCGAGTGCCGGGCCCAGGGGGTTCGCCTGGGCCCGGTACTGTAGCCCTTCCAGGCCCCTCAGGACAACACAGAGGATGCGGAAGGGTGCGATCCACGAATTGGGTAAACGCGTGAACGAGGAGTCAAGCGGGTTGGAGGCGCTGACCGCCCAGTTCCGGGAGGCACTGGACCGGGAACTGGCGGCCCTCCCGGATGAGGCGGTCACGAGAGACCGGATTGAGGAACGGGTGGAGCGGGTGAACACGCGGATCGGGCGAGAATCGGTTCGGGAGTGAGGGAGGCGAGTTGCCGGACGGTGGGCCACCCGCGCCGGGACGCGCGGGGAGGCACGAGCGGCGGGAGACCGCGGACGAGAGGGTGGCGTTGCGGGCGAGTGGGCTCTCCACCCCGAAGCCGGAACTGCGGTGCGCGCCCCGACCCTCCCGACGGCAGCCCCTACCCAAACTGTGAATCGCACCCGTCAATACCCGGTGACCAGGATCCCGACCCGGCCCGCCGCCGCAGTCTCTCCGAGCTGTGGAGTTGCCGTTTGGCTCCGAAGCGCGTACACTCACCCGGCGGCTATTCGACTGGAGATTCCATGCTGCGCGCCCGGCTGATCCTGCCTCTCGTCGCGATTCTGGCCCTCACCGGGTTCCTCTTCCTGCGCTCACGTCCGGTTCGCGTCCAAACGGCGCGCGCCGAAACAGGAGACGTAGTGCAGGTCGTGTATGCCACCGGCAGTGTGCGGCCCGATACGGAGACACGGGTCGCGGCTGAGGCGGCGGGCCGGGTGGTGGCGCTCTTGGTGGATGAAGGGGACTCAGTCCGGGCCGGGCAGGTCGTAGCGCGCCTGGACGACACCGCGGCGCGCATCCGCCTGCGGGAAATCGAGGGGCGCCTGGCTACATCCCGTGCTCGCCTGACGCAGATGGAAGCGCCGACGGACCCATTCGATGTCCGGCGCGTCGCGGCGCAGGCTCGCGGCGCGGAGCAGAAGCTGCGCGGGGCCTCGGACCGGGTGCGTGCAGCGTCGAGCCGAGTGGATACCGTCAGCGAGACGGCGCGGGCCACCGAACTGGCGGTGGAGAGCGCCCTGGCGCGAGTGCGCGCGCTCAAGAACAGCGCCCAGGCCGCGCAATCCGGGATTGAGGCGGCGCGCCAGCGTCTGGATGCGGGCCGCTCTGAGGTCCAGCAGGCCCGCGCGAATCTCGATGCGGCCCGAGACATGATGGACCGGCGCCGGAAGTTGCTTCAGGATGGGGCCGTCGCAGAACGATTGGTGACCGAGGCGCGCACGAGCATGGAAGCCGCCGACGCCGGGTTGCGCGCCGCTCAAAGCCGTGCGCAGGCGGACGAACAGGGCGTCGTCACCGCACGCGCGAACGCAGAAGCGGCGCAATCGCAGGTGGAAGACGCACTGGCAGGTGTCGAGACCGCGCGGGCGCAGGCCGCTGCCGCGCGCGCCCAGGTGGCGGAAACCCGCAACGCAATTCCCGAGTTGGAGCGGGAAGTGGATGCACGGCGCCAGGAACTGGAGGCCCAGCGGAGCGTCCTCGGGCAGGCAAGACGGGGTGCACGTCCCGTGGAGGTTGATGTGTTGCGCACCGAAGTCCAGACACAGCTCTCCGCGGTGGCGCAGGCCCGGGAGGACCTTGCCAAATTCACGGTGCGCAGCCCCGTCACGGGGAGGGTCACGGACCGGCCGGTGGACATCGGCGATTTCCTGCCGGCCGGTGGGCGCGTGTTTACCGTGGCAAGTGAGCAGCGGCTGTACGTGCAGGCTGATGTGGATGAGGCGGATATCGGCCTGGTGCGTCTCGGCGCCACGGCACACTTTCAAGTTGACTCACAGCCCGGCACGTCGTACGAAGGGCGCGTGTCTCGCATCGGACGGGAAGCCGATCCCAGCTCAAAGACTTACCCGGTCGAGGTCCGCGAACTTCGGGACACGACAGGGCTTCGCCTGGGCATGACCACCGACGTCAACGTCGAGGGGCGCACCCTGCGTGACGCGCTTCTGGTGCCGACCGCCGCGCTGCAGACGGACCAGGACAAGACTGTGGTGTGGGTAGTGGGAAGAGAGCAGCGTGTCCGCCGCCGGCCGGTGCGCATCAAGGCGAAGGACAACCGCACCGTGCAGATCCTGGAGGGCCTTCGGGTCGGCGAGCAGGTCGTACGCGATCCCGCCGGCCTCACCGATGACCAGATCGTCGAGCTCATTCCCGAGAGCGGCGCCGCCGGGAGTGCCGGCGGCTCGAGCGGGGGCTAGCGTGCGGGTCGTCTTTCCGCTGGCCCTGCGGTACTTGATTGCCCGGCTACGGCAGAGCCTGCTCACCATCGCCGGTGTGGCGCTGGGCGTTGTCGCGCTCACAGTAATCCAGGGAATGATGGGCGGGTTCAAACTCTCGTTTGTCGAAAAGACGCTCGGCACTGCTCCCGAAATCATGGTGCGGCGCCAGAACTTCCAGAACACCGATCCTACCGCCCCCATCCGCTCGGGCCTGGAACACCTGAAGCACGCCGTGCTGGTCGAGGTCCCCCGTCCGCCGATTCCGGACGAACCGGAGCGGATCCCGAACGGCGAGGTGCTGGAAGCCGGAATCGCGTCCGTGCCGGGTGTCGCGGCCACTGCGCCGCTGGTGACCGGGCGCGTCGTCTTCAGCTTCTCGGGCAATCCCGAGCCGGTCGTCGTCAACGGCATCGTGCCGTCACGACACGCGCGGGTGATCGCATTCGCTGCGAAGCTCAAGGGTGGTGAGGCTGCAGACCTGGAGCGCGACACGAACGGAGTCGTGGTCGGCCGATTTCTGGCAGAGCGAATGCGTGTAGGGGTGGGCGACCGGGTGATTGCCCGCGCGATCAACGGACGTGCGGTCGGACTGCGCATCGTCGCTCTCCACGACTCCTATGTGTATGAGGTAGACAACGGGACTGTCTGGGTGAACCTGCGCCGCGCGCAGTCGCTGCTGGGGATGCCGGGACAGATCAATGTGATCCAGGTCAAGACGGTGGACCGGGACCGGGCCGAAGAGATCGCCCGTCAGATCCAGTTCTCCACCGCGATGGACGCGGAAAGCTGGCAGGAGGCGCAGCGAAACCTGCTCGGGCTGCTCAACATGATCGTGTCCATCATGACGTTGGTGACGGTCTTCACGATGACTGTCGCCGGCTTCGGGATTGCGGGCAATCTGGTCACGACCGTGAACGAGAAGACCTTTGATATCGGTGTCCTGAAGGCGATGGGCATGCGCACCGGCCACATCACCATGGTCTTCCTGGTCCTCGGCATCCTGATGGTGCTCATCGGGGTCTCGGTCGGGCTGGGGGGGGGATACGCGATTGTGGAGGGTCTGTCGCGTGTGAAGAGCGCGATCAAGCCGGGCCCCGGAGTGCTCGTGGCGAACGAAACGATGCCGATGGTAAAGAGCTGGACCATTTACGCCTTCGCCGGCGGGTTCGCTTTCGTCATCAGTTTTCTCGCCAGTCTCTCGCCGGCTTTGCGCGCCGCCCGTCTGGAGCCGCTCAACATCATTCGGAACGCCGCCGGATGACCTTTCCCTGGTTCGTGGCGCTGCGGCATCTCAGTGCGCGGGTGCGCTCCACGCTGCTCATTCTCCTCGGCGTCAGCCTGGGTGTCTTTGTGCTGACCGTGATGCAGTCCATGATGTTCGGGTTCCAGCGGCAGATCCTGGATACGCTGCTCACGGTGGTGCCGGGAGTACTCGTCAAGGGACGGGAGCGCGGCTACGTGGACGAAGGACGGGTGCTGCAAGGTGGACCGGACCGGGCCTACGCACAGACCCGGTTGAAGCCCGTGAAGAAGGAGAAGGGACTCCGGAACTATCGGGCCCTTACGGAACGGATCGGGAGCCTCCCGGGGGTGGTGGCGGTAGTTCCGTGGGTGCAGGGACGAGGGCTCCTCCGCTTCGGTACCAGAAATCGGGCCGTGAGTGTGATCGGCGTGGAGGCCCCGGCGTACGATCGCGTCGTCGAATTTCGCAGCAAGGTCACGGGCAGCGTGGAGGAATTCACGCAGCGCCGGGACGGCATCATTCTGGGATACTTCCTGGCCGAGGAACTGGGGGCGGTGATCGGGTCGCGGGTGCGGATGGAGGGGGCCGAGGGGCGGGCGCTGAACCTGCGGGTGGCCGGCATCTTTCGCAGCGGCATCACGGTGGTGGATCAAACCCAGTCGTTCCTGAACCTGCGCGCGGCACAGTCACTCTTCGACCTCCCCGGCGCAGTCAGCGGGTTCGCCCTCAAGACCACGTCCACCGATCAGAGCCCGAATGTGGCGCGAGCAGTCGAGTTCGGCACCGGGCTCGAGTGCCAGAGCTGGCAGGAAGCGAACGCGAACTTTTTCAACATCATGCGCCAGCAGAATTCGACCACGTTCGGCGCGGTGATTCTGACCGTGCTCGTGGCCGGGTTCGGCATCGCCAACGGCCTCATCACTGCGGTGCTGGAGAAACGGCGGGACATCGGCATTCTCCGGGCGCTCGGAGTTACGGCACGGGGCATCGCGACGATCTTCGTGATTGAGGGAGTGGTGATCGGCCTGCTCGGCACGCTGGTCGGTCTGGGGTTGGGGGCCTGGGTGATTGACATCATGTCTCACACGCGTACCGGTGGGCGGGGCGGGTTCTCCAGTTCCGACCGCTTCATGATGCTGCGCGGTCCCGAGGTGTACCTCACATCCACCGTCTTCGCTCTGGCCATCAGCCTGGTGGCCAGTCTCTTCCCTGCCTTCCGCGCCGCGAAATATGACCCGGTCGAGATCATCCGCACCGCGAAGTAGCCCGACCCACCGCCCGCACGGGAAGCTCCGGGAATCTACGATCCCGACAGGGCCGGGCTAACAGCCGGATGTTGCGGGCGCAGCCATCCGTGGCGCAACGACAAGGGGATAGCGTGTTCTACGAGCTTCACCAAGTGCAGACCAGCACCCGCCGGATCCCCTCTTGCCCTCCTGTGCGCACCCATCGGCCTACCACTCCAGACCCTCCGGGCGGGTTACGGCCCACTCCACCGTGCATGGTTTGTATACCCCCCACCGGATTGAGAGCGGCGGCGTGAATGGTCCGAGTGAGCCTGACGGCCCGGCCGGCTGCAGGTCGTAGTCGCTGTTGTCCGGGCGGAACGGCACCCTGCGGCCGGCAGTATCCCGTACTTCCAGCACGCACAGGCCCAGGCGCTCGTTTTTCGTGGAGAGCCAGAGAAGCCCGCCGCGGGAGCCGGGAGGGGCGGTCCCGGACACTACAGAAGCCGCAAGCACCGGTCGAACCTCACCACCACCCTGCGCGACCGGAAACCGGTACCGGGGAGGCGCCTGCCACTCCGACACGCCGGCAAACGTATGCACCTCGTCAGCGTCGGCGGCACTGCGGGTTCGCACCCGGTAGAATTGGCAGCGGACCCGGTACGCTCGCTCGCCGGGCCACAGCGGAACCGCCGAGAGCAGCGTCAACGTGGGCTCCCGTTGGACATCCCCACCCCACGCGGCCCCTCCCGGTGCCGTTGGGATCGGACAGCGACCTTCGACCCGAAAGTTGCCGCTCTCGCTGACAATCTCTACGCGGCCCGGGGCCCAATCGCTGGAGACGCTCTCCGTGCAGCGGATGGATAGCCGATGCGATGCAGTCCCCACCCAGGATTCGTCTGGGCGGCGGCTCCGGAGCGGGGGTGCCACCTCCCATCGGGTGAGCAGCACGCTTCCGCCGGCGGGGTGGGCTGCAGAGGGCAGCAACGGCTGTGGTGTGGCGCGCCGAGGCGCCATACTCTGCGCTGTCCCGGCCACGATCAGTTCGCCCTGCGGCGAGCCCGCCCCGCCCATTACCCCAAACCGAAGACGAAACGGGCCGGACGGCGGCGGCAGGCTGGGTACGTTCCAGGCAACCATCAGGGTACGGGGGCCGGTGGCGGCGTGATAGATCGGGGTCAATTCGCCGGCCCGTCCGCCTTGGGAGACGATCCAGCCCCACCAATTCACCAGCGATCGCCTGGACGAGATTGGGCGAGTTCCCGGTGATTCGATCTCAGTCCAGACGACCGCGGCAGGATGCTCAGTGGTCGCCTCAACCGTTGGGGAGCCAACTCCCCGGGCGACGGTTGCCGGATAGAAGGTTCCGAGTAACCGACTCATCACATTCCCTCCGGCGGCACGGTGTTCCGAGCCATAGGTGATGCAGACGACTCGGAACCGGGTCCCGTCCGAACAGACCAACGTTGGTCCCGGCCTCCCCACCCCTCCGATCCAGCCTATGGTTCCGGCAACCGTGCAGAGTATCACGAGGGCCGCAATGAGTGCGGCCCTCCCCCAGACGCCGTTTCTCCCGCTCTCCTGTGACATTCCTGGCTCCTTCCCCAGGTCAGTGTTTGGACGAATCATGTTAGCACGGTCCACGCGGAAACACTCCAATACTGAATGAGTGCTTCCGGTTCGTGTTTGCATGCATCTTCGTACGGGGAGGGGGACCGCATCGCGAAGGCGAAGACAGGCCGGTGGGAGGCGCGCATCGGGAGGACTACCCCCGCAAGGAGATCTGGACTTCATGACCCCGGAAGAGTTTCGTCGGCACGGCCACGAGGTGGTGGACTGGATTGCGCGCTATATGGAGGAGGTGGAACAGTATCCCGTCCTCGCGCGCGTGGCTCCCGGCGAGGTCCGCGCGCAACTGCCTCCGCATCCGCCGCAGCACGGGGAGCCGTTCGCGAGTCTCCTCCGGGATGTGGACGAAATCATCCTGCCGGGTATCACGCACTGGCAGTCGCCGAGCTTCTTCGCGTTCTTCCCCGCGAACCGATCCGGCCCCTCCATCCTCGGGGACCTGCTGTCGTCGGGCCTGGGAGTGCAGGGGATGCTCTGGGCCACCGGCCCCGCCTGCACGGAACTGGAGACGCACGTACTCGACTGGCTGGTTGAGATGCTGGCGCTCCCGCCGGCGTTCCTGTCTACGGGGACCGGGGGCGGCGTGATTCAGGACACTGCGTCGAGCGCCACACTTTGCGCACTCCTTGCCGCCCGCGAGCGGGCTACCAATGGGAACGCAAACCGTACCGGAACTCCGGTCGGGCTCACCGCCTACGCCTCCGATCAGGCGCACTCATCGGTGGAGAAAGCCGTGCGCATCGCCGGGGTGGGCTCCGAGAATCTGCGCGTGCTCCCCACCGGCCCGGCGCGCACACTGGATTCCGCAGCACTCGAGGCGGCCATCCATGCCGATCGAGTCGCTGGTCGCACGCCCTGCTTCGTCTGCGCGACCGTCGGCACGACCTCATCCGGCGCCGTGGACCCGTTAGGCGCCGTCGGAGAAATCTGCCGGCGGGAGGGGATCTGGCTGCATGTGGACGGGGCCATGTTCGGCACGGCTGCGCTCTGTCCGGAATACCGTTTCGTGCACGCCGGCCTGGAACTGGCCGACTCATACTGTTTCAACCCGCACAAGTGGATGCTGGTCAACTTCGACTGTGACTGCTTCTACGTTGCGGACCGCGGCTCTCTGATCCGCGCGCTCAGCATTCTGCCGGAGTACCTGAAGAATCAAGCCACGGAGAGCGGGGCGGTCATTGACTACCGCGATTGGCAAACTCCGCTGGGGCGGCGGTTTCGCGCACTGAAGCTCTGGTTCGTGATCCGCAGCTATGGCGTGTCCGGCCTGCAGGCGCTCATCCGCGAGCACGTCCGCCTGGCGCAGGCGTTCGCGGGCTGGGTAGACGCCGACCCCGATTGGGAGCGTGTCGCCCCGGCGCCCCTCAGTCTGGTCTGCTTCCGCCACCGGAGCAGTGACGCGCGCAATCAGGCGATCCTGGAGGCGGTCAACGCCTCCGGCAGCGCCTACCTCACCCACACGCGCCTGGGAGGCCGATACGTCCTGCGTCTTTGTGTGGGCCAGGCCGAGACCCGGCTTGCGCACGTGACGGCGGCGTGGGAGTTGCTCCGCGAGGCGGCAGGACGTACGGCATGAGTTGCGAGCCGCGATGGGGACCTGCACGGCGCGCGGGGTGGCTCCCAGCGCTCCCAGGACGCTGCGATGGACGGCCCCGGCAGAGTCTGTGGCGTAGCCCCGACTTTCCGGCGAACGTCAGTCGGCGGGCGGCATCGCCTACCGGGTCGTCCTCCGCTAGACGGGAGTGCGATCCCTGAAACTGGGTGCAGGGATTGCGCCGCCGACTCGCGAACACCGTGACAGTGGGTGGCGGGATCGTGCGGCAGCTACCCGCACGCGTTCCTGATCTGGAGGATCACCATGAAAGCACTCATTCTCTCCGGACCGAACCACGGCTTTGCCGCTGCGGTACCGGCTCTCGTCGAGGCGCTCAGCGCCGGCGCCGGGCTGCAAGTTGCGGTCACCGAGGACCGAAATGCGTATCGCGAGCCCGGAGCGTGCGATGTGTTCGTCCTCGGCACGGGGTTCACGCGGGGCGAGCGACAGGCGGACGGCTCGGTCGCCCGTGTGTCGGAGTTTACGCCGGAGCAGGAGGTGGCGCTGCAGGATTGGGTGGCCGGCGGGGGCGGCCTCGTGGGGCTGCACGGCACCGGGTGGTGGATCGGCGGACGCGCCTACGACCTCATCGGGGGCCACGCGAACTGGCATCCGCCGGGGTTGCGGTTTCCGGTAGATATCTCGGACTCGAAGCACGCGATCACCCGGGGGCTGGCATCGTTCGAGGTGGATGACGAGATCTACATGTGCGCCCACGAACCGGACCTGCACATTCTTGCATCCACCGAATGGCAGGGACGGCGCCATCCGCTCGCGTGGGTGCGGGAGCTCGGACAGGGACGGGTCTTCTACACGACCCTGGGACACAGTGGCGCGACCTTTGCGCAACCCGGAATGGCCGAGTTGCTGCGGCGCGCCACCCGGTGGGCCGGGAAGGGGGATGAATGACGGTCTGGCGACTACTGCCGGTCTGCCTCGCGCTTGCCGCGGCTGCCGGAGCCGCACCGAAGGCGCCGGTCCGCCCCACGTCGAAAGCGAAGGCGCCGGCGCCTGCCGCCGCAGTGCGGCCAGCATACGAGTTCCGTCGCATTCACGACCCGAACGGCATCGGCAAGTTCTACATGGGGCGCGAAATCGCCCACGTGATGGGGCACCAGGCCGCCGACTGGCTGGAACGCCCCGAACGTGAGGACGAAGAGCAGCCTTCCCGGCTGATTGAGGCGCTCAAGCTCTCGGATGGGCAGGTGGCGGCGGACATCGGCGCCGGGTCCGGGTATCTCTCGTTCCGGATGGCCGAAAAGGTGGCTCCGACCGGCAAGGTGTTGGCGGTAGACATCCAGCCGGAGATGCTGGCACTGCTGCGGACGAAGGGAGCGGAGCGCGGGATCAAGAACGTGGTGCCGGTCCTCGGTGAGATTACGGATCCAAAGCTCCCCCCGGAGGCGGTGGATCTGATCGTGATGGTGGATGTCTACCACGAGTTCTCGCACCCCTGGGAAATGACCCGCGCGATGGTGCGCGGGCTCAAGAAAGGTGGACGCCTGGTGTTCGTGGAGTACCGGTTGGAGGATCCTTCTGTGCCGATCAAGCTCGTCCACAAGATGAGCGAAGCACAGGTGAAGAAGGAGATGTCCATCCATCCACTCGATTGGGTCGAGACCAATGCCTCGCTGCCTCGCCAGCACATCATCACGTTTCGGAAACGCTGATCCGCCGTGAACGCCTTTTCAAGCAAGACTCAACTGTGGGCTGCCACAGCTCGCCGCCGGCTCGGGGACGGCGCATTTTGCGCAGCCGACCTGGATGAATTGGACTCGATCCTGCACGGGAACTCGCCCTGCCAGCGCCTCCTGTACCTCCACGCCCGCGATCCCTCCGTCACTGCCGATGTGATCGGCTGGGCTGAGCATCCGGGAGAAGATCCGGGCGGTGTGGACCCGGTGCGTCCTTATGCAACGGTGGTCGCTGCCATCCAGGATGGGTGGCGTGCCATTCACTTTCCCCAGCAGTTGGCGCCATTCGATGATCGGGAGACAGACCTGGTCGGTTACGAATTTATCCTCGAGCGGTTCGATTGAGCCGTACGGGAGTAACACACAGATGAGCGAGAGCAAATCCACTTCCCCCGCCCTGCCGCTTCTGTCGGACGCGGAGATGCACACATTTCTGGTGCAGGGCTACCACCTGGTGCAGACTGACTTCGCGCCCGACTTCCACGCCGCTGTCGTCCGGGAGCTCGAAGCGGTTTTTGCCGGCGGCCCCAATCCCGGGAATGAGATCCTCGAACGGGCGCCGCTCCTGCAGCAGGTGTACGAACACCCGCGCGTGCGGGGTGCACTCACGAGCGTGCTTGGCCACGATTACGAGATGCATGCCCACCGGCATTGCCACGCCAGCCCGCCCGGAATGCGCGGCCAGCAGTGGCATCAGGACGATGTGAACCGGCGCCACCACCAGATCTGGCGCGTGCTGGCCATGTACTACCCGCAGGATGTCACGGCCGAGATGGGTCCCACGATGATTCTGCCGGGCACGCAGTTCCGCAACGCGCCGACCGCGCGGATGGCGTCCTACCAGACGTTTCGCACTCAGCGTGCGCTCTGTGTTCCCGCCGGCACAGTCGCCATCACCCATTACGACATCTGGCACCGCGCCTCGCCCAACCGGAGTGAGCGCACCCGCTACATGCTCAAATTCCTGTTTGAACGCACGCACGCGCCGACACAGCCGTCCTGGAATGCGGACCCGTCCCAGCACGAAGAATTGCTCACGGACTTCAACCGGGTGTGGTTACCGCTCGACAACCAGTCCGATGCCTACAAGCACCGGGTGCTCTGGATGAACGCATGGCAGTGGCTGCAAGGAATCCGCCGCGATACGGAAGACTCGATCATTGACCACTACCCCTGAGATGCTTCGCGGACTGCGGCGAGGAAGGCGCGAAGCCGCTTCGGGTCTTTGATCCCCGGAGCGGTCTCGACGCCGCTGGAAACGTCCACCCCGTACGGCTGCGTGGTGCGGATGCACTCCCCGACGTTCTCCGGTGTCAGGCCACCGGCCACAATCACCGGCTTCCCGAACCGCTTCGCTTCCAGTGCCAGATCCCACGGAAACCGCTGTCCGGTCCCGCCGGCGATGCCCGGCACGAACGCGTCGAGCAAGAAGCCGCACGCGCAGTCATATTCCGCCAGGCGGTCCAGATCGGCCGCGGCGCGGATTCGGAAGGCTTTGATGGCGCGCCGTCCACAGGCAGCCACCCACTCGGGCGCCTCAGATCCGTTAAACTGGAGCACATCCAGCGGGCAGTGCTCCAGTACCGGGCGGGGATCCTCATCCACGACCAGGCCGACTGTGGTCACGAACGGGGGCAGTTCGCGCACAATGCCGGCGGCGGCGGCAGGAGTGAGCCGACGGGGACTCGGCGCAAAGACGAACCCGAGCGCGTCCGCCCCCGCCTGCACCGCCGCCAGTGCATCCTCAATGCGGGTAATGCCGCAGATCTTGGTTCGCATCGGGGTCTCCGGGTATCACGCAACGGGAGGGCGCTCCGGTGGCGCCTCAGGAGTGTGGGCAGGCAGGCTCGCCATCGTGAAAGCACGATCTGGGGCGAAGTCTGCCTGCGGCACAGGGGTACAGAGCCGGTTTGGAGTGTCGCGTTCAAACGCCGGCGGATTCAGCTTCGGATTTGGGCACTGAGTTGGGCGAGAGGGCGCCGGTCGCACTCCATGCCCGAATCCGGAACCGCGAGGCCGTCTCTGCTAGACCGTCACCAGTTCGCGGTCCGCCGAAATCCGCGCGGTATTGACCGTGGCGATGGCGGCATCCGCGGCGTCGAGGCAGGAGCGCACCGCGTCGGCGGCCTCACGGCACTCGAGGGAGCGATCGCCCTTCGCGGCGGCGCGGGCCATGCGGAGCGCACCCCGCCACGAGTCGTGGCCGAAGTTCAACTGGAGAATGAGATATGCAAGTCGCTGGCGGGGAGTCATGGTGGTCTGAGCTTTCGTTCTGGGAGGCCTGGATCGAACCCGGTCGAGTATACCAGTGATGTCAAGAGTGAAATCTTACAATTTACTGAACGGGGACAGCCCGGCGGTCAGTTCGGAGCCGTCCGCAGGATCGCCCGGACCGGGGAAGCGTCTGCATCGCTCAATCTCAGTGGGAGCGCAATCAGTTCGTAGCGACCCTCTGGGACGCTCCCCAGCCTGAGGCCTTCGAGGATCCGCACTCCGCCGGCATTCAGGGCCCGATGGACCGGCAGGGTCTCGCTGGCCAACTCGTCCACCGATGGGACGTCCACCCCCAGGAGCCACAGTCCCCGGCTCGCGAGCCACACGGCGGCGTCGGGGGTCAGTACGGAAATCACCTCGGGGAAGAGGGTCGGATCCGGCCACCCGCCGGTGCGCAGCAGCAGACGCCGGCAGTCAGGACGGAGCCGCGGTTCGAGATCGGACCGTTGGATCGGACCACAGCCGGTGAGATCAAGCAGGTCGGCCGGACCGAGATAGGGAGCCAGATCCAGATCGCCCAGCGCCGCCCCGGCGTCGTCAAAGTGCACCGGGGCATCGGCGTGCGTGCCGAGGTGCACGGTGGTGTGGACGGCGCCGATGTTCACGGAGGACCCGTCGGCGCGGCGGGCAGACCAGGAGAAGCGATACGGGGCGTCACCGGGCCATACTGCCAGTTGTTCGGAGATCGGGTGGGTGATGTCGTAGAATTCCATCGGAGTCAGAGGGAGGGCGAGATGGACGAACCGGTACGGCTCGGATTTGTGGGAGTCGGAAACATGGGCCAGTGCGCCCACCTGCGGAATTATGCGACGCTGCCGGAGTGCCGCGTCGTGGCGCTCGCCGAGGTGCGACCGCAGCTCGCACGGCGGGTGGCGGACAAGTACGGCATTCCGGGCGTCTATCCGGACGCGGAGGCGATGCTGGCGGCTGAGAAGCTGGATGGGTTGGTGGTTCCGCAGCCGTTTGATCGCCACGGCCAGGTGGTGCTGCCGCTCTACCGCCACGGGCTGCCCATCCTCACCGAAAAGCCGTTGGCGGCCTCCATTGAGGTAGCCGAGCAGTTACTGGCGGCGAAGAACGCTGCCGGGACCTGGCACATGGTCGGCTACCACAAGCGGAGCGATCCGGCCACGATGTTTGCGCGCGAGGAGATCACCCGGCTGACCGCATCGGGGGAACTGGGCCCGCTGAAGTTCGTGCGCATTACGATGCCGGCCGGCGACTGGATCGCAGGCGGATTCACGGATCTGGTGCGCACCGACGAGACGTTGGGGGAAGTCGAGCGGGACCCGGCCGCGCCGGACCTGGGCCCGGAGGCGTGGCGGCAGTACGTCAGCTTCGTAAACTACTACATCCACCAGGTGAATCTGCTTCGCCACCTGCTCGGCGAACCCTACCGGGTCACCCACGCCGACCCGTCCGGGGTGCTGTTCGTCGCGCAGACCGCGAGCGGTGTCTGCGGAGTGATCGAGATGACTCCCTATCGCACCACCGTGGACTGGCAAGAGTCGGCCCTGATCGCTTTCGAAAAGGGCTATGTGCGCCTGGATTTGCCGGCGCCGCTCGCCTCCCACCGGCCGGGCGAGGTCCACGTGCTGTACGATCCGGGGAACGGGACCACTCCCCGCGTGGTGCACCCGCAACTCCCGTGGGTCCACGCGATGCGCCAACAGGCCGCAAACTACGTGGCAGCGATTCGCGGCGACCGTCCGCCGCCGTGTGAAGCCACCGAGGCACTGGAAGACCTCCGGGTGGCCCGCGAGTATCTCCGGCTGTGGAAAGGTGTGTGATCCGAATCTCAATCGGCTGCAGACAGCTTGAATCTCCGGTAGGCAAGCAAGTCCACCGGCTGCTCTGGTGACGAGGAGTCCGCTCCACTCGTCGCGAAACTGCTGTATCATCCGTTTCTGCGAGGAAGGTCCGCATGCATCCATCTTATCTACTCAACCGGCGCGCGCTGCTGCGTGTTGCCGGGCTGGCCACCGCGGGCGCTGCCGTGCTGCCGCTGTCGGAGCCGGCCACTGCCGAAGACCGGCCCTACGGGCCGTTTCGGATGGGGATTCAGAGCTATTCACTCCGCGGATTCGACGTGGATCGGGCGCTGAAGGAAACCCACGAACTCGGTCTTGAGTATTGGGAGTCGTACAATGCGCACCTCCCGCTTTCGACCGAGGCGGCGACTGTGGCCGCGCACAAGGATCGCCTGAAATCCGCGGGGATCCGGGTGCTCGCGTACGGTGTGGTCGGGTTCAACACCGACGCCGCGGCAAACCGCCGCGTCTTCGAAGGGGCGAAGGCACTCGGGATTCGCTGCCTGTCTGCAGACCCCGCGCCTGCCGTGATGGATCAACTGGAACAACTCGTCGAGGAGTTCAAGATCAACATCGCGATTCATAACCACGGGCCCGGGCACCGCTACGGGACGCTCCAATCGTGCGTGGATGCCGTCCGGGACCGCCACAAGCGGATCGGCGTGTGCGTCGACACGGGGCACTTTCTCCGCTCCAGCGAGAATCCGGTGAAGGTCGTCGAAACACTCGGGCCGCGGGTGCTGGGCGTGCATATGAAGGACGTGAAGGATACGCGCCGGTTCACGATCCTGGGCCAGGGCGACATGGACGTGGTGGGCACATTGAAGGCGCTTCACGCCATCAAGTACCGCGAACTGGTGGCGCTGGAATACGAAGAGAACCCGAAGGCGCCCCTGGACGACATTCGCGCCTGCCTGGCCGCGATGCGCGAGGCGGTGCAGAAGCTGTAGCGTCGAGCGATCGGAGTCCGGCAACCACCCCTGCCGAGTGCGGGAGAGTCCCGTGCCTGCCGTGGCCGGACCTGTTCTCCCCGGCGGCTAGCTCACCACACGGCGGACGATGCGCTCGATCTCGCGCAGGGCATCCAGCGCAGCATCCGGTTGCACTACGGCGGCGCTCAGGTCGCCGTAGTGCAGTTCGAGGCACTCGAGCAGCAGCCGCTTGAGCCCCGGTTCGTCCGGCGCCGGCGGCAGCACCGACTGGGCGTACGCCCGCTCCAGGTCCGCTTCCTTCGCGGACGCCCACTCACGGATCTGCGGCTCGGTCCACTCTCCCCGGCGGATGGACTTGAGCTGCTCCCGGTGCCGTTGGAGATCCAGGTCTCCTTCGAGCAGCAATTGCTCTACTTCCAGAAGCAGCCGGACCGTGTGGTAGGCAAACTTCAGGTCGTAGCCGTGCTCCTGGACGACCGCATCCCGCGTGCTCCCCGGCTGCGGCGTTTTGACTGCCATCTTGTGCAGTTGCCCGTAGGCGTATCCCTTGAACTTGACCCAGCAGCCACGGTGCAGGAATAGACGGCGCTGCTCACGCACTCTCTGACCGACGGCGGTACACGTGATGACGCAAGTGTGTGGGGTGAACAGGCTGTCCACCATATTCGGGTTGTTTTCGAGGCAAAGCTGGAAGAATTTGACGATGTTGAACATCGCCACGTCGTAGCTGCGACCGTGCCCCCCCAGTTCGGTTGCGTCCTGAATGTGGTGCTGCTGGTACTGCTCAAAGCGCTGCGGGGGCGCGAGCCCGAATCCGGGAATGTGTCCCGCCAGATGCGGGAAAATCAGCTCTCGTGGGGGGATGCAGAAGCCGTAGAGGTCCACATCCGACGTATCGGATGAGACTCCGTACGCAACACTCCCCATTTGCGTCTCATACTGCACCGAGCCGGGCAGCCATACCGGAGGGCGGCACAGGCCACGCTCCGCCAATGTGCGGATTCCATGCATCGCGCTCGCTCAGGCCCCGGGCGGCTTGGGGTTCGGCGCGCGCAGCACTCGGAGGAACGTAGACTCCCCGATCTCTATGGTGTCGCCCGGCCGCAGCGGCATCTCCACGTTCGGCCGCAGGCGCACCCCGTTCAGTCGAGTGCCGTTGCGGCTGTTCAGGTCCGCAGCCACGTAGTAGTCGTGGCGCGGCGCGATACGGAGGTGGCGCCGCGAAATCAGCGTGTCGTGCGGGAAAGCCAGGTCGGGAATCATGGCGCGCAGCGGATCCGCCCGCCCGATGATGGTCTCCGCCACGATCTTCCGCTCCTCGACGCCGAGCGGAGTTCGCATCTCCAGCACGAGGAGCACATCTTCCTGGGTGTCGAGCGGGTCCGCAACCTTTGGCGCTGCCGCCGGATCGGGCGCCTCGGCCGGGGGAAGGCCCTCCGGCGCGGCGGGCGCCACGGGTACGATCACGTCGGCCGGGGCTGGGGACGGCGCGGCCACACGAGCCGCCACGGCGGCGGCGTCCGCGGGGGGCATCGGCGGGAGCTGCGGGCGGTCTCCCAGTGGGACGGCTCGGGGCCCATTGGCAGCGTCCCCCCCCGGTCCTGCCGAGGCGCGCTTTGGATTGGGCCGCGCCTGGGGGTCACGGAACGGTGGGAACACGACCGTGTTTGTCGAAGGCAGCTCCCGGGGCGGGTCAGGCGCTGCCCGGGCCGGCGGCACGGGGGTACGTTCTGCTTCGCGCTGGGGCGGGGCGTGTCCACCGACCGGCACTGGCGGTCCTCCTTGGGGACCAAGTTCTTCCGTCGGTAGCTGTACCCCGGATCCCGGGGCGGAGGGCGCCATGAATGACGCCGGCGCGGACGGAGCAGACAGTGGGCGCGGTGGGTCCGCCGCGCCCATCGGCGCCGATTCCACTGCGGGCAACGGCGCTTCGTTTTGCCCAGAGCCGCCCGGCGGTGAGAGGCTGAGCCAATCCAGCCCCAAAACACCCGGATCCGGCGCTGGATCGGCCGCTGGTAACTCCCAGCCGGCGAAGAGATCGGCCACGCCCGACAACTCGGCGGGTGCGGCAGACGGGCGCTGGTCGCCTCCCGCTCGTGGTTTCTGTGACGACTGCTCGGCCATCCGTACGACTCCCCTGTAGCCCGCTCGCGAAATTTGCGCCCCGGCGCCGGCACACCGGCACACGGAGGGTTTCCGCGTCGCCTTTACTATCTATCACCTCCACGTTTCAAGAAGGAAGCCGGAAACGGGAACGCGGGGACGGCCGGCCGCGTTTCAAGTGTCCAGGGTGTTCCAGGCGACAGAGCCGGAGTGATCCCAGGGCGAAAAACCCGAAACACCGGTCGGCGGAATCAGCCGCTCCCTCCGGGAACGCCGGCATCCTGCCGGCTCGGGCGCCCCGGACAACCCCGGGAACGCCGGCATCCTGCCGGCTCGGGCGCCCCAGACAAGAGAGGATTCGTTACTTGCTGGAGAAACCACTTGCTCATGCGCGTGGCTCGGGTACGGGAGTGCATTTCCCGTCGCCACCCGGCTCCGCGTTGCTCTTGGGGGGTGCTCGCGCAGTGGAACCGGCCGGTGCGTCGGGCTCCGGCAAGAGTCGGGACACAGTTCCGAGGTCCCTGGAGGAGTTGCTGCAGGCTCCGTCCCGGCGGCAGAGTGTGTGGGCGGGAGTCAGCGACACAGCATGCGGGAGAATGAGGGCACAGGGAGCGGCGGGGGGCGTGATGAACGACCAACAAGCAGGATGCAAGTGCGCGCCGGGTGCGGCACAACTTCGACTGTTGCCTCGTAGGGGCCGATGACGGAAGGGGGTACGCAAGATGGCAGGTCTGGCTGATGGGCTCCGGCGTCGTGAAGCGGAGGGGCGGCCGGTGCGGGTGGCCCTGGTGGGGGGCGGCAAGTTCGGGGGGATGTTCCTCGCCCAGGCACGACGCACGCCGGGCCTGCACATCGTCGGAGTATCCGACCTGCGCCCCGATCGGGTGCGGACCACATTGGAGCGTGTTGGGTGGCCCGTAGAGCAGTTCGCCGCCGAAGACGCCGAGTCGGCAATACGGCAGCGAACCACCTGGGTGACGGATGAGACATCCAACCTGCTCGCCGATCCTTCCGTCGAGGTGGTGGTCGAGGCCACCGGGGCCGCGGCAGCGGGAGCGGAGCATGCGGCGCAGGCAATCCGTCACGGCAAGCACGTGGTGATGGTCAACGTGGAGGCCGATGTACTCGCCGGACCGCTGCTGGCGCAGCAGGCACTACGCGCCGGTGTCCTCTACTCCCTCGCGTACGGCGATCAGCCGGCGCTCATCGTGGAACTGGTGGACTGGGCGCGCACGGCCGGATTCCCGGTCATCGCCGCGGGCAAGGGCACCAAGCATCTGCCGGAGTACCACCGTTCTACTCCCGAGACTGTGTGGGACTACTTCGGCATTCAGGAAGCAGAGGCAGTCGCATCCGGGATGAACCCGCAGATGTTCAATTCTTTCATTGACGGCACCAAGTCGGCGGTGGAGATGGCCGCCGTGGCCAACGCCACCGGGCTTGCTGCAGCTTCAGAGGGACTCACCTTTCCACCGTGCTCCGTGCCGGAGTTGCCCACGCAACTCCGCCCGCGGTCCGACGGAGGACTGTTACAACACTCGGGCCAGGTCGAAGTCGTCTCCTGCGTCTACGCGGACGGGCGCCCGGTACCGCAAGATCTTCGCTGGGGCGTGTACGTCGTCTTCGCAGCGCCGGACGACCACATTCGGCAGTGTTTCGCGCAATATGGCCTCGTGACCGATCCGTCCGGACGCTACGCCGCGCTGCATCGGCCCTACCACCTTGTGGGCATGGAACTGGGCGTTTCGATCGCGAGTGTAGTTCTGCGTGGTGAGCCGACAGGATGCCCGATCGGCTTTCACGCAGATGTGGTCGCGATCGCCAAGCGGAACCTGCATCCCGGCGAGGTATTGGACGGAGAGGGCGGTTATACGGTCTACGGCGGGCTGTTGCCGGCGACTATGTCACTCCGGCAGGGAGCGCTTCCGGCGGGGCTGGCCCACGGGGCCCGCATGGCGGCGCCGGTGAACGCGGGGGAAATCATACTGCGATCCGCAGTCCGCCTGGATGACTCTTCGACTGCCGTACGGCTGCGGAGGGAATTGGAGGAATCCGTGCCGGTGGGGCCCGCCGATGCACGCTGAAGGCGATCGGCGGGCCGTTGCGCGCCGATGGGCCTACTTGTGGGCCGCGTGACAGGACTTGCAGGAGCCGGTCATAGCCGTGAACGCCTCTCGAGCGCCGGAAGCATCCTTGGCGGCGACCTTCTCCAGCAGAACCTTGCTGCAATTCTGCAGCGTGTCACACGCGCCTTTCCAGGTCGCGTCGGGACAGCGGCCGTCGGCCATCAGCGTGTGGCCGGACTCATTCAGCAGGGCTGCCTTGGTCCCCGCCATTTCCCAGGCCTTGTCGTCGGCAGGGCCGGCACCCTGGAGCATCGCTCCGAGTTCCTTGCACTGCGGCCCTACAAGACCGCCCATGAGCTGCTTCGTGGTCAGCGGCCGGGTCTTGCCCTGCTTGACCTGAGCCTGGGACTGCGACCCGGCGAGCAGGGCGCCCGCCAGAACCGCGATCCCGAACAAACTTCCGATGAGCTTTCGCATCGTTCCTTTCCTGATCCGTGCTGGTGGAGAATGGCTCCCCTGAGGCTACGACGGACCGGTGTAGCCCCTGCGTTGCATCGGCAGGGTCACATTCCGCATCCAGTAAACTGGATTCGCGTTCCGGGGAGGAACTCCTGCGTCGAATTCTAAATTTTTCGTCGCTGCAGGCAATGAGATATGGGGATCGAGGAGGAAGTCGGATCTCGGGAGAAGGAAGTGGTGACCGGTTTCCTCCACCATTCACCGTCATTCGTCCGCACCGTCAAGCATTGAAACTTGAAACCCGAACCGCGACACTAGACCGAGCGCTTTTCGTATCCGGCGTGCAACCGGTCGGGGCGACGTGGGCCCGCCTCGGAGTGCTGCACGGATACGGGGACCACATCGGCCGGTACGCGGAATTCATGGCCTGGATGGCGCGGCAGGGGGTTGCGTGCAGCGGTCTCGACTTTCGCGGGCACGGCCGGAGCGCGGGCCGGCGGGGCGCCGTGCGGCGCTGGGACGACTATCTCGATGATCTGGACGCTTTTCTCCGCTGGGAAGCAGGGGATGCCGAACGGGAAGTCTCGCGGCCCGCTGCAACCGTGCGCTTGCCCGGTTTCGATTCCCCATCCTCGGTTTCCGCATCCGCGGAGACAGCTCGGCCACCGCTGTTTCTCCTGGGACACAGCCACGGAGGGCTGATCCTGGCGGCTGCCGTGCTGCGGGGCCGGGTGGCGCCGCCGGGCTGCATTTTCACGGCGCCCTATTTCCGGCAGAAGATGGTGGTGCCCAAGGCAAAGGAGGCGTTTGCGCGAGCGCTGGTGGCTCTCGTCCCCGACCTTCCGGTTCCGTCCGGGCTGAAAGACGAGTGGATGACCCGCGACCCGGAGAAGCTGGCCGACAGCCGCGCCGATACCCGCATCCTCCGCATCGCCACTCCCCGCTGGTTTTTTTCCGCGCGGCGGCTGCAGATGCAGGTGCTGGCCGCCGCCGACGGATTCCACCTCCCCTGTCTGATGTTTATGGGGGACGCGGATGAGGTCGCCGATCCGGCGGGCGCCCGTGAGTTTTGTGACGCGGCCGGATCGCTTGACAAGACCTACCGCGAGCTCCCGGGCGCATTCCACGAGCTCCTCCGCGATACCGGCCGCGAGCCGATCTTCGCAGAGATCCTTGCCTGGCTGAGAGCCCGCACCGGGATCAGGCCCGAGCCTCCGCCGGCGTCACCCGGCGCTGGCCGCCCGCACGGGCCGGTGCTACCTCGATCGTCGGCGCAGGTTCCCCCGCCTCGACCATCCGGCGCACCAGGCGCTCCCGCATGACCCGTGCTGCTTCCTGGTGCGACTCCAGGCCGACAAGATTGGTCAGCTCGTACGGATCCGAATGCAGATCATAGAGAAACTCTTCGGTGTAGGCGTCGGCGCCCGCATCGCGCGAGCCGTGGCACTGCGGGGCGTGCACGCCGTACTTCCACCGCCGCGTGCGTACGGCGCGGCCCACCTGTGACTCACTGATCTGGATGAAGACCTCTTCGGGCCACTCGGCCGATTGACGGTGTAGGAGAGGCATCAGTGAGCGCCCTTGCATCGCGGGCGGCACCGGCAGGCCGGCCGCATCCAGCAGCGTCGGGGGCAGGTCCACCAGGCTCACCAGTGATTGCACCTGTCCACCCCCGTCGAACCCCGGGCCCTGCAGCGCCGTCGGCACTCGGATGGACCCATCGTGCCCGGACCGCTTGTACTCCGCATTGCGCGTCTTGAAGTGGCAGCCGTGATCGGCAGTGAACAGGACGATGGTGCGATCGAGAATCTCCAGGCTGTGCAGTGCCTCCAGCAGGCGCCCAAGTGCTTCGTCGAGCCGCTTTACCATCCCCCAGTAGCCCCCGAGGTGCTGGAAGGTCGAGCCGCCCATCGCCGCCAGATCCGGCGGAGTCCAGCGTCCTGTATAGCGTTCGGCATACCCTTCCGGCGCAGGGTAGTCGTCTCGATGGTTCTGGTGGTGCGGCTCCAGGAACGAAAGGAACAGAAAGAAGGGGCGCTCCCGAGCAGTATCCACGAACCGGATCGCCGCATCCGTGAGCGCATCCACCCGGTAGCCGGGAAGGCGGACCGGACGGTTGTCGTTGTCAAACACGACGGTCCGGTAGGCATCGGAGGTGAATTCCAGCACGTTTGACGCCAGCCAGTACTCGTAGCCGCCGCGCTGGGATTCCGGCGCCGGCTCTTCAGATGCCAGGTGCCACTTGCCGATGTAGCCCGTCTGGTACCCCCCGTCCCGGAAGTGCCGGGCCAGTGTGGGCAGGTGATCGGGCAGTGGAATGCCATTTCGGAAGCAACCGTGCGTGGTCGCATAGAGCCCGGTCTGCAGCGAGGCCCGGGCAGGACCACAGACCGGCTGACAGGTGAAGGAGTGGTACAGGTGCGTCCCCCGACGCCCCATCCGGTCCAGATTTGGGGTGAGGTCGAGCGGATTCCCATGCAACCCGGTGCTGTCCCACCGCTGCTGATCGGTAAAGAAGACGATGACATTGGAGCCGGAATGCGGCATCGGATACCCCCCGGAAGCTCGGCGACAGACGATTCAATTTCCTTGCGGCAAGTGGGTCGTGCTCTCCTCCTGCGACAACGCAGGAAGATCGTCGGCCGAAGGCGAACTGTATGCATACTGTACCGTAGGGTCAGGTTATGCGCCTGCCCCGGGGAAGTTCCTTTTGATGCCCGGACAGCCATGCGCTAAACACCCGAAGGAAATCACGCTGCTCCGCTGCAGCCGCTGCGACATCGCGATTTGTCTGCGGTGTCGCGTAGAAACGCCGGCGGGGGGCCGGTGCCGCACGTGTGCCGGGAGTGGGCGCGTGGGTGCGCAGGGCGATGCTCGTGTGGCGCTGCGGGGGTTCCTCGCGGCAGTGGTAGTGGCCGTTCCGGCAGGTTGGCTGTTGCACCAGTTGCCGTTCGTGCTCATTTGCGTGCCGATCTACGCGTGGCTCGTGTCCGAAGCTGCCCTGCGCGCGGGACAGCGGGGCGCAGGGCGGAGCATGGAGTGGGCGGTGGGAGTTGCGGCAGCCATCGGCTGCCTGGGTGGCGGAGCGCTGGCCGGGGGGGCTGGGCCGGATGCCGGGTGGAGCATCCCGGAGCTTGGATTGGTGGACGCCTGGACGCTGGGTATGACCGTGGTGGCGGTAATCATCGCGGTCTCCCGCATCCGGTACTGGTAGTCGGCAGCACCTGGAGCCGGCGGAGGACGGAGCACGAATGCGACTTCAGGCTAAAGAATTGCTGGCGCTGCAGGCGCTCGATACCGAGATTGGAAAGCTGCATGCGGAAGTGGGCACACTGGAAAAGGGTGAACGTGTAGAACGTGCGCTCGCACAGCGCCAGGCCCGCCTCGAGCAGGCTGCCGCGAAGGTGCATGCGCTGGAAGTGGACCAGCGGAACACCGAACTGGAATTGCGCAGCCTCGAGGAGAAGCGGCACGATGCTTCCCAGGTGCTGTACAGCGGACGGATCAAGAACCCGCGCGAGTTACAGGCGCTGGAACTGGAGGTCGTGAGCCTCGACCGGCAGCGCCAGCGCCTGGACGAGACGATCCTGCGGCGCATGGATGAGCTGGAGACCGCCCGAAAGGCGGTGGAGACTGCCGCCGCTTCCGCCGAAGAGGCGGAGAAGGCACTGCGCGTGCTGCGCCGCCGTTACGAGCGCGACGTTGCTCGCATTGACGACGCCCTCGGCGAGAAACAGCCGGCGCGGGAGCGTCTGGCGGCCGAGATCGCTGCGGACATCCTGCGCCGTTACGACGATCTCCGTCGCCGTAACCATAATGTGGGCGCAGTCCGGGTGGAGAACGGCGCCTGTGCTGGCTGCCGGATGAAAATCGGATCGGCGGTGATCCGACGATTGCTGGCCGCGGATCAGTACGTGTATTGTGAGAGCTGCAGCCGCTACCTGTTTCAGTCTGAAGAATGATCCGACTTCGGATTTCGGGTTTCGGGTTTCGGGTTCGGCTGACGACGACCGGGACATTCGAGATTCGGTCCGATCGAGCCGCGAGCGACCGACGGCTCCTGAGAAGACGTGGGAGGGGAAAGGAAGGGGGAACGAGTCAGGCCCCCTCTTTCCTCACGCGTTCGTGTCTTTCCTGGCGCACCAAAACGAGCCCCATCGCACGGGGAGAGCGGAAAGTGGAAAGCAGAAGGCACACTGTTTTCTCTCCGGTCGTTTCTGTGTGTTCTGTTCTCCTCCTCTGGCCCGGCTGCGAGTCGTCCCTGGCGGCGACGGGGCCGGGAAGCGGCGGGCAGCCGGCACCCCGAGGACCGACGCTCCTCAGCGAGGCGCAGGCGGTTGAGGTGGCGCTCGGCGCGAATCCCGCGTTGGGAATTGCGAGGCACGAGCGAAACCTGGTGCGCCTCGACGTGGATCGGCAGCGCCCGGCGTTCCGCCCGGAGATCATCGCGACTGCATCACAGACATTTCAGTCACCGCGAGTGGACTTACCCGGTCCGCGGGATCGGGTCGTGCTGCCCAACTTCGCCTCGCGCGTCGGGATCTCGGTGCGGCAGCCGCTGTACCAGTTCGGGGTGGGTGATGCGGCTACCCGGCTGGCGGACGCGCGTGTTGCTGCGGCCGAGAGCGGATATCGGCGGGCCGAACTGGACGTCGTCCTCCAGACTCGGGAGGCTTATCTGGATGTGCTGCGGGCAGAGCGGGGCACGGAGGTGGCGGCACGCAGCCACGAACTGGCTCGCGAGCAGTTGCGCATCACGCGCCTGCTGATCGAGCGGGGGCTCGCTGCTGCAGTGGACGCGCTGGAAGCGGAGCGGGGGCTCGCCGAGGCCGGCGCTGCAGCCGTTGGCGCCGAGAACGGTAGCCTTCTGGCCCGTGCCAATCTGAATCGGATGTTGGGGCGTGACCTGGAGGTGACTTTCCAGGTGCGCGAACCAGACCTGCTGCCGGCGATGCCGCCACCGCTGGCTGAACTCGTCGAGCAGGCCCGCCGGGGCCGGCCGGAAGTCACCGCGCTCCGACACCAGATGCAGGCGGCGGGAGCGGGCATCCGCCTGGCCAGGGCGTCGGGTAAGCCGCGTGTGGAGCTGGAGGCCGGGTATGCTCTCCAGACGCGCACCGCGCTGGCCCCATTCAGCGGCGTATCGGCTGCGATCCAGCTTACATTTCCTATCTGGGACCGGTCGCTCCGCGCGTACACCGTCCGGGAGGCCGAAGAACGCCTGGCGCAGTTGAGCGACTCTCTCGTACAACTGGAATTGGGGATTTCACTCGAAATCCAGCAGCAGCGTCTGGCGGACGCCACGGCGCGGGCTCGTTCTCTGGCCGCCGACCGCGCCGTGGACCTGGCCCAAAAGGAGTACGAGATCAAGCGCCTTCGCCTGGAACTGGGGAGAGCACTGCAACTGGAGATGCTCAACGCCCGGCTGGAACTCACGCGGGTCTGGAACGAACAGGCTGCGGCGCGTTTCGATGTCCGGCTGGCGCGTGCCCGGCTGGAGCGGGCCGTAGGCGGTGCGCTTGCCGTCGTGCCGGAGGGGTGATGACGGCTCGCACGCGGGTGCTGATTTTTGTTGGAGGCGTGGTACTGCTCATCGTGGGCCTCACGGCCCGCCCGCGCGGTGGGCCTGAAGTTGCCGCGCAAAGCCGACCGGAATCCGCGGTCTCCACCCGCCCGCGGGTGCGGGTCGCGCGCCTGGAAGCCCATTCGGCAAACCGCACCGTGCGGTTGACCGGAACCCTGCGAAGCGGCAGCGAAGCTGTCCTGTCGGCGAAGCTCGGCGGCCGGGTGCTTGGTGTGTTCTGCCGCGAAGGAGACACTGTGAGCCGGGGCCAGACTCTCGTGCGGTTCGACATCCGGGATGCGCGCGCGCAGGCCGATCAGGCCCACGCGGCGACGCGCGCGGCAGGGGCGGCGCTGAGCAAGGCGCGAACCGGACGAACTCTGAAGGAGTTGGACGCAGAGCGGAGGATCCGCGCCGCGAAGCAGGGTCTGGAACAGGCTCGGCTGGCACTTCAAAAGGCGGAAGCGGGAGCGCGCGTGCAGACCGGCGCCTCCGATGCGGATGTGGCGCGCGCGCAGGCAGGACTTGATGCGACGCGGAGCGACCTCGCGCGGCTAAATGCAGGCGCCCCGGCCGCCGACCGCCGGCAGGCGGCCCTCGGTGTGACCGAGGCCGAGCGGGCAGTCGAGACAGCGACGCGAAATCTGGCCGACATCGAGTTGCTCTTCCGCAGCGGCGGAGCGCCGCGCATTCAACGGGACGAAGCGCGAGACGCGCAGCAGCGCGCGCGCGACGCGCTCTCGAAGGCGCGAGCCGGTCGGGACCGAGTGGAATCCGGTCCCACCCCGGAAGCAGTTGCCGCCGCCGAAGCGCAAATCCGCGCTGCGGAGGCGGGCGTAGCCGCTGCAACGGCGGCGGCGGGACGACGCGAGTTGGACGCCGTTGACATCGCAGCCGCCCGGGCGCAGGTCCGCGCCGCAACAACCGCACTTGGTGATGCGATTGCTGCCCGCACCGAGGTGGAGTTGTCTCGCAGCGATGTCCGGGCCGCGGAGGCGGCCCTGGAGCAGGCGCGCGCCGGCTCCCAACTTGCCGAACGCCAGGTCGGCGAAGCGGCTATGGTGTCGCCGGTGGAAGGAGTGGTGCGGGCGGTGCGCATCCACGCAGGAGAACTCGCCGGACCGGGTCAGCCGCTCCTGGAAATCGTCGGGGCGAACGGCGTCTACCTCGAGGCGGCCTGTCCATCCCGCCTGTTGGCCGATCTGCGCGGCGGGCTTGGTGTGCGGATCTATCCCGAGGTGCAGCCCGGACTGGCTCTGGCAGGAGTGGTACGCTCCATCAGTTCGGTCGCCGGGCCGGACGGCCGCTCCTATCCGGTGCGTATTGATCTTGCGTCCGATCCGGCGGCGACTTCCGCCGCCCCCCTTCGTCCCGGCGGCTTCGCCCGCGCAGAAATCTCGGTGGAACGTCGCGAACGCCCGGTCACCGCGCCGCTGGAAGCGCTCCAGGTCACCGATGGGAGGGCATCCCTCTGGGTGGTGGAGGGGGATCGGGTCCGCTCCGTGCCGGTGGATTCTCGCGTCGGGGCGAGCGGTCGCGCGATCGTGGTCGGCCCCGTGCTGGCCGGGCAGACCGTGATTCTGGCGCCCCCGCCCGGCTTGCGGGATGGAGACAGTGTGGTAGTGGTCAGCCGATAGTCGTCCGGAGCCGGTCCCTCATTTCTCCTTCCCG
The DNA here is from genome assembly GCA_005805375.1 of Actinomycetota bacterium. Taxonomy (GTDB): domain Bacteria; phylum Armatimonadota; class SYMT01; order SYMT01; family SYMT01; genus SYMT01. The sequence continues at coordinate 26,957 of SYMT01000528.1, forward strand.
TCGTTCACGCCCAATCCATGAATCTGACTCGCCTCTCGATCCAACGCCCGATCGTCCTGCTCATGCTGCTGGCGGCGCTGATGGTGCTGGGCTGGAAGGCTCGCCTGGGGCTTCCGGCCGAACTGGATCCGCGGGTCGAGATTCCGGTGGTGAATATCAGCGCGGTATTCCCGGGTGCTTCACCGGAGGAAGTGGAACTGCGTCTTACTCGACCGCTGGAAGACGCAGTCGCCACGGTGGGGAACGTCACGAACATCAGTTCCCGATCGGTGGAGAATCTCTCGATCGTAACCGTCCGGTTGAAGCTGGGCACCGACATCAACGCGGCGGCGGCTGATCTGCGGGCGCGAGTGGACGCGGCGCGTCCATTGCTTCCGGAGGAAGTCGAAGCGCCCCAGGTCACCAAGTTCGACTACAACGCCCGGCCGGTGATGGTGCTCGGCGTTGTGGGCGACGGGGCGCCCGAAGCGCTGCGCGCTCTGGTGGACGAAACCATCAAGCCGCGCCTGAGCCGCGTGCCGGGGCTTGGGGGTGTGGCGGTAGTGGGGGGACGCACTCGCGAGATCCAGGTGCGCGTTGATCCGGATCGGCTCGCACAGTACGGCATTTCCCTCACGGAACTGCTGCGCCCAGTCGGTGCTGCTTCCCGTTCCGTTCCCGCCGGCAATCTGGTGCAGGGACGCAGCGACATCTCGGTCCGGGTCGTGGGGGAGTTTCGCAGCCTGGCGGATCTGGCCGCCACGCCCCTTCCCCCGGCGCCGGATCGCCGCCCGTCGGCGGCGTATATGGATCGGAATCCCGGCGTGCAGCCCTCGCTGCGGTTGGGCGACCTCGCCGTCATCCGGGACACCACGGTGGAGCCCGAGCAGATCACCCGCATCGGCCGGAGAGATAGCATCGCGCTGATTATCACGCGGGTGGCCGACGCCAATTCGGTCGAGGTGGCCGACGGCGTCAAGGAGGCGCTGAAGGAACTGGCGGGCGACCTCCCGTCCGGTATCCGCCTCACGATTCTGCAGGACCACTCGCAGGCTGTCGCCGACGCGCTCGAGGACATCAATGCGACGTTGATCCTCGGGGCACTCCTGGCCGTGCTCGTCGTCTATCTGTTCCTGCACAGCGTGAAGGACACGCTGATCGTCGCGTGCTCGATCCCCACTTCAATCATCGTCACCTTCATCGTGATGTACTTCGCCGGTTTCTCGCTGAACCAGATGACGATGCTGGCTCTCTCGCTCTCGGTGGGCATCCTGGTGGATGACAGCATTCTCGTACTGGAGTGCATCCACCGGCACCGGGCGATGGGCAAGGAACCTGAGGCAGCAGCCCTGGATGGCCGGCAGGAGATCGGTCTGGCCGACGCAGCGAACACCTTCGTGGACGTGGTCGTCTTCGTGCCGATTGCGTTCATGGGCGGCATCGTAGGCCAGTTCTTTCGCCAGTTCGGCATCACCATTGCGGCTGCAACGCTGGTGTCGCTCTATGTCTCCTTCACGCTGACCCCAATGCTGGCGGCCCGCCTGTTGCGGAAAGGGGAGGGATCTCACGAGTCGCACAACGGGTTCGCGCGCTGGTTCGAAGCGCGTTACGCCCGCGTGGAGAACCGCTACCGGCGGGTTCTGGAGGCTGCGCTCCGTCACCGCTGGACTGTGTTTTGCCTCGGCTTCGGGTCGCTGGCCGCAGTGGGCGCCGTCGCCTGGCAGGCGATCGGGTTTGACTTCACTCCGTCCGTAGATCGAGGTCAGGTCACCGTCGAACTGGAGTTGCCCCCCGGCACCTCGCTGGAGGTGACGAACAGAGTGCTGTCCCGCGTCGAACGCGAGGCCGGGCAACTCCCGGAGGTGGACCCCGACCGCATGCTCGCGAGCGCCGGGGAGATCCTGGGAGGGTTCGGCTCGCTCCCGGACCGCGGGACGCACCTCGGCCAACTCACTTTGATGCTGCGCGAGAAGCAGGGCTTCGTGGAACGCCTGCTGCACCCTCGCGGCGAACCGGGCAGGCGCATGCGTACGGATGAGCAAGTGGCGGCCGACCTGCGCCGGCGGTTGGAGGCGCCCGCGCTGTTCCGGATGTTCTCCGGCGCGGCCGTCACGGTTGCCGCCGCGCGCGGCCTCACGGGCGCCCGCGCGCCCGTCGAGATCGACCTGTACGGCGCCGATCTGCGGGAACTGGAGCAGGTCGCCGCCGAGGCGACGCGGCGATTGGCACAATCCCCGGTCTTGCGCAACGTGAATTCCTCGTTCCGACGCGGTGATCCGGAACTCCAGGTCGTGCTGAACCGCGAACGTGCGGAGGAGCTACTCGTGAGCCCGGCGGAACTCGCCGGGGTGCTCCGAACGGCTGTCGCAGGGAATACGGATTACCGCCTGCGAGAGGGGGACCGCAGCCTCCCTATTCGCCTGCAACTGGCTCGGGGAAACGGAGAGAGCCGCGCGGTAGGTCCGGACGAACTGGAGAATCTGCTCCTGACATATCGAGGACCGACGCCCGTCTACGTGGCGGATGTGGCGGATTTCCGGCTGGGGACGGGGCCGACCCGGATCTTGCGCTCGAATCGCACCCGCAACGTGTTGCTCTCGGCGCAGGTGCGCGAAGGCGTCGCCCTCGGAGCTGCACAGACAGCCGCGGACAAGGCGCTTGAAGACATGCACTGGGGAGGCGTCCGCCAGGAGTGGGGGGGCGACGTCAGCGATATGGCGGAGAGCGCCGGGCTGATGACGGGCGCCCTCCTCCTCGCCATCGCCCTCTCCTACATGCTGATGGCTGCGCTTTTCAACAGCTTGTTGTCGCCACTCGTCATCATGATGAGCGTACCGATGGCGCTCGTGGGTGGGCTCCTGGGCCTGATCGTCACCGGTGCGACCATGAACATCGTCTCGATGATTGGGATTGTGATGCTCGTGGGCCTCGTTTCCAAGAACGCGATCCTGCTGGTAGACTATACCAACACCCTGCGCCACTCCGGGCTCACCCGAGAGGAGGCCCTGATCCGCGCCGGGCCCGTGCGCCTGCGGCCCATCCTGATGACCACACTCTCCACCGTGTGCGCCATGACTCCCGTCGCGCTGCAGATCGGCCGGGCAAGCGAGATGCGTGCGCCGATGGCGATCGTGGTGATCGGCGGCCTGATTCTTTCTACCGTACTCACGCTCATTGTGATTCCGGTGATGTACACGTTCTTCGACGACCTGACCGGCCTCCTGGTGGGGGCACGCAAGGCGTCCACCGGTGCCCGCGCCCTCTCGCGGCGCCGACCACAGACCAGTTCGCCCGTTCCCCCGCTTCCAGAGTAGGCCACACTTCCGAGACCGAGGGCTATCGCCATGCGCCTCCGACCCAGGACCCCCCGAATTCTGCTGCCTCTCGTCGGCGCGGCCCTGGCGCCGGCGCTCATCGGGCCAGCTCCCGCCCAGCAGTCACGGCCGAACCTGATCTCCATCGTGACCGACGATCAGGCCCACTGGTCCATCGGGGCGTACGGGAACCGGCAATCCCGCACTCCGAACATGGACCGTCTCTGCCGGGAGGGCGCCCGCTTTCTCAACGCGTTCACGGCGACTCCGGTCTGCTCACCCAGTCGCGCCACGTTTCTCACGGGCCGCTACGGCACCCAGGTCGGGATCACCGACTACCTGACCCCGGACGAGCAAAACCGCGGGCTGGGCCTGCCGGAGAGCGCGACTACATGGCCGCAGGTGCTGCAGCGGCAGGGGTATCGTACCGCGCTGCTTGGGAAGTGGCACCTGGGCGCCAGACCCGAGTTTCACCCGACGCGTCGCGGCTTCGATCTCTTCTATGGCTTCCTCGGCGGCGGCAATACCCCGATGAATCCGACATTGGAGGTCGAGGGCCGCGAAACGCGCCTCACCGGCGCACTGCCCGACCTCCTTACCGATCGCGCCCTCGAGTTCATCGGCGAGAATCGCGATCGGCCCTTCGCCCTGCTCCTGCACTTCCGCGCTCCGCACCTGCCGTATGGGCCGGTCCCGGCAGCGGACAGTGCGCCGTTCGCGGATCTCGATCCGACGATTCCAAGCTTTGCGGGCCTGGACAGGGAGCAGGTGAAGCGCTGGACCCGTGACTATTACGCCAGCATCCACAGCGTAGACCGCAATCTGGGGCGGCTGCTGGCGCAATTGGACGAATTGAATCTCGCCCGGCGCACGGTGGTGAGCTTTACCAGCGACCACGGCTACAACATCGGGCACCACGGCATCCACACAAAAGGGAACGGCGTCTGGGTCCTCGGCGGCCAGACCGGTCCCAAGCGTCCGAACATGTGGGACAACTCCGTCCGCGTTCCGCTGGCGATTCGCTGGCCCGGCGTCATCCGCGCCGGGCTCGAAATCCCGCAGATGGTCTCGAACGTGGATACCTTTGCCTCAATGCTCAGCCTCCTCGGCGTACGCCTCCCGGCGGGCGCCCGGCATCAGGGCGCCGACTTCTCGCCGCTCTTGCGCGGGGAGCAGATCGCGTGGCGAGACACGCTGTTCGGGCAATACGACCTGCACAACGTGGGCCTGGCGTACATGCGGATGATCCGAACCGAGGACTGGAAACTCGTACGGCACTACCGGTCCAGCGGCCTGGACGAGCTGTACGATCTCCGCAGCGATCCAGGCGAGACGCGGAACCGGTGGAGCGATGCCGCCCTGCGCCCCGTTCGCGACGACCTGCTCACGCGCCTCGTCACCTGGCAGCGATCCATCCGCGACCCCGAGGCGCCCCGCAGGTGAATCGAGGGGCAGGAACCGGGTTGATGTGAGGATTCCGCACTGCGCGCCCCGGTAATTTCGCCGCCTCGGAAGGAGTATCGGCGCCGGTTGGCGCACTTCTACCATGTCAGGTTTCCTCCGTTCGGGTACAGCGAGCGCCCGGCCAAGTCCGGTACGGGCGCGCGTGCAGGAGAACCGCTATGCGACGCAAGGGTTTCACCCTCATCGAACTACTCGTGGTGATCGCGATCATCGCGATACTTGCCGCCATCCTCTTCCCCGTGTTCGCCCAGGCGCGTGCCGCGGCGCGGTCTACGATGTGTTCCTCGAACATCCGGCAGCTCGGACTCGGGCTTCTGATGTACCTCCAGGACTACGACGAGCGTTTCCCGCCCCCCTACACGGAAAACCAGCCGACCAACGTGACTCCGCCGGGAGGCTACTTCTTCTTCCTGACGTCCATCTGGACGTGGCAGAACTTCTCGATGGCATACGTCAAGAACGAGAAGATTCACGAGTGCTCGGAGGGGTATTCAGAGCGAGCTACCCGAAACGGATTGAAGGCCCGTGCTCACGGGAGCTACGGAGCCAGCCTTCACATCCTTCGCAGTCCGATTGACCAGGCCGTGACAGGGAGGGCGCCGGAGACCGTCGCTGCTCTTATTGCACCCGCCGATGCGTACCTGCTGATGGACTCCGGATTCTACACGACGGACTGCCCGCGGATGCAGAACGCTGTCGTCCATAGCTTCTACCTCCCAGGCGCCAAGCAAAACAACCGTCCCGGTCGCGGACAGGCGTACTGGCAGGCTTCTACGGTGGGGCCCGCGAGTGACATCGCTCGTGACGCAGTAAGCGGTCGGCACAACGGCGGCATCCACGTCTGCTTCGCTGACGGGCACGTGAAGAAAATGCAGCCGGACTCGGTACTCTGGAAGCCGGATTCGTGGAACCCGACCGGCGGCGCTCTGCCGGCTGGTGTGGCCGCCAATCCGACCTGCGTTGCGGGCCCCTTCCAATAGAGTCGGAAGGCACGCGACGATCACTTGGGTGACATGCGCGCGACGAATCCGCGCGCATGTCACCCGCCACGAGTGAGTTCTGGAGGGCGCATGACGCTCTCTTCAGACCACTCATACCGCGCTTGACGCACTACTACTGCTCCGAGCACGCCATCGCAACGAGATCGGCGGAGTCCGCCGGGCTCCCCGTCGCTCCGAGTGAGAGGTGGCCGGCCGCAGAGCCCGGTGTCCCACTCCAAGACCCCTTGTGTGCGGTCCTCGCGGAGAGCGACAACTCCACGAGGAAGAGCAGAGGCCAGGGTCCCGCGGCATCTGGGCGAGGTCTTGATCTGGCACGTGTCGCCGCGCCAGTCCCGCGATCCCGGTGCGAGAGCGCCCGCTGGCCCGCCCGGCGGCGGGCGCGGCCAGCGGGCCCGCTGCCGCGCCGGCCTCCCCGCACAGTGACCCCGCGGGGGATGTGCAGGGACGCGTGCTGAGACAGCGCGGCGCTGAGTGCCGCGGC
>SYMT01000529.1 GCA_005805375.1 Actinomycetota bacterium
GTGGTACCGGCTGGCGCGCGTCTGAAGCGTTCTCTGCCGCCTGGCTGATGGGTTGGCCGTACATCACCGTCTACGATCCGGGATGGTACGAGTGGTCTGCGGACCCGGCCAATCCTATTTCCCGCGGCGAGCCGGACTCCGAGGGCAAGCGGTCTCGTAGCCGGTAACGCCGCCGCCGGGTCCTGTTCACCAGGTGTCCTGCTCGGAGTGCGGAGTTCGGCTGGGAGACCACGTCCAGGCGCACCCGGCGCTGCGATGATGCCGAAGGGGCTTGGGTTGTGGGCAGTAGCGGGTCCGCCGCCGGCCGTTTCCCGGTTCCCCTCACATCGTGTTCCGGGTGCCCGGGAGTGCGCGCTTTTGCTTTGCCCGGTTGTGTGGGCGGCGTCAGCCCGCGGCGGCTGACTGTGTGCCCTCCCGCGGTGTTCCGGCGGGCCGTGCGAGGGCCCACTTGAGCAGCGGTGGGGTGATCAACGTTGTCACCATCACCACCAAAACGATGGCGCTGAACGTTCCGGCGTCAACCACCGGCACGAGCAGCCCATCGGCACCGGGCAGTTTCAGCGTCAAGCCGATGTTCGCGAAGATCAAGCCGACCTCCCCGCGCGGGATCATCCCGACACCCACTGAAATGCGGTCGAGACCGCGCTCCAACACTCCCAGAGCGCAAATCTGCTTGCCCAGCACCGCCACCAGTGCGAGTGCCGCCGCGAATCCCAGGATACTGGTGTTTCCCAGGGCACTTACGTCCACGTGAGCGCCGGTGACCACAAAGAAGATCGGCACCAGGAATCCGGTAATGGGGTGAATGAGTTCTTCAATGGTGTGCGAGCCCCCATCCTGGAAGCCCTGATAGTGAATGGGGTCGAGGATGAGGCCGGCCGCGAATGCGCCCACAATCGGAGCGAGGCCGATTTGGGCGGCGCCCCATGCCAGGAGGAAGCAGTAGCCGAGGCTGGTCACGAGGAGCAGGTGCGTGCCACTCAAGAAGCCCGCGACTCGGAACATCACCGGCGCGAGCCACCCGCCGGCGATCACCGCCCCCAGCAGGAACCCCGTGGCCTTCAGGACGATGGTCGCCACCTCCCAGGGGGAGAGTGTTCCCCCTCCACCCGCCGCCTGGATCAGCCCGGACACTACCGCGAGCACGACCAACCCCATGACATCGTCCAGGACCGCCGCTCCGAGAACGATGCGGGCCTCGGGACGATGCAGTTGACCCAGATCCTTCAGCACCCGCGCAGTGATGCCCACGCTGGTGGCGCAGAGCGTGGCGCCGATAAAGACATGGACCATCGGCGAATGGTGCGGGAGGAACGCCCGGCCGGTGAAGAAGCCCAGAGCCATCGGTGCGACGACACCCAGCGTCGCTACCAGAAGTGATGAAAGTCCCACCCGCCGCATCTCGGTCAGGTTGCTCTCCAGACCGACTTCGAAGAGAAGAAGGATCACGCCGAGTTCCGCCAGTGCTGCCAGACCTTCGGCCGTCTTGAGGAAATCGAGGACATGAAAGCCGAGCATTCCCAGGTTGCCCAGCAGGATTCCCACCAGGAGTTCGCCGAGCACCGCCGGCTGGCGCATCCGCTCGAAGATCTCACCCCCGAGTTTCGCCCCCACCAGGATGAGGACCAACCCGAGAAGCAGTTGGTTGGTCCGAAAAGCGTGATTCTCGGATGCTGCCGGCCCGTGAGGCGCGGGAACACCCGGCGCGAGGCCATCACCCTGGTGCGAAGAACTCGCGCCGGTGCGTGGCTGCACGGCCGGGGCGCCGCCTCCGGTGACGGCCGGCTTCCTCGCGCTATGCGCCGTTCCGACACGCTCCCTCCGCACGTTGCCACCAGGCGCTGGTCTGTTGGAAGCACTGGACTTCGTCTCCACAGGCACCGCACGTGGTGTGCCGGACGGAGCTGCTGTCGTCTGCGAGCGGGCATGTGGCAGCCAGAGCAGCACGACCAGCACCAGCAGCGAAGTCAGGCGGCTGCGATGTGAGTGCGGGCGCTTCCGCATGTCGGGCGAAACAGTAGGGGGCATTTGACTGGTGTTGTGCAGGCTGTGTCGTTGTCGCGTGGAGGGTCGCATTCGCGTTCATCTCCGATGACGGTACGGTGTCGCGGGTGCACCGGACGCTTGGAGACTCCTTGGCTGGATGCAGTTGATCTATGGTGACTACGCGAACCCTGAAGGGTCGGCGGGACGCCGGTGCGCCCAGGGAAGAGCTTCGTCAGTACGGTCCGAGCCGAGGCGCAGATGCTGGTGCAAAGGCCGGCAGGACGCCGGCGTTCCTGGGGTGGAGCTTGATCAGACCGGTCTGAGCCGAGACGTAGACTCCGCTGCACCTGTATCACGCACGCCCAATTCTCCGCGTTTCCAGCCACGCGAGCAATTCTCCCGGCTCAGGCTTCTCTCCGGTCGAGAGCACCAGTGCGTCCGCATCGCCGAGTGACTGGTAGGTGCGGCGGACCCAGTCATAATAGCGTCGGCTTGAGAAGCCGACGCGGTCGGGCGGCGCGTGGTACAGCCAGAGGGCGCGGGGCGCAGACAGCCCAGCGATTTGGGGGAGGTCGGCAACCCGCAGTAGATTGGGAATGACCGGGAGGCCGGCGCCCCCGTCCCGGTACGTAGTAGAGCAGCAGTCCGCGACGGTAGCCCGCACGCGCTCGTCGAGCCCGGCTGCGAGGAGGGCGACCACCCCGAGGCGCCCTTCCCCCAGCAGCACGATCCGCCGTGGATCCACCTGCTCATCTCCGCAGAGCCAGTCAACGCACGCACGCACGTCATCCACGGCCATGCCCGCTTCCGGCCGGCCCCACACGATTCCGTTGTGGAGCCACTCGCGGTGCAGTTCACCGCAGAGCCGCACGTCCGGCGCGAGGATCCCCCATCCGGCGTTGTGCAGTGCCGCGATGTGCGGGGTCTCGAAGGTCATTCCCTTTCCGAGGGGGTGCAGCAGGACGATGACTGGGCCTGGGGATTCCGCCGGCGGGATCCAGAGAGCAGGGAGGCGCACGTCGGGCTCGGAGCGGAAGCTTACCTGAAGGGCCGCAATCGTTCCGAGTTCGGCCACGCTATGCCGGCGCGGTTCCAGGGTTGCCGGCACGGCTGTGCCCAGCAGGCCTCGGAGCCCTGCACGTAGCTCGTCGTTGTACGCTTTGCGCGACGGGCGACCCTCAAGGGCGGGCGGTTGCACGATGTAGCGACGCCGGTACCAGTCCAGAATGCCCTCCGTACCACGATCTGCCCGAGGCGCGGCATCCAGACTGCTGAGGGTTGCGGGAGGCTCCGGAACGTGCTCCGGTTCGGGAATGGAGTAGGGGGCCGTGCGGTCTCCGCGCAGTTCCCGAGCAAACCATCCGTAGGCAAGCTCCCGCATCTCGCGTGAGTAGTCATGGGGCCCGGGAAACTGTCGGTGCGCCAGACGGTCATCCTGACCCCAGAGGCGGTAGATCGCGCGCAGTTCGCGCAGTTCGTGCTGCGGAAACTCAGCGGTCCAATCGTCTGTCACCGTGAGCATCAGGGCGGCGCGGGGACTGAAGATGGCGCAGAGTTCCGGTTCATCGGTGAACCGCATCAGGTCGGGGACGTGATTGCAGGGGCAGTGATGGCGGTCGGGCATCAGGATCCGCCGGAAGTAGCTCACCAGTACGGCGAGCACCGCAGCCCTCAGGCGGTCGTCCAGAGCGCAGAGGTACATCGCCTGCTGCGCTCCACCGGAGGCGCCGGTCACGCCCACGCGATCTCGATCCACGTCGGGGCGGGAAGTGAGATAATCGAGCGCGCGGATGTTATTCCACGTCATGACCGACAACGGTGTCAGACCGGTGGGGTAATCGTAGAGATGAACCGAGTCCACGGCGAGCGCCACGTAGCCGAGGCGGGCCAGCCCGATGCAGCGGCTCTGCACGGTGGGGTGGCGGGCGCCGTCCTGCCAGTGACCGTGCGGGTTGAGCACTGCCGGCGCACGTCCTGCAATCCCCTCCGGCACATACAGCCACCCACTTGCCCAGACTTCCGGCCAGGTCTGCCAGTACACCCGCTCAATGCGATAGCCGGCTCTCGGCAAAGCGCCGCCGGTGTGGACCTCCAACGGGAGGCGATCGGGGTACGGGTCGAGCGCCAATGCCCGCTGCACCAGGGGCCGCAGGACGCGGCGCCGCTCCTGCCACTCCGCCTTCGACCCAGCGCGCAGCACACGGGGTTCGACCATCCGCTCGTAGTAGGGACCGAGAAGGGTTTCGGGGCCGTCGGTGAAGACGCGGTGTTGCATTCACTCCCGCCAGGATCTGACATCGTGCGTGTAAAGAACGTAGAACAATGTTGTTATGGGCCGTCCGACCGCCGGGGTGCCGCTTCTGCACCCCAAACAAGAGAAAGCCAATGAACCAGCTGAAATGGATTCTGGCGCTGGTGTTGCTTGCGGCGGCGCCGCAGGCACACGCCGAGGGCAAGGCCACCTGGAAAGTGCGCCTTGTGCCTGCCGATGTACGGGCTGGCGAAGCGGCTCAGGTCGTCGTCGAGGCGGCGATTCAGGATGGGTGGCACATTTACTCGTTGACGCGGCTCGATCCGGGTCCTCGCGCGGTGCACCTCCAACTTATTGCCGGCAAAGCGATCAAGGCTGAAGGCTCGCCGGTTCAACCTGCGCCGCATAAGAAATTCGACGAGGGGTTCCAGAAGGAAATCGAGGAGTTCGTCGGTGCAGTGGCGTTTGGGATTCCGGTGCGCGTGAGCGGCGCCCCGGGTGCGGTCAAGGCCACTGTCAAGATCGAGTACCAGGCATGCGATGCCCGCCTCTGCCTCCCGCCCGAGAAGGTGGAGCTTCCGCTCACCTTCATGGTGGCGCCGGGGGCCACCCGAGCCGAACGCCGGAAGGCGATTACGGCGCCGCCTGCACAGCCCGCCGCCTACAAGAAGACTCAGACGGCGAGTGCGGAGGTGTCCCCGGCCATCGCGGCGCTCAACGCCCCTGGTGGCGCACCGTTCGGCGCTTCTGAGCCGCTCGTGCCGTCAGTGCCTCCGGGTGGGGAGACCGCCGCACCTGCCGCCGGTGCCGGTAGTGGGACATCTGGCGGTGATGCGTCTGAACCTCCCGTTGCCGCGCTGAAGCCTGCGCCCGCCGCCCCGTCCCCGAAGCCCGCCGCGCAGCCGGCGAAGGCTGCGCCATTAGTTCCGAACGCGGCTCCCGCGCGCCCCGGGGCCGCTCCCGTTCCGGCGACTGTCCCGGCGCCCGAGACCGTCTCGCCTCCCGGCCCCGGGGAGTCCAGCGACCCCAACGCACCCAAAGTGACCTGGAAGGCTCGCCTTGAGCCGCCGGACGCCCGTTCCGGGGAGCAGGCACAACTTGTAGTCGAGGCCACGATCCTCAAAGGGTGGCACATCTACTCGCTGACGAAATTCGACCCGGGTCCCCGACCCGTCAAGGTTGAACTCAAATCCGGCGCAGGGTTGGAGACTGTGGGCAACCCGGTGCAGCCCGAGCCGAAACGGGAGTTAGACAAGGGGTTCAAGAAGGAACTCGAGGAGTTCTTTGGACAGGTTACATTCGGAGTTCCGGTAAAAATCGTTGGGTCGGCGGGGGCAGGCAAGGCGGTCGTTCACGTTCAGTGGCAGGCCTGCGATCCCCGCCTGTGCCTCCCGTTGGAGAAGCTGGATCTTCCCGTCACCTTCACCATCGCTCCTGGTGAGGCGCGCAGCGATCGGCAGCAGCCGATTCTGACGCCGCCCACTCAGCCGGCAGGCTATGAGAAGCCGGAGCCCGCCGGAGCGTTGGCCGCCACCCAGCAGGGAGACGCAGGGCAGTCTGGGGGTGCGCCTCCGGCCGCCGGGATGACTGGTTCGACTGATTTCGGCATACGGATCAAGGAGAGCCAGGATCGGGGCATTTTCGCGTTTCTCTGGTTCTCGATCTCGATGGGGTTCCTCGCGCTCCTGACCCCGTGCGTCTTTCCGATGATCCCGATTACCGTCAGCTTCTTTTCCAAACAGGGCGATGGGGCTCCGAAGACGGACCTGCGCGGTGCAGCGGCCTACTGCCTGGGCATCATCGGAACCTTCACGTTGCTGGGGCTTGGGCTGACGGCGATCTTTGGGGCGGCGGGCATCCAGCAACTGGCGACCAACCCCTTCGTGAATGTGGGGCTGGCGCTGGTCTTCATCGTGCTGGCGTTGACCCTGTTCGAGGTGATTCACCCGCAACTCCCCTCTTCCTGGATCGAAAGAACACAGTCGAAGGCGGGTACGGCCGGGCTGGTCGGCCCGATTCTCATGGGCCTCACGTTCAGCCTGACTTCGTTTACGTGCACCGTGCCGTTCGTCGGGGCTCTGCTCGCGAGCGCAGCCCAGGGAAACTACCTGCAGCCCACCATCGGCATGCTCGGATTCAGTACGGCGTTTTCCTCGCCGTTCTTCCTGCTGGCGCTCTTCCCGCAATGGCTGAATCGCCTGCCGAGGGCCGGGGGGTGGCTCTCGACGGTCAAGGCATTCATGGGTTTTCTGGAACTGGCCGCGGCGGTAAAGTTCCTCTCCAATGTGGATCTCGTCTACTCGTGGGGATTGCTCACCCGGCCGGTGTTCCTGGCGGTTTGGTCCACGCTGGCGATCATCGCCGGGTGCTACCTCCTCGGGTGGCTGAAGCTCCCGAACGAGCATGCCGAACGCATCGGCGTGGTGCGTGTCGGGTTCGGGCTGTTGTCGGTTGTCGCTGGAGTGTTCTGTCTGGGAGCGATTGATGGCCGGTCTCTCGGGGGCGTGGATGCGTTCCTTCCCCCGCTGCGCTATCCGGGCAAAGAAGTCGCCGTGGCGTCGGTGGGTGAGATCCAGTGGGAGATGAACTACGACCGCGCCCTTGAGCGAGCGAAAACGGAGGGCAAGCCGCTCTTTGTGAACTTCACCGGTGTCACCTGCACCAACTGCCGGTGGATGGAGAGCAACATGTTCACGCGAGCGGATGTCAAAAAGGTCCTGACGGATTTCGTGGCGGTAGAACTGTACACCGACAAGGACGACCCGCAGTCGGCGCGCTACAAGAAGCTCCAGCAGGAGTTTTACCAGACGGTGGCGCTCCCGTACTATGCAGTGCGGACCGCCGACGGACAGAAGGCAGGTGAGTTCCCCGGACTCACCTACGATGCAAACGAGTTCCTGGGCTTCCTGCACCAGGCGAAGCAAAAATCCGCACAACTACAGCCCGGCGCAGCGAAGCAACTCGCCGGCAAGTGAGAAAGCAACACAGAACGATGCCTTCGGAACAGGGACAGCAACCCGGAATGGCCTGGCTGGGCTGGGCATTTCTCACCGTCGCCACGTGGGGAGTGTACGGCGTCCTGCTGCACAAGGGCCAGATGGCGATGGCGGATCCCGTGAATGGAAGAATCAAGGCGTTTCTTCTGGTGGGAGTGGCCTACTTCCTGACCGCAATCCTGGCCCCGCTCATTGTCCTGAAGCTCAATGGGTCGAACTGGGAATTCCCCGGTGACGGGATCAAATGGTCGCTCATCGCGGGGGTCATGGGCGCGGTCGGCGCATTCGGTACTCTGCTCGCCTTCGGCGCCAAGGGCTCGCCCGCTGTCGTGATGGCGATCGTCTTTGCAGGTGCGCCGGTGGTCAATGCTGCCGTGGCGATCGCGATGCATCCGCCGGAAGGCGGGGTTTCCAGCATCAAGTGGCCGTTCTTCGCGGGGCTCTTGCTCGCGGCCGCGGGGGGGTGTCTCGTGACGCTCTTTCGTCCGGGGCAGCCGGTTGCTCCCCGGCGTGCAGCGGCGCCCGTCGCGGTGACGGTCGCCGCTGGGCCCACTCCAGGTGCGCCGACCGACCGGCGCTAGGGTAAGGGCTTTGGGTCCCCATTCCTTACGGGTAGATCTGGAGGCCGCGCAACTTGTGGCGCTTCAGGCCCTGATCGAGGAAGTGGGGCCCCGCAACCCCTTCTACCGGGACCGTTGGTCCGCCGCCGGTCTCACCGCACGCCTCGTGTCGCTCGAGGAGTTTCGTCGGCGGGCGCCGTTCACCGGGCGGGCTGAGCTCCTGGCGGACCACGCGGCTAACCCCCCCTATGGCACCAATCTCACATATCCCCTGGAACGGTACGTCCGATTCTGCCAGACCAGCGGTACGTCCGGCGCCCCGATGCGCTGGCTGGACACGCCCGAGAGCTGGTCGTGGATGGTGGACAACTGGACCCGGGTGTTCCGATCGTGTGGTGTGAGCGCTACAGATCGCATCCTGTTCGCATTTTCGTTCGGACCTTTCCTCGGGTTCTGGACCGCATTCGACGCCGGTGTCCAATTGGGAGCGCTGTGCCTGCCGGGCGGAGGCTTGACCAGCAGTGCCCGGCTGCGCATGCTCATTGACAACCAGGTCACTGTCCTCTGCTGTACGCCCACCTATGCGCTGCGACTCGCCGAGGTAGCGACCGAGCAGGGAGTGGATCTGCGCCGGGGTTCCGTGCGATTTCTCGTACTGGCGGGCGAACCGGGCGCGGCGATTCCGGAAACCCGTGCCCGCCTGGAGGCTCTCTGGCCGGGAGCACGGGCCTGGGACCATCACGGCATGACGGAGGTGGGACCCGTCAGCTTCGGCTGTCAGGCGCGACCGGGTGTTCTCCACATTCTGGAGCACGCCTTCGTGGCCGAGATTGTGGATCCGGAGACCACAGAGCCGGTACCCCGAGGGAGCGTGGGCGAACTGGTGCTCACCAACCTGGGACGGCTCGGTTCCCCGCTCGTCCGCTATCGCACCGGCGATGTTGTTCGCGCGGCGCCGACAGAGGTGTGTTCGTGCGGCCGGATCGAACTGGCCCTGGAGGGCGGCATCCTGGGACGATGGGATGACATGGTAGTCGTGCGGGGCGTGAACCTCTACCCGGCGGTTGTGGAGGGAGTCTTGCGCCGGTTTCCCGAAGTGGCCGAGCATCGGGTCGAGGTGCGCCGCGATGGCGCATTGGCGGAGGCGCGGGTGGGAGTTGAGCCCATTCCGGATTGCGCGGACCCAGCGGCCCTCGCCCAGCGGGTACAGGACGCGCTCCGCGACGAGTTTCACCTCCGCATCCCGGTCACCCTCGTTCCTCCAGGTTCGCTCCCTCGCTTTGAACTCAAGGCGCGACGCTGGTCATCACTCACTGGGGCCTGATCGCACGCGCCCGTGGTTCGGGGTCACGGCCAGCACAGGCGACACGCGGATTACAAGCCCAATCCGGCGGCATCCGGTCGGAAAATCAGGGCAACCACTGGGCGCGGAGTGTTTCAGAATAGAGTTGATGACGGCGTTTAACGTCGCCGGGATCGGCTCCCATCGCGCACAGGCGGAGTCACGTTCAATCGGATCCGCGTTCGGGATTTACCATGAAGCAGCCTGCCGTCTTTCTCCTCCTCTCGGCCGCCGTGCTGACCGCCACGTTCCAGGCTGCCGTCGCCCGCCCGGCGGCACGTTCGCAGGCGCCGGTGGACTTCAACCGGGAGGTGCGACCGATTCTTGCGCGCAATTGCTTCAAGTGCCACGGGGCGGACGAGAATCATCGCCTGGCGGGGTTGCGCCTCGACCGTCGTGATGGAGCGATCGCTGCCCGGACCGGTTTGCCCGGTATCACGCCGGGGGCGCCGGCGAAGAGCGTGGCGCTCCAGCGCATCACCGCAGCCGATCCGGCCCGGCGGATGCCGCCGGCGTCGAGCGGTCTGCGCCTGAGTGCCGCCGACGTGGGCACACTCCGCCGCTGGATTGCAGAGGGCGCTCCGTATTCCGAACATTGGGCCTGGGTAGCGCCGAAAGCATCCGTGTTGCCTGCCGTCCGGCGCCGCGACTGGCCCCGAAACCCGGTGGATCACTTTACCCTCGCGCGGATGGAAGCCGCCGGCATGGCCCCGAGTCCTGAGGCTGACCGGTTTGTGTTGCTGCGCCGCGCCAGCCTGGACCTGCGTGGGCTCCCGCCTACACCGCAGGAAGTAGACGCATTTGCCCGCGACACCACTCCGCAGGCATACGAACACGCGGTGGGTCGGTTTCTGGCGGACCCCGCGTTCGGAGAGCGGTGGGCGCGCATGTGGCTCGACCTTGCCCGCTATGCCGACTCGGCAGGATACGGCTCCGACCCACTCCGCACGATCTGGAAGTACCGTGACTGGGTCATCGGTGCGTTCAATCAGGACCTCCCGTACGATCAGTTCACCCGCGAGCAGTTGGCCGGGGATCTGGTCCCCGGCGCCACTCCGGCGCAGCGCATGGCCACCGCCTTCCATCGCAACACGATGACCAACACTGAGGGCGGTACCGACGACGAAGAGTTCCGTATTGCCGCCGTCAAGGATCGCGTGGATACCACGCTTCAGGTCTGGATGGGCGTCACCGGCGGTTGCGCCAAGTGCCACAGCCACAAATACGACCCGATCAGCCAGAAGGACTATTACCAGTTCTTCGCCTTCTTCAATCAGACCGCGGACTTCGATCAGCCGGATGAGCGTCCGACCATCCCGGTGGAGTACGCCCCGCTGGACGCACTGATTCGCGAGGCGGATGCGAAGATCGCGGCGCTGAAAGCACGGATTGAAGCCACACGAGATCCGAAGGCCCAGCAGCCGTTGAAGGATCAGTTAGCGCAGTTGGAGAAGAGCCGGCCCGCCCGTGCCACCCTTCCCGTGATGGAGGAACTACCGACGGAGAAGCAGCGCCAGACCTTCCTGTTGGTGAAGGGCAACTTCCTGGAACGCGGCGAGAAGGTGATGCCGGGCACGCCCTCCGCATTCCACGCCCTGCCTCCCGGCGCACCTGTGAATCGTCTGGGCGTAGCGCAGTGGCTCACCGACCCCCGCAATCCGCTCACTGCTCGCGTAGCCGTCAACCGGTTCTGGGCGCAGCTCTTCGGGATCGGGATTGTCGAGACGGAGGAGGATTTCGGCACCCAGGGCGCGGCGCCCACCCACGCGGAGCTCCTGGACTGGCTGGCGGTGGCTTTTTCCGGGAGCACGGCGGTTGGCCGCGGGAGCCGAGGAAGCGGAGAGCAAGGACACGGGAGCGGGGCACGCCGCGCGGGGAGCAGTGCAGGGGACGCGGGAGTCCCGCCTCTGGCGCTCAATTGGAGTGTGAAGCAACTCCTCCGCTTACTGGTCACCTCCGCCACCTATCGCCAGAGCGCGCGCGTCACTACGGATCAGGCAGCGAAGGACCCGCAGAACCGGCTGTACAGCCGTGCCCCCCGCTTCCGGTTGGAGGCGGAGATGGTGCGGGATCAGGCGCTGGCCCTCTCGGGACTGCTCAGCAACAAGATCGGCGGTCCCTCGGTGTATCCGCCGCAGCCTCCGGGACTCTGGCAGGCCGCGTTCAACGGCCAGCGCACCTGGGCCACCAGCGTGGGCGAGGACCGGTACCGGCGCGGCCTCTACACTGTGTGGCGTCGGACCGTACCATACCCTTCTATGGCGGCCTTCGACGCCCCGAGCCGGGAGATCTGCTCCGTCCGCCGCATCCGCACGAACACGCCCCTCCAGGCGTTCGTGACCCTGAACGATCCGGTATTCGTCGAGGCAGCCCAGGCGATGGCCCGCCGCATCCTCCGCGAAGGCGGCGACACTCCCGAGAGCCGCGCGGACTACGCCCTGCGCCTCGTTCTGACGCGGCCGTCCCAGCCTGCGCAGCGCCGCCATATCCTGGCGCTCTACGAGGAGCAACTGTCTCGCTACCGCAGCCGATCCGACGATGCGAAGGCGTTTTCCACTGATCCGCTGGGTCCGCTTCCCGCTGGTCTCGACGCCGCCGAAGCTGCCGCCTGGACGGTTGTGGCGAATGTCCTGCTGAACCTGGATGGGGTACTCACCCGGGGGTAGATAGGATCGCCGTCCGTCAGCGGCCTGGCACCCAAGTGTGGCCCAAGTAAAGACCCTGGCGTGGTGGTGTTGTCAGAACACGGTGGCACGGTGGATGGACGTCACATTGGCAGGGAGGGGTGAGCGAGTTGGATGCGGTACGGAGTGTGTAGTAACACGACCGCATCGGCTCCGGCGGGACTCCAGTGTATCCTTCCTCCTTCCTTCTCGAATGCCTGGTCAGCTTGAGGGGGCAGCGGCAGGCGCTCCCCGGGACCAGGAGGAGGCAGCAGCATGGCACAGGGAAAGGTCCGCGTACCCCGGCGGGTGTTGCGGGAGTTTCCGGATCGCGGGGCGCAGTGGACGCTGAGCGATATCCATCTGGCGGCGGGCTTGCTGCGGCACGCGCGCCCGGCGCTCGCCGACCGGCTCGATTTCTCCCGCGCGCGCCGCATGCCCCGCACTTTCATTCCACCTGCCTTCCGGAAGCAGGAGAACGATGTGCTCTGGTTCGTCCCGTACCGCTTGGGAGGGGTCGGGGAGGGCGAGTTTGAGGAGGGCATCTACCTGCTCGTTGAACACCAGACCAACCCGCAGCGCCTCCAGATCCTGCGGGCGCTGACCTATGCCATTACGGTGTGGGACCAGGAGGCGCGCGAGTGGGACCGGACAGAGGCGGATGCGGCGGCGGACCTACGGTGCCTGCACCCGATGGTGTGCGTGGTGCTCCAGACCGGCAGCCGTACCTGGGTGGCGCTCCGCACGTTGCGACAGTTGATGTCGCGCGTGGATGAGGCTCACGACACCATCCCACACAGTACTGTGCTCCTCGTGCGGCTGGCGGACCTGACCGAGGAGCAGGTGGCGCAGATGCCGCCAGGGTTGACGGCATTTCTGCGGATGATGCGGGTACGGGAGCAGACCGCGCCGGCGGTGGAAGCGGCTCTGGCCCGAGCACTGGCCGAATTGGCCACGCTGGACGCGGAGGCAGAACAAACGTGGCAGCGGGTGCTGCACTTCTGTACCATGTTCGTGTGGAGCGAACGGCCGGAAGCGGAGCAGGAGACGCTGCTGGACCTGTTGGCGGACGCCGCCGACCGGCGCAGAGCCGGATATGCACGGGAGGTACGCAACGTGGCACGAAGCATGCGAGAAGTGGTGGAAGAGCGGGCCGAAAAGCGCGGGGAAGCGCGCGGGGAGCAACAGGGAGAGGTGCGGGCCGCACGGCGGCTGCTGTTGACGTTGCTGGAGACGCGGTGGGGAGCGGTGCCGGAGGATGTGCGGCAGGCGGTCGAGGGACTGCCGGACGCGACGGAGGCGCAGGAAGCGCTGCGCCGAATGGTGCGCGCCGGTACGCTCGCGGAGGTGCGGACGGCGCTGAACGGCCGTCTCGCGGCGGGATAGCAGGCCGTCCTGCCCGGCACGTGGTCGCGGGCTCAGCCCTCCACCCGGTGGGTGAAGCCCGCGACCGGCCCCAACCCGAACGCCCAGTCCGCATGCAGCGGGAGTTCGACGCGTGGCGCAAGGGCGTGGCCGCCGGACTGCCAGGCACAGAGAGAGTTCCACCCACCCCAGCAGGTGCGGCGGGAGTTTCCGGATCGCGGGGCGTAGTAGACAGTGGGACTGCGACACACGCCGGCCGCCGCCGCCGCAGCAGGCGGGCTCAGGCCCTTGGAGTGAACGGTCTCGGCGGCGGCAATGACCGTGGGAGGAGGTCCTGGAGCAGGGCGCGGCCCACGGCAAAGACGAGGCCGTAGACGTGCGTTTCAAACGTGTCGAGCGTGGAAGCTTCCGGGGTGAGACCGATGAACAAAGCGGCGAGCAGGTCGTCGGCCTGGCGTACCCGTGGGCTTCCGGTGTGGACATGACAAACTCTGCATTAGGACGTTCTCAATCCAGGCTGGTCAAACTTGCTCTCCGTCCTCCTACCAATGTGAGGTGCATCCCGGGCGTTGAGATGACTTGATGCCCGCGCTCTCCCCAGGTTGTTTGGCGGAGATCCCTTCCGGTGCACGTCAACGCGCCGGCAGTTTCGTTCCAGGCGCTGGCGAGCGCCTCCGCCAGTTCCGGCCCGGCGATCCCCTCATCGCGCCTCTCCGGGCTTGTGACCCTCGGGACCCCGCCGCCGGAGCCGGCATGCATTAGTCTTTTCTAATCACGTGGTGCGCCGCCCTCCGGTACAATGACGCCGGTGCAGGGAAGTTCGGGGGTTGCACGGTCCTCGCCCTCGAAGTCCTGATGCCATGCGCCCGGTCGGTCGCGGCAGCCCTGACGCGCGAACCACTGGTAGCGGTAGAGATCTTCTCCAAGGACGACACTTCACACTCCACCTATCGTGACAGATCACCCAACCCCGCCGGTGCATCGCTGGCTACCGGTGTTCACCTTCGTCGGAGCCTTGCTGCTCTGGTGGGGGGTGACCAGGCTGCGGGTGTTTCCCGAGTCGGCGTTTCCGGGTCCGCAGGCCGTAGCGCTGGGCTTTCTGGAGGAGTTCCGCTCCGGCCGCACAGTTCGGGACATCGTGGCATCCCTCTTTCGCGTCACCAGTGGGTTCCTTCTCGCAGTGTTCACGAGCCTTCCGATCGGTCTCTGGCTGGGTCACCACACTGCAGGGCGGGCGGCCCTGCTGCCGGCGGTGAACTTCTTTCGCAACCTGTCTCCGCTGGCCTGGATTCCCTTCGCGATCCTGTGGTTTGGGATCGGCGACACGCCGGCGATCTTCCTGATCTTCCTGGCGTCGTTCTTCCCGCTGACGTTGTCCACACTGGCTGCCGTCGCCGGCATCCCGTCGGTGTATTTCCAGGTTGCCCGGGACTACGGGATCCGGGGGGGGAATGTGCTGCTGCGTGTGACACTTCCCGCCATCATGCCGCAGTTCATCACGGCGCTGCGGGTGACGGCTGGGGTCGCCTGGATGGTGGTCGTGGCTGCGGAGATGCTGGCGGGGAAGGATGGCCTCGGGTTCGCCGTGTGGGATGCGCGCAATGGGCTGCGGACCGACCTGCTCGTTTGCCAGATGGTGGTGATCGGGGTCATCGGCGTCGGGATTGATCGGCTGCTGGTGGGTCTCACCCGGCTGCCGGAAGTGAGGTGGGGCTATGCACGCTAGTCCGCTCCGGTTGGTGCAACTGTGCCATGCCTACGGCGACGTGGAGGTCCTGCGGGAGTTGAACGTTGAGGTCGAGCCGGGCGAGTTTGTGGCGGTGGTCGGTCCGTCGGGGTGCGGCA
>SYMT01000530.1 GCA_005805375.1 Actinomycetota bacterium
GCACCGCAGTTTCGGTACGCAAGGTGCCGGCGGCCGGGCCGTGACTGATAGAGGCCCCCACCACGTTCACCCGTCGCCCTTGGGGCGCCACGACGGGTACCGCCGGCGGCTCGCCGCGCCCCGCCCAACTTTCCCGGGTGGGCAGCGTCAGGGAGCCGTCGGCCTGGTCGAAATACGCCACATCGCACTCCCCAGCGTCCCCCCGTGCTTCCAGCGCGGCCAGTTCCACGGTACTCGCGGCGACGGCGGCGGCGTCCTGGCGCTGCGCCAGAGAAGACACGACGCGTTGGTAGGCGCAGCCGGCAGCCCGCAGACGGACGGCGAGTGGGGCGCCAGAGAGGCGCACGTCATGTTGTGTGGCCAACCAGCCTGCAAGCTGCGCCGCGGTCCAGGCGCGCCCGCCCTGGGCCAGGAGGGCCCGGACGGCGGCCAGGTGGTCGGCGGGGAGGGTGACGGGGCGCGCCGCGCGGGGCAGGTCGCGCAGGCACGCCAGGCCGTGGCCGTGGGCGCGATTGCGGCCCATCCACCGGCGCACACACCTGTAGCCCGGAGTCACCCCCCACGTGCAACCTGCTGGCGCAGATCAAGAACAGTTGGCACTGGGTGGTCGCGTACGGACGGTGGCACAGCCGGGTGGTCGTGCAGAACGACTACGCCTTGTACACCAGGCCCGTCTCGTCCTCCGACGGGTGCCCCAGCGCCCCATGCGGGAACGTCCGATCCAGCACGCCGTTCGTCAACGTGCGCACCACGCTCTCTCCGGCCAGGACGAAGTCCGTGGTGGTGCTCCCCTGCACCGCGCGCCGTCGCAGGCCGTCGGTACCGTAGGTGTTGGGGTGACCCGGTTCAGCCCGTTCGGGTCCTGATGCACCTTCAAGCGGTTCAGGCCGCCGTCGTACTCGTAGCTGACGGCAAAAATGGCCCCGCCGCCTGGGTGATGCGATAGGCGGGGGCCTGAGGCGTGCCCAGGCTGCTCCAGGTGATGTCCAGGGACCGCCCACTGGGATCGGTCACGCGGGTGAGCGGGTTCTCTTGCACTCCGCCGATGGTCACGGTCAGACCATAGGTGAAGTTGGTGGGGTTCCCGTGTCGGTCCTCGAACCGGGCGATGGTGCGCTCATTGCCGTTCGGCGCCAAGTGCTTGACGGTGCCGTCCATGCTAATCTGGTCGTCGGAGAGGACGCTGTTCGGGCCGTTGTCCAGGAATCAGGTACGTTACTGTGATCGCGAGCTTCACCCTTCCTGTCTTTTCTCGGTGACGTTTCCAGGAACCAGATGGGAGCGGAAGTTCTACTCACCTCCCGTTGAACGGCCGTGCCACGCGAAGCCGGACGCGCCCGAAGGCGCGTCCGGCTCTTCGTTCAGGCCGCAGCGCCGCTCACTTACAAGCCGCCAGGTGTCCGGCGCCGGCGGCGAGAGCGTTCGCATAGGCGGTGCGCTGGGCCGCAATCTGCGCCTGGCTCGCCAGACCAGTGTCTTCCCAGAGGAACGTCGGCGTGAGGGTCCCTGCGAACTTCTTCCACGCCGCATGTCCGTCGGAGAAGATGTAGTTTGCCCCGGCGTTGTGACGACAGCGCAGGTTCGCGATCGCATTGCGGATATCCGGCGACTGGGCATCGCCTTCCACCACGGCGATCAGGTCGGCCGGCGCCGGAATGCCCGCCAGACTGCGCCCGAAGGCACAGTGCGGCGCCCACGGGAAGCTGGGTGAAGCAGGGTTGTCATTGCAGCCCGGCCGGCAGTTGCCGCGGGAGTAGATGTAGTTGATGTTGTAGTGGAACGCCAGATTGAGACGGTCGCCTCCGGGCGGCTGCAGTGCCCCGCCGGATAGGTTCGGACGGAGGTACCCTTCGCCGATCGTGGCGGACGGGCAGCGGACAATCAGAAAGTTCTTCACGTACGGCTGGAGGAGGTCGTGCCAGGATGCGTACGGGGTCCCGGTTTCACAGGGAGTACCGCCTCCGGACGACGTCCGAAACGGCGCCGAATTGGCGATGCGGGCCGCAACGGTAGTTTCATCGTAGTCCTGCGAGTACATCATCAGACCGGTGCCGATCTGTTTCAGGTTGCTCAGGCAGGTGATCTGCCGCGCCTTTTCCCGGGCCTGTGCGAACACCGGAAAAAGGATGGCAGCAAGTATCGCTATGATAGCGATCACGACGAGTAGTTCGATCAACGTGAAGCCGCGCCGCTTCATCTTTGTGCTCCCTCTCTCAACACGAACAATCGCATTGAGTATACTTCAGGGGCATTTTAGCGCAGGTTCCGGCTCAGGTGTCGCATCGCACCTGATCGCGCCAGGGCCAACCGACTGCTTCGCGGAGCCCGGGCGAGCTACAGGTCGCCGAGGAACTCGTAGATGTGATCCTGGGCGCCGGGGAGGTTCTCGTGACCGAAGTCCGGGTAGATCAACAGGTTCTTTGCCGACGGGATCCGGTTGTACGCGGCGAACTGCGTGGAGGGGGGACAGATCTGGTCCATCAGGCCCACCGGCATCAGTACCTCGGCACGGATTCGGGGCGCCAGGTGCTGGTTGTCAATGTATCCGAGGCGGCTGAAGACCTCTGCCTCCCGCTCGTGGCGCGGATCGAAGTTGCGGAAGTAGAGCCGAAGTTCCTCGTAGGCGTTGACTGCCAGGTCCATCTCCCAGACCCGCTGGTAGTCGCACAGGAACGGGAAGATGGGGGCCGCGCGGCGGATGCCCGGCTCGAGAGCCGCACACGCCAGAGTCAGCCCGCCGCCCTGGGAACCGCCCGTCGCGCCCACGCGGTCCGCATCTACCTCGGGCATAGCCATGACAATCCGGGCCAACTGCGCCGTGTCCAGAAAGATCTGGCGGAAGAGCAGGCGGTCCGGGGCATCATCCAGACCACGGATGATGTGGCCGCGCAGGGTATTCCCCTTCACCCCCCCGACATCCTCCGAAAGGCCCCCCTGGCCGCGGCAATCCAGCGCGGCGACCGAGTATCCCCGGGCGGCCCAGTGCAGCTTGTCCACCCAATCGCCGCTGCTGCCGGAATAGCCGTGGAAGAGGAGCACGGCCGGATGCGGCTCGGGGGCGTGCTTCGGACGAATGTACTTCGCGTGGATCCGCGCGCCCCCCACCCCGGTGAACCAGAGGTGGAACAGGTCGGCGAACGGAGTGGCGAGTGTGTGCGGCACGAGTTCCACTTGCGGGTCGGTGGCCCGCATCTCGGCCAGCGCACGATCCCAGTAGGCGTCAAAGTCATCCGGTCGGGGATTGCGACCGGCATACTCGTGCAACTTCGGTAGGGAAAGGTCGAAAATAGGCATCTGCAGTGCTCTCTGTGTATGCGATGTGCGTTGAGTATCAGACGGGGCCCGGAAGACTACCCCCTCACGGGAATATCTTCCCAGAGCTCAATCGGATTGCCTTCCGGGTCAGTCACGTAGCCAAACTTGCCGTACTCGTACGCAAGCACTTTCTCGACGCTCACGCCACGCTGTTGCAGCTCGCGCACATACTCTTCCAGGTCGTCCACCCGGTAGTTGACCATCACCGCACGGCTATTGCCGGCCAGGATCCCTTGAGCGGGGTAGATCCCGAACGGGGTGATGCGACTGCGGCCCGGATCCTCAAGTTCCCCGTAGTAGCAGCCATCCTCTTCCGAGTACTCAGTCTGGATCCCGAGCATATCCCCGTACCACTGTGCCAGCGCGGGGGGGTCGTTCGCGTGGATCATGACCGCTCCGACACCCACGATCTTGCCCATTGCGGCGTACCTCCTTCCATTACCTGCTCCCGTTCTCCCCGAATCATCCATATTCCTCTCCGATACCGCGAGCAGTCCACTTGCGACACCCTGGGTCCCCCGGCGTGGCCTGGACACCACCCCTATCCCTCGCGCGCCGCGACACCCGTTCGCTTGCTCATGCGTGTGGTTCGGGTACGGCACTGATTCCTCGCGCGCCGCGATAGCGGGCCGGAGTTTCGTGCGGAGGAGCTCGAATCGCCCGCAGCGAACCGGGCAGGGGAATTCCAAGACGCAGCAGCCACCACGGGGGATTACATGACGCGACGGCAATGGATGCAGTGGTTCCTGGCAGCGCCTCTCGCCGGCGCAGCGCACGCCCAGCCGGCACCGGCGGTACCCCTGCACCGGCGAATCTGTCTGTTTCTCGACTGTCTGGACCACTTCGACCTCAGCTACGCGGAAGTCGCGAAGATGGTGCGCGACCTCGGCTTTGTGGGGCCTGATCTCACGGTGCGCTCCGGAGGGCTCGTTGTGCCCGAGCGAGCCGCGGCTGAATTGCCGCGCGCACTTGCCGCGTTCCCGGAGGAGGGACTGACGGTGCCCATGCTCTCCACGAACCTCATTTCCGCCGACGATCCCGCCGCGCTGCCGATCCTGCGCGCGATGCGGGGCGCGGGGGTCGGTTACTTCAAGACCGGCTACCTCAACTACAAGAACCTGTCCCAGTGGCAGGACGAGCTGGCGTCCATCCGGCGTGGGCTGTCGCCGCTGGTGCGCCTGGCGCGCGAACACGGGGTCGTGGCGGGATTGCACAATCACGCCGGCGGCAACGTCGGAGGCGCCATCTGGGACGGGTGGGAGCTGCTGGCCCCGCTCGATCCGCACGCCATCGGGTTTTACTTTGATCCCGGCCAGGCGACGATTGAGGGAGGCTCACACGCCTGGAAACTGAACTTCGTGCGGATCGCCCCCCGCCTGCAAATGGTGGCGATCAAGGACTTCGTGTGGGAAAAAACGGACGGCGGCTGGCGCACGCGCTGGGTGCCGCTGGGCGAAGGGATGGTGCGCTGGTCGGACTTCATCCCGCTGCTGCGCCGCACCCCGCTGGCCGGCCCAATCTCCCTCCACATCGAGTACGACCCCGGCGGGAACACCCGGGCTGAGAAGATCGAGCGCACCCTGCAAGCCGCGAAACGCGATCTGGAAGTGCTGCGCCGCCTGCTGACGGCGCCATAGGAGCCGTGCCGGACGAAGCCCGAGGGGGCTCCGGTACGCGGGCGCCCGGGCGACCGCGGCGGTGCGCCCGGTATCGGGGCAGTCATGCCGGGCCGTTCGCCTGCCCGGTTGCTCCGTGGCTCAGAGCGACGTCATAGCTCAGGGTGACCATACCGGTCG
Organism: Actinomycetota bacterium; assembly: GCA_005805375.1. Lineage (GTDB taxonomy): Bacteria > Armatimonadota > SYMT01 > SYMT01 > SYMT01 > SYMT01. The sequence continues at coordinate 5,112 of SYMT01000530.1, forward strand.
GATAGGTGCGGGTCCCGACAAGCTGGAGCGTCGTACGGGGATAGCCGGGATGGAACAGCGGTGTCCCTGCCCCCAGCAAGACCGGCACGAGGGTTACCTCGATCCGATCCACCAGTCCGGCCGTCAGGAGCCCACGGCACAGGTTCCCCCCGCCGAACAACCAGATGTCTCCGTCTCCCGGTTCCGCTCGCAGCGCGGAGACCAGTTCAACGGCTCCTTCGGCCACCACAGTCGCACCCGGAAGCGCGGACGCGGGAAGTGTGCGCGAAAACACGTACACGCGCATGCCGGCGCCCCACGGCAGCCCGCCCATCTGCATCGCCGTTTCGTAGCTGCGACGACCGATCAGCACCGTATCTACACGCGCGAAAATCGCCGCGAAATCCACCGCCGGATCGTGCGGGATCCAGTCGTAGTCACCCGCCGGTCCGGCGATGAACCCATCCAGACTGGCGGCCACATTGTAGCGGACACTGCGCACTCGACACTCCCCTTACCACGCCGCCTTCCGGCGCTCGTGTGCTCCCTGGCTGGGCGAAGCACAATAACCTCGCTGCCCGAGGCGATGCGGGCCCGTTCAGAAACGCATACCGGCCGGCCCGGCCCCCGAATCGCCGGGTGTCGGTGGGACTGGCACAGATCGGATAGTGAAGTCGCTGAAGAGCACGTTCACCCATTTGCGGCGAAAACCGTGTGGAACGCCACACCTGACGACAGGAATCACCGGACCACGGGTAGAGGTAGCGGCAGGATTCCACCGATACTCCGCACGCATGTTGCAGGTCAGCGCAAGCGGAAAGGTGGTTTTGCGAAACGCGGCTGCCAGCCGAATGCGTGTGGTCGCATCGGGGATCCGCCCCGCATGCTCCATCGAATACTGCTCCAGGATAACCCTCCACTTGCCCAACCCATCGTCTTGGCAATTCGCGAGGGAACTCACCCGGCTGGACAACTCCAGGAACTCCCCACGCGCCCACCACAGACCCACTGCGGTGACGAGCAGGCCGGTCGCCGCCGCGAGACACTTCCACACTGACCTCCGAGGCGTGGGTATTGCTCCGTGGTTATGCACTTCAGGATCACTTCCGCCCAAGGATCGGTCGAACCGTCCCGAGCAACGACGGACGACACCGGGGCTCTCTGCACCGTCGTGGGGATCGGGCGCGTGAACCTGTTCACGATCGCCGCCGCCCTGTCCGTTCCTCACCCTTACGTGCGGTCACATAGACCTGATGCACTCTCGCAGGCCAGGGCTGCGGACAGCCAGGCGCCTACTCCTTCGCAAACACCGGCATGACCCGGGTCGCGAACAGCCGGATGCTGGCCTGCACCTGCTCCGGGGTGAATCCCGCCCACCGGGGTTCCACATTGAACGTGTCGAACGGCACCACCCGGCGCAGGTCCCGAATGAAGCGGATCACGGTTTCGGGGCTGCCCACGAGGAATTGGCCGGGGGTATTGCCTGCGTCAAACCGGGCCGGTTCCGGGCGGTCCCGGGGGATCTTGCCCTCCTCGACAAAGCGTTTCCAGAGGAGGCGCAGCCCGGCTTCGGCCCCCTCCCAGGCCGCTGCGTCCGTTTCGGCGACAAGGATCGGGCGGTTGGCGGCAACACTCATGGCGCCGCCGGCCTCGCGGTACGCGTCGGAGAGTGCGGCATACTGCGAGGGGGTGCGAAGGAACGACCACATCATGTTGTGCCCTCCCTGCGCCGCGATGCGCGCGGCCTCCAGGCTGTTGGCCGCCACCCAACTCCGCGCCCGCAGGTCCCGCCGGGCGAGCGGGAGGGGGACATCGTATCCCGGCCCCTCACCCTTCGCCTGCGTGGGACCCTCGCCGGACCACACCAGCCGGATCAGACGCAGCGACTCTTCGAACGCGGCGTGGCGGGTCCCGGCGTCCACCGAGGGCAGGCCGAACAGCGCGAGTTCCTCGGGAGTGCTGCCGCTGCCGAACCCGGGACTGATGCGGCCTCCGGTCAGGTGATCGGCAACGGCGATCTGCTCGGCAATCTCCACGGGGTGATGCATGTTCAGGCAGATCACGGCGGTGCCGCAGTGGATCCGGCGAGTCCGTCCTGCCAGATGGAGCTCGAAGAGCAGCGGGCAGGGAAGGTGACCGAGGTGGATGTGGGAATGATGTTCGGCGAACCAGGCGTAGTCCAGCCCGAGTTCGTCGGCCAGGCACACCTGGTCGGCGATCTCCGCGTAGATTTCCTCGGAGGGACGCTCGCGGGGGCCTTCGATGTGGTAGGTGAGGGCAAACTTCATGCTGAAAAGGGGAGTGGCATCCGCTGGAGCGCACCACAGCGCTGTTCCGCCTGCATCTGTGGTCTCAGGCCGTCGCCAGTATACCCCGACTCGTCCGATCAATAGTCCGCGATGGAGCCGTCTTTCAGCTTGGCCCCGGGCCATGTGTAGCTCTGGGGACGCGCGGCGGCTTCAACGATGCCCTTTTCATCCATTTCCACCCCGAGGCCCGGTCCCGGCGGCAGCCCGATGTAGCCCTCTGCGTCGTACTGGAATGCCATCCGGGTGAGATTCTTTTGCACGAAGCCGGGGTTGTCGGGGTAGAACTCGTGAATCAGCAGCAGGGGAACGGACACCGCTGTGTGCAGGCTGGCTGCGATGCCGGGCCAACTGGCGGTACAGTGGGGTGCGAGGGGGATCTGATAGGCCTCTGCGAGCACGGCGATCTTGCGCATCTGGGTGATCCCGCCCGTATGGCAGCAGTCCGGCTGGAGCACGTCAATGCACCGTTCGTGCAGATAGGGGAGCATTTCCCAGATGGTGCGGTCTCGCTCGCCGGTCGCCAGGGGAATGGAGATCGCTTCCTTGAGCCGCTTGAAGACCTCACTGGTCCCGGGCACCGCGGGTTCCTCAATGAACAGGAGATCGAATGGCTTCAGGGCGCCGGCGAGTTGAATCAGCGTGGCGGGCGGCAGGGCGCAGTGGGCGTCGAACATCACCGTGCCGTCGGGCCCGACGGCTTCGCGCGCCTGCCGGATGGAATCCACCACGCGCTGGATGTCGGCCGGGCTGCTGGAGTGCTCGAAACGCCCCGGCGGCGGTACTTTCTTGGCCTTCGGGGTGTGGTAGACCCGGATCCGGTCACGGCACGGCCCTCCCAGCAGGCGATAGACCGGCACGTTCCACAGCTTCCCGGCGAGATCCCAGAGGGCGATATCAATCCCGGCCATCGTGTGCACCATGAACGGCCCACCCCGGATGTCCCGATGCGCCCGGTAGAGTTTCTGCCAGAGATACTCGATGCGGGTCGGGTTCTCGCCTTCCAGCATGTCGAAGAGCGACTCCGCCAGCGTCTTCGCCACGCGGGGATCCACACCCTTGATCTCGCCCCAACCCGAGATGCCGTGATTCGTCTGGATCTGGACGTACACCGCCGGGCTAATCAGGAAGAGCCGCATGGCCGTGATCTTGAGCGTCGAGGAGCGGTCGGCCACCTGTGCCGCCGGGTTCTGGGCCGCCCCCACCGCCTCGGCCAGGAGCATCGCCCCCGCCGCAGAGGCTCCCGCGGTGTTCAGCAGGTCTCGCCGATCGAGGCGGCGCGCGTCCGATTCACGATCCACGTTCGTTCTCCTGTTCGGAAAGAGCGCGCGAAACCCCGCAGGCTCCCCCACCCCGGCTTTGCGCTTCCTGGCGCCCGGCTTCAGTGCCCGTAGCGCAGCGTCAGAATCTCAGTCGAAGGGGGCAGATCCCGGGGGGCGAGCAGCATGATGTCGGTCTCCTTCGCGGTCACGGCGAAGGGTGTCCCGGACATGAAGTCCTCCAGAGGCCGGAGCCGTCCGACCATGCCCGAGCCGCCCGCATCCACGGCAGGCGGGCGGTACGCCATCGGCACAACCATGCGCGGCTTCAGACGCACAGCGACCGCGGCCGCATCCCGCGGGCGAATCCCCTCGCCCCCCGCCGGAATGAGAAGGAGATCCACCGCACCGATCGCCTTCTCCTGCGCCGGCGTCAGCGGCCCGGTGAGGCCCCCCAGGTGAGCTAGGCGAAGTGGGCCCATCTGTATGATGTATCCGTACCGCGCGCGGCTCTCACCGTCGGTCCCCAACGAGATCGGATCCACCCGTACATCGCCGCGCACCGACCCAGTTCCGTAGAGCACCTGACGCGTATCCCCCTGAAATGCCCGCACAGCGCCTGTAGCATTGTGAGCGGGCGTGGGGGTGCTGACGGTGATGAGATGGGACCCGGTGCCGGGAGCAGCCAGTCCCATCGTGCCGGCGTCGAACGGGTCGGTGACCACTGCAATCCCCCCGGGCGAGTGCAGATAGAAGCAGGAGTGGCCCAGCCACTGCACACTTACCTGTGCCGGGTCGTCCGCGGAGATCGGCGGATGATCCGGAGGCAAGTCGAGTGACTTCGGTGCGTCGGGGTTCGCGTTCTCACCGCCGAGTTGGGGTGATCGGGTGCCCCCGGAGCTTCCGATTTCAGGGGCAGGATCAGCCTTTGCACCGCTCCCCGAGCCGGCGCCGCCGCCTGCCCGGGCTCCGTCGCGGCCTGCGGCCGGGGCCGGCCTGGTCGCGCTCGGGGTGGTGGCCGGCGCAGGAGTGGAGGATCCCGAAGGCTCCACTGGTTTGCCGCGCCCTGCCGCCGTGCTCCCGGGGGAATTCGAGCCCGAGGAACCAGAACCGGAACTGTCGTTTCGGGACGCAGCGAAGATCAGAAGCATCACCGCAACTCCGACACCGGCCACGATGCCCACGGTCGGAGGACGACGAGGGGGACCCGGGACAGTGGAACGGGTTTCCGGGGGCGAGTCGGGGGATGCAGGGACCTGGCTCATGGAGTGTACTCCGCTGCAAGGCGCACGGCTGTCTCCAGACACTCACCGCGCGCGAGGTATGCCGTAACGGCGGCGCTGCACGCAGCCCGCGCGGGGGAAATCCTAACCGCAGAGGGTGCAGGCGAACGCGGAATGAGAACCGGGGAGAAACAACTTCCTCTGCGTCCCTCTGCGCCCTCTGCGGTGCAGCTACCGGTGCTTGCCGTCGCGCAGACCAGCGGCCCGGCAGCAGTGTGCAGCGTGATCCGGTCGGATTTCCAGTGCAGCACCGCGGGCAACCCCCAGCGGCGGCACTGGGCGGCACACTCTTCCACCACCGCTGCATCACCGGCGCCTGCAAGGCGCCGAAGTTCGTCCAGGGCCCCCAGCGCCAGCACCGCGGCCGGTGGAAGCCCCTCCCGTACGAGCGCCAGCACCCGGTTCGGGAGTGTCGCCCGACCCTCGCGGTCCAGCAGTCGCATGTCCATAACCACGTTCGGCAAGGCGCGCCGCCGGATACGCTCAACCAGTACGGCAGCGTGCGGCGCCCGCTCCAACTCCCCCAGTCGCACGGCGCCGATGGGGAACTCCCGCGCCAGCGCGTCCAGTTGCGCGGCGAGGAAGCGCGGCGGCGTCAGGTGCCGCCGCTCCGCGCCATCGTCAGCGTCAACCTGCAGGCGCGTCACCAGGGCCAGACCCGGCACACCCAGGGCCTCGAAGACCCGCAGATCCGCGGCCACTCCGGTGCGCCCGGTCGGATCGAACGCTCCGATGGCGAGTGCGCAGCGCATGCGACGCCGATCCAATCAGCGCTCCGCGCGCGAATGAGCCGTGGAGACGCCCTCAGCCAACCTCCGGGCCAACGCGGGGAGTTCTCGCAAGTCCGCCAGCACGTGGTCGGGGCGCTGGTCTTCCGGAAGCAACGGCAGGTCTTCCGGGCGGGCGACCCCCGTCAGCACCAGAGCCGTCCCGAAGCCGAGGGCTTTCGCCCCCAGGATGTCCGTCTCGGGACGGTCACCCACCATCAGCGCTCCCGCGGCAGCAACGCCGGCCAGTTCGAGAATGCGCCGCCAGGCATGCGGTTCAGGCTTCCCGATGGTGATGGGGCGCACGCCAGTGGAGCATTCGATGGGGGCGACGATTGCCCCGCCGCCGGGGATCTCGCCCTCCTCGTGGGGATAGGTGGCATCCCGATTCGTCGCAATGAAGATCGCACCGCGCTCGGTCACCTCCTGATGCGCGCGAAGCAGGCGCGCGTAGGTAAGTCCTCGATCCAGGCCCGCCACAACATAATCCGCCGGTTCCGGATCGTCGTAGGAGACCACCTGAAGCCCGGCGAGCGTCATCTCCTCGCCGAGCCCCGATTCTCCCACTACCAGGACCCGCTTCCCCTCAGCACCGATAGAACGAAGGTAAAGCCCGGTGGCGAACGCCGACGTCATGATGAAATCGGTGTGGGTCGCGAAACCCATCGCGCCCAGCTTCTCGACATAGGCGGCCCGGCTGCGAGTGGAATTGTTGGTGAGGAAATACAACGCGTGGCCGTCATTCGCCAGTGCGTTCAGCGCCTCAATCGCCCCGGGAAGCGGGGTATTTCCGAGGTAAACCACCCCATCGAGATCGAAGACCAGAACCAAGTCGAGCTCCCTCTCTGTTGATTTCGAGTATCGGGGTCGAGTTTCGGGAACTCCCGTGTCCTCGAACCGTTCCCAACGGTTACACCGCCGGATCGGTCGCCTGTGGGCGGGGATGGACCGGGCAGCCATTCGCAACGCCGGCGCCGGAGGATGCAGGTTCCGAGTGTACCCCAATCCCTGTGGGTCGGGAAAGTATAGCCCCACGGCTCCCCAGTTTCAAGTTCCGACTCCGAACCGCCGTCAATTAGGAACGGAGGACGGTTCGGAGTGTGCCGCCGAACAGTGTGACCAGGATGAGAAACACGAAAGAGTCAGGGGAGCCGGAGGGGGTCCAACCGGCGCCACTCGGGACAACCGGGCCGGCTGCAGACCCCGCCGTCGCCGACACGGTGGATGAGGAAGAGCGGGACTCGCTCTGGAAAGACGGAATCGAGGCGCGCTTCCGCACGTTCAACGAGTGCTTCTTCCCAGTTCTCGCCGCACACGTGGATTGGGATCACGCAGTCCATTTTCTGGAACAGGAACTGCGACCGGGCCGTCCGCGCGGCAGTCGCAGTCGCCGCCATGTGGACGTGGTGGCGCGCGTGCGAGAGGTGGCTCCCGCGGAGACCGACGGGTTGCTGCACGTGGAGGTACAGGGCCAGCGCCGCCCCACGTATGAAAGGCAGGTGCATCACTACCGGGCCGGCCTCGTCGCTCGCCACAACCTCCCGGTCGCCAGCGCGGTGCTGCAGACCGACCGCAGTCCGACATGGCGCGTGGGCGCCTTCCGCCAGCGCTTCCTCGGCGTCCCGCTCGAGGACCCCATCACCACCACCAAGCTGTGCGACTGGGACGACCGCCGGGAAGAACTGGAGCGCTCGTCCAACGAGTGGGCCCTGGTGCATCTCGCCTTTCTCGCGAGCCTGCCGCGTACCCGGCGGGGCGCCGACCTATCCTCCGCCGCCCCGCTCTGGGCCACCAAAGCGGAACTGACGGCCCGGCTCGCGGCGTGCAACCTGACCGACAAAGAGTTCCAGGCGCTGTTTCGCCTGATAGACAGTTACCTGCGGCTGTCCATTGCAGACGAGGAACAGTTCATGGCAGAATTGCAGCGCCAGATGGGAGAAACAGAGATGCCGTACCTGACCGGGATCGAGCGAGTAGCGCTGCAGCGCGGCGAGGAGATCGGCCTGCAGCGCGGCGAGGAGATCGGCCTGCAGCGCGGCGAGGAGATCGGCCTGCAGCGCGGCGAGGAGATCGGCCTCCGGCGGGCCGTGCTTGTCTCGCTGGAGACGCGCTTCGGCCCGGTGCCGGTGCAGTTAGTGCGCCTGATCAACAGCATCGTGCGTCCTGACACGCTGGCCCAGTTGATCCCGACGACCCTGCGCGTGTCCGACCTGGAGGCGTTTTCCGCCGAAGTGAACTCGCTGCGACAAGCGTTGAGCAACGGCGCGGCGCGGGTGGAATCCGCCCCGTAGACCAGTTCATGGCAGAATTGCAGCGCCAGATGGGAGAAACAGAAATGCCGTACCTGACCGGGATCGAACGAGTGGCGCTGCAACGCGGCGAGGAGATTGGCCTCCGACGGGCGGTGCTCACCTCACTGGAAGCGCGCTTCGGCCCCGTACCGGCGCAGTTAGGGAACCGCGCAGAATTAATCCTCCCGTCAGGCGGGGACCACTCCCGGGATGGTCACGAACCACTTCCCCAGTGCCGGGAGACGCTCGATCTGCGTTTCCAGGGCGGCCATCTCGGGTGCGAGGAGCCGCACGCC
>SYMT01000531.1 GCA_005805375.1 Actinomycetota bacterium
CGGAGACGCGGGAGGGGACCGGAACGCGCCGGGAGCGTTCCTGAAGGCCTTCGCACGTCTCTGGAGCGCCGTTTTTGGGGCTCGCGCGCCGTTTTGGGGCCTGAGTCGGGGCTGGACGGACCGCACCCGGCAGTGTTAAACACTCTTGTCGCTATAATCGAGCATTCTGAAGTGACCCCCCTTTTCACACGCACTCTTATGCCGCCGGGGGGCCCCGGGGGCGAACGGCTCACCGCAGTGGGCACAGGTGTCGGGGACTACGTCCTGGTGGTGGGTGATGGTTTCCGGCGGGACCCACGGGCGGGAACGGCCGGGGTGTCCGAGTTGGGCGCCCCGCTTCTTGCCGCTGGACGATTTCTGGGGGCGGGAGCGCCAGGGGGATCACTCGACGGGGGGCGGGAGGAGTTATGGGAATCTCGACCGAGACGGGCGGAGAGGGTCTCAACCTGGGTGCCGCAGGCGGCGCGGACAACGCCGTGCAGGACGGGCACGTCCACCGGCGAGGGGTCGAGGATCGGGGTCGAGGATTCCTGGTTCACGGACCTATTGAATCACAGTCTCCCTCGAAAATAGCACTCCCGTAAAGGGTTACCCCTCTACCTGTGCTCCGACGCCGCCGCCGGCATGACCGGCACCGCCCTCACCCTCGACGGCGGCTGGACGGCCCAGTAGACACGTGTGCGCCAAGCATCCGCAGTGAAGTCCACAGGTCCCGGTCCCAGCCCTGTGGACTTCACCACCCAATGTTCCCGCAGTCCTCGGTGGAGGCGAAACCGTGTGCACCGTGCGCCGTTCTCATGAGTAGCGCCACGAGGAGGCATGGGCGCCACCGATCACTCGGCGGCACAGTAAAACAAAGGGGGGATTAGATGGACAATGCAACAAAAAAACAGGTAGTCGCACGACTGCAAGTGAGCGGCAGACTCCCACACGTGCACTGGATCCCAATGCTCCCCACGATCCGCTCCACGCGCTGACGCCGCGGCAACGGGAGGTCCTCGACCTCCGGGTCCAGGGGCTCGCGTACAAGCAGATCGCCCGCAACCTGGATATCTCCATCAACTCGGTACGCACCCACATCCGAGCCCTGAACTCCCTCTTCGGTGTTCACAGTGGTCCAGAACTGGCCCACTCCGTGCTGCGAGGAGCAGGGGGTTCTGCACCTGAAGGGCACGATGGCGCGATCCCCGGGCATTCGCCGTTCGTCAGTGAACCCTACACCCAACCGGGGCGTGTCACCTACCGGCATTCCAGTGGGGCGGTCAGAAACGACGATTTCTGAGGTTGACGGGCGACGCGCTTGAAGGTTGTGTGGCTGGTTGGCCCGCGAGCGCGCCGCGCGCTCGCGGGCCACGGGGTGAGGTCGTGTTCTTCATCACCTCAATCGGAGTCCGCAAGCGCGCCACCGGGACGCGCCCTTGTTCAGCGCCGCTGCTCTCAGGGTCGGACGTCCTTCTTCGCGGTGCCGATTGCCCACCCCCAGGTGGATGTCTTCCCATCCGGCCGCAACACCTCAAATTGAAGAGAGAGACTGTCCCCCTCCCCCTCCAACCGGAACCGTCCCTTTTCCGGCTCCGCCAGCCACCAGGGAGGCTCTGGCCGAGACGCCAACTCGCCGACTGCCCTGGCCACCAAGGTGCGTACTACCACTTCCGCGAGCAACCGCTGCTGCTCCGGCGCCAGGTCGGTGACGAGGAACCCAGCTCGGCGCTGAAGAAGGTCCGGTTGCAGCCGCTGGAAGAGAGCACGGGATCGGAGGAGCCCCAGCCCCATCTGTGCCTCTTCGGCGGACAGGTAAAGCTGCAACACCGGACCGATCGCCGCGCGGGCTTGCTGGTGCACGTCTCGCGGGTTTCTGGTGTGCCGAATGGTGGGGCGATCCAATGTCCAGGCATTCGGCGCCGCCTCATTCAGATCCCAGCCGTGCAGGTCGGCCAACCCCTGCAGTACCTCTCCCACTGTGGCACCAGGAGCGGTTACGACCAGGACCCGCTGGGACTCAGCCCAGCGGGGAAGGCGTATTTCGGTGCGACTCGCGCGACTCAGGGACTCAGCCAGGAAGGCCAACACAATCTCGCCATCCAGTGCCGGCGCCAGCCGGTTGAGCGGGCCGGGGAGCCGGAGTACAGTCTCAGCGAGCTTTTCCCCGGCAGCACGAGGGGACACAGCCCGTGCGCGGGCGGGCGGACGCGGCAGACCAAATCGCAACTGGGCGCCTTCCGACTTCCCGGATGCGGCAGAATAATCCACCATCCAGACGTTCGGCTCTGCAGCCCCCGCCGGCGTTACGCGGCATTTCTCCCATCCGCCGAACAGCCGGGCCGCACGTTCCACTTCGAGCAGAATGCTGCAATAAACGGAAGCTGCATTCACGCGCAGCCAGTTTGCCTGCTGAGCGGTGGAGAGCGCCTGGAACGGGAGTCCATCCGGGGTGCGCATCACAACAAGCTGCGCGGGAGTCAGGCTGGCAGTGAACCGCTCCTTCTCCGGTCCGTACCGACCTTCACCCAGACGATACGGCGCCATCCCCTGATAGAGGGCGAGCAGGTCCCGGCTTACCAGCCGCAGCGTCTCCACTTGCAGATCCACTCGCGCGGCGGGATCACTGAAGCGCCGGTTGAGCACCAGCAGTCTTCGGCGGTCACGCGAATAAAGATCAAACGCCACCGAAACCTGGGCGAGCGCCTCTGGATACGGCATCGGAAGCGGAGAGCCCTCGACCACTGCGGGCAGCGAAGGCACTTCGGCGACCACCGTGCGGCCGGCGCCGCGCGCCAGGACGCGAACCGCATCGGCAAACGGCAGCTTCGGAGCCAGCCGTACCTCCAACTCAGCCGCGGCCACGGGCGCCGCCGGGAGCGCTGGCGCGTCAGCCTTTCCCCGCTCTGCGAACAGGAAGATGGCGACCAGGCACAGAGCGGCTGCGGCCCGCGGCGTCCGCACTGGTGATCTCACGGGCACAGGCGTGCCCGGACTCTGGCGCAGCTTGGATGTAGACTTGCTCTGGGGAAGGGCTTGGAGTGCCCGTTGTCTGGGGGACCGTGTGAGATGGCGCATCGAAAGCTCGTCCTGAGCGGCTCACTATCCGAGTGATGACGGTGAGAGCGAGTCTGCACTGTGGGGATGAGAGCGGGGTGACAGACATCAACCCGCTCTCCGGTTTGTCGCTAATGCTGGCAGTGCTCGCTACCTACGGTTCGAATTTCACCTTTGCATCGGCGTCTCCGCCGGCTGTCGCAATGAATCCCATGGGGGCGGCGGTGGACTTGGCTTCGGTGTCAGCCTGGAGCCGGGCCTTGAACTCGTATGTGTCACTGATCGCTCCGAGCCCCGAAGCATCACTGTTCCATTCGTAGGCCGGGTCCGGATCATATACAGGAGCGGGGTTCCCGATGCCGCTTTGCGCCGTGTCCGCTTGTGCACTGATGGACGCCCCGTTCAGATCGTCGGTCACGGCGTAACCCTCGTTGTTGGATTCTACCGTGGCGCACCCGTGATCTGTGTTTACATCCCCATGCGCCTTCGCATACAGGTAGATCCTTTTCCCCTCCGCGGCGCCCGGATTCCCAATCTTCTCGACCTTGCGCTTGTACACCCGGTTCAGCGTGCTCTTGGTTCCATAGTTCTGCCCGGCTGATGAGGTGGACGTGCCGCGAATGGTGGCGGTCGTACTCGTCAGGGTCTGGCTCTTGGTGCTTCCGGCGTCGGAGGACCAGGATAGATCCTGATGCAATTCCACAGCGTGATAGTCCCAACGATTCTGTGCCTGGCCAGGCGTGGCCGCCGCCAGCATCCAGATCGTGAGCGTGAGTGGGAAGAGGGACTTGAATGTGTGTCTCATCTGCTGAGCCTCGTGTCTGAAGTGAACTCCAGCTCGACGGTTGTCTGCGACGGTGGCGGGTGCCGTACCGCTCAGTCGCATCCACTGCCGCATCGTTGCAGGAAGAGTGAACGACAACGGGAGTATGTCAGGCATCCACATCGCAGGACAATCACACAAATATGCGAAATCGCAGCATCCGGATGCTCACAAGAAGTAGCGGACATGGGTTGTAGGCCCTGTGGACGAGCACATCATGTCCCGGATTTCGTGAGGTTCCCGAACTCCAGCATCCGTGCGCACCCCGCTCATCGAAAGCCAGATGCCGCTGCTCGCCGTCCGGCACGGCATCCCGAGGCCGAGGTGATCGCCCGCATCCGCACTCTTACACCACTACACTGCCAGGCAGGGATGGTCCCCATCCGCCAGGGGAATCCCCTCCCACTCTGGGCCCGACAGATATCGCGCCCGCAGCACGTCGGGGGTGGCGACGGCGGCGCAGGTGAACCCCTGTGCCTTCAGGAACGCCGGCATCGCCTCCTGCTCCAGGCCCCAGCGGAACGGCTCGCCGCGAAGGCGCAGCCAGACGTCCACCAACCGCTTCTGGCCACGGAACGACACGCGTCCGTCGGATGCGCGTTCCATGAAGGTGAACGCCACCCGGGGCGTCGGGCCTCCGTGCAGCCGGCAGCACTGAAACAACTGCGCCACTTCCGCCTCGACGAGATACATCAGCAGGCCCTCGGCGATGAAGAGCGTGGACGCCGCGGGTGAGAATTCAGGCGCACGGCGGATGCCGTCACCCAGCGACTCACGGGTCAGATCCAGAGCGACGAGCGAGAGGTTTCCGGGCAGCCCATCGTGCGCAAGAAGCGCGCGTTCCTTGACGACCTGAGTTCCCGGATGGTCCACTTCGAAGAAGCGAACCTCCGGAAACTCGCGGGCCAGACGCGGGGCCAGCGTGTCGAAGCCGGCGCCGAGCACCACTACCTGCCGATAGCCGTCCGCCAGCGCAGTTCGGGTGACGTCTTCGAGCCAGAGCTTGCGCACCGCATAGTGGAGCATCATCCCGGGCAGACCGGCGCGTTCGGAGTTCCAGAGCATCTCCCGAAATCGGCGCCGTCGCATCCAGCGGAGCAGGCGCACGGTGTGGGAGGAGCAGGCCTCCATACACCAGATACTCAGCTCGGCTGCGCCGGGTGGGATGAGTGCTGCGTAGGGCTGCTCGGAGGAGAGAAACACCAGGGACCGCGCGATCAGGTGGGCCGTGGCGCTGGGCCGGTCTGCTCTCACTCGTGCGCCTCGAATGCTATGGACTCCACCGAGGTCGCGTTCAAATGGAAGTGCCAGTCGTTACAAATCACCACGGCTCGAGAGACGCGAGGGATTTCGTCGAGATGTTGACGGAGGGGGAGGGAAAGCGCCGGTAGAGTCTCGCCGACACTTTCCCTCTTTCACCGGCTACAACGTCGGGTTCCGCGGGAACTTCAGGAACGGGATGCGGACGCTCCGAATGGTGAAGTTGTCCGACCGGATGTTGGGTGGCGGCAGGAAGCCCTGTGCCCCGTTGAAGGTGACAAAGTCGTCCTGGGCCACGCCATCCCCGGACACCCCGAGACCGCCGATCAGGCGCCCGTTCCGGTAGAGCGGGATCGAGCCGGGGAAGAACAGGATGCCGTTGGTCATGATGTTCGGCTGGGGCAGGCGGGGAGAGGTGCTGCCCGGGAAGGCCAGATCATCCAGGAAAAGCTGGAAGAACGGGCCGGGCCGACGACTGACATTGATCCCCGCCGGGAACAGGGGCTGTGCCGCAAAGCTGATGGATCGGGCGGTGACCGCGGTCCCCGGCGGTAGCCCCTCAGCCCGGTCCGGGAACCCGGGTCCGGACCGGTCGCTCAGGATCGTGGGATCCAGGGCCGGATTGCTGAAGAAGACCACGTTCCGCGCCTTTGCCACCGCAACATCAATCGAGAAGATGGTCGAGTCCACCTGGCGGAAGACCGCGAGCATTTCCCCACCGAGTCCCCCAACGGCAAACACGAAGCGCGCCCGTGCGCCGAGCGGCAGCCGGATCGCCGCCCGGGTGCGCTTCGCGATGTCGTCGCACTGGCGGATGATCTGCACCACTTCGGCCGCAGTGAGGTCCGCGTTTCCCACGGGCCCGGCAAGGAACCCGTCGGGAGCGGAAGTCCCCCCCACAGGCCCTACTCGATACGCCCCGGTGCCGGGAAACGGTCCGCCCGGCGCCACCCCTCGCGGCCGCCGGAAGTTTCTCGGGTTAGACAGCGGCAGCGAAATGCCGGCGATATACACTGTCTTCGGTCGCGGCGCAATCTGCTGGATCGTATCCTGCCCGATCCGGGCCCCCTGAGTCGGCACCGGTTGCTCCCCCGCCTTCGAGCCCTGGACGGCCGCAAACTCGGCCGCGTCCGGCGGCACTCCCGCCACGCCGATCCCCCCGATCTGCGTGATCCCGAGGGGTGCGAACGAGGTCGGCGACAGGTCGGGGAACCCGCGGAGAAAGTCCTGCCGGTACAATGGGACACCACCGGGGTTTACCGCGCGTGGATTCGCGTCCATCGGCTGGACCTTGCCGGTGGTGATGCCGAGGCTCGGGCCGGTGCCGTCAATGTTCAGCGGATCCGGGTAGGCCCTGCCGGGGTTGAAGGTCACACCACGAGAGACGCGATTGGTATTCTCGATTCCGTAGAGATCGGCATTCTCCTGATTGGTCACCCCCGGCGGGAAGTGGATGCCGCTGATGAAGCGCACCGTGCGAGACGTGAGGGGCGCCGCATTCTCGCCGAAAAACGCCGCGGTGCGGGCGAGCGACAGTGCCAGTTCCTGGTCGGCCGCTGTGGCTCCCGCCCGGCGGAACACGGCGAGCACCGCCCCCGTCCGGTCCACCACCGCAACCGCAAGGCCCTCACCGGCCACCGCCGCTGCTGCTGCCCGCACCGCGGCATCTACTTCGGCCGCCGTTATTGGGATCTCCGTCCCTCCCGGCGGACTTGCCTCCGGAACACCGCCGGCCACCGCCGGCCGGGACTCGGCCAGCGTCAGCGCCAGCAAGCCCGCAAAGACGCATCCCAGGCAGACCAGAGACCAGCCCAGAGGCCGCACGGAACCGGATTGCCGCATCACTTCGCCCTCATCTCCTCGCGCACCATCACACCGGAATCCATTATCCGTTGGCGAAACTCACCGGTTTTTCCTGCCCGCGGGGCGAGGAAAGAGTGGAGAGAAGCGAGGAGTGAGTCCGGGACTCCACTCGTTCCTCGCTTCTCTTGACTCGTTCACCGCCCCGCGGGCCATCCGTCACACTCGCTGAAACAAGAGCGAGGCGTTGTGTCCACCGAACGCGAAGCTGTTGCTCAACGCCGCCTCGAGCGAAACTTCGCGCGCCGACCCCGCCACGAAATCAAGGCCTCCTTCGGCACACGCCGGGTCCAGCGCGGCGGCGGAGAGACCCAGAGTGGGTGGAATCTGACGACTGTAAACTGCGAGCACCGTATACGCTGCCTCGACGGCGCCGGCAGCGCCGAGCAGGTGCCCGGTCGCGCTCTTGGTTGCACTCACCAGCGGAAGGCGACTGCCGAATACCTCTCGGAGCGCCCGGCATTCGACCAGGTCCCCGACCGGGGTGCCGGTGGCATGCGCATTCACATATCCGACCCGATCGGGCGATAGACCGGCCTCAGCCAGGGCGAGGCGCATCGCCTGCACGGCATATGTTCCCTCCGGGTGGGGCGCGACTACGTGGTGCGCATCACAGGTCAGCCCCGCCCCCGCCAGCCGCGCCAGAATCCGGGCGCCCCGCCGCCGGGCGTGCTCCTCTTCTTCCAGGACGAGCACCGCAGCCCCTTCCGCCAGCACAAATCCATCGCGATCCCGGTGAAACGGCAGCGACCGGCCGGTGGGAGAGAGGGCCTCGCCGGCGGCAAACACCCGCGCGGCAACCTCCTCACAGGGCGCCTCCGCGGCGCCGGCGAATGCGACGTCGGCGCGCCCCAGTCGGATCAGGTCGGCCGCGAGCACGAGCGCATAGGCGCCGCTCGCACATGCAGCACCCGGACTGACGTTCGGCCCGTGGGCGCCGAGCAGCATCGCTACATTGGCGGAGGCCGCATTCGGCATCAGCTTCGGCGCCGTGAAGGGGGAGAATCGAGCCCGCTTCCCTGTCAGGTGATGCTCCGCGAGATGCGCGCTGGCGCGATGCCGGGTCTGCTCGCCTCCCATTGCCGAGGCCACCACCACCGCGGCCTGTTCGCGCTGTCCCGGCTCGCTAAGGCCGGAATCCACCCGGGCGCGTTCGGCGGCGATCAGCGCGAACCATGAGAATGGGTCCAGCCGGTCCGGCCGCCACCCGCCCGGAAGCATCCGCACCAGGGCGGCCGCGTCCTCCGACACGCTGCCGACCCGTACGTCCATTCCCGGTGCGTGCCATCCGGCCGGAGCCCGAAGTCCACACTTGCCTGCCACAATCGCTGGGAAGTCCAGCGGCGCGCAGATGCCGATCCCCGTCACCACTACCCGACGCACACCGGATCACCCCCCTTGTGCCTGAATTGTCGCATACTTGGCGAAGGGTAACCTGCTATGAGCGCCGCCAATTCCAGCGAGAAGCACACCAACCGGCTGATCCACGCTACCAGTCCTTATCTGCTCCAACACGCGCACAACCCGGTGGACTGGTATCCGTGGGGTGACGAGGCATTTGCCCGCGCGCGCGCAGAGGACCGGCCCGTCTTCCTTTCCATCGGGTACGCAGCCTGCCACTGGTGCCATGTCATGGAGCGGGAGAGCTTTGAGAGCGAATCCGTGGCCGAACTCCTGAACCGGGACTTCATCGCGATCAAGGTGGATCGCGAGGAGCGTCCGGACCTGGACGAGGTCTACATGACCGCCACGCAGTTGATGACGCAGAGCGGCGGCTGGCCGATGTCCGTGTTCCTCACGCCGGATCGCAAGCCGTTCTTTGCGGGCACCTATTTCCCGCCGGAGGACCGTTGGGGGCGCCCGGGCTTTCCTACCCTGCTCCGGGAGTTGCACCGGGCCTGGACGGAGCGACGGGCGCAGGTCGAGGAGCAGTCCGAGCGGATCACCGAGGCAATTGCCCGCGTCGTGGGCGGGGTGGAAGGGCAGGGGGCGGTCCACGACGCCCTGATCCAGCACAGCGTCGAGGAACTGGCGCGCCAGTATGACTCGCGCTACGGGGGGTTCGGATCGGCCCCGAAGTTTCCGCCCTCACTGCGCATCGAGCTCTTCCTGCGCCGCCAGGGGCGCGCCGGTGACGCACACCTGGGGCCGATGGCGCTCGACACGCTGGAGCAGATGGCGCGCGGTGGCATGTACGACCAGGTGGGAGGCGGCTTCCATCGCTACAGCGTGGACGAACGCTGGCTGGTGCCGCATTTCGAGAAAATGTTGTACGACAACGCGCTGCTCGCCCGGGTCTACGCCCTCGCGTTCGAGCAGACGGGAAGTACCTTCCTCGGTCGGGTGGGGAGGGAGATCCTCGACTATGTGCTCCGGGAAATGACCCACCCGGACGGTGGCTTCTACTCCACCACCGACGCGGATAGTGAGGGCGAAGAGGGAAAGTTCTTCGTCTGGACCCCGGACGAAGTGGCCCAGGTCCTCGGCGCGGACGACGGAGCGTTCTTCTGCACCGTCTACGACATCGCCCCGGGCGGCAACTTCGAGGGACGGAGCATTCCGAACCTTCTCTTCCGGAACCTCGCGGAACGGGCGGCCGAGTCGGGCACATCCGAAGAGGTGCTGGACCGGCGGTTGGCCGGCCTCCGGCAGCGCCTCTGGGAAAACCGGGAGGCGCGGGTGCATCCGCTGCTGGACGACAAGATCCTCTCGGGGTGGAACGGGCTGATGATCCGCGCCTTCGCAGAAGGCTATCGTGTCTATGGCGATGAACGCTATCGTCAGGCTGCCGAGCGCGCGGCGGAATTTGTCCTGGGTCGGATGTACACACCGGAACGGCTCCTGCGTTCGTGGCGGAACGGCGAGGCGACCCTGAACGGCTACCAGGAAGATTACGCCTCGCTCGCCCTCGCGCTGCTCGACCTGCACGCGGTGACGGAGGAGAGCCGGTGGCGCAATTCCGGCCTCCGATTGCTCGATGAGATGGAGCGGCGCTTCTGGGACGAAGGCGGCGGCGCTTATTTCTTTACTAGCCACGACCACGAGCCGTTGATCGCCCGCGCCCGCAGTCCTCAGGATGGGGCCACGCCGTCGGGCAACTCGATGGCGGCGCGGGCCCTGGTACGGGCTGCCGCCCTCACCGGGGATGACGCCCGTCGCCGCCGGGCCACCCGCCTGCTGATGTCACACGCTCCGCAGATGGCCTCCATGCCCGCGGGCTTCCCCAACATGCTCATTGCCGCCGACGAGTACCTGGCACAGTGGCCCGAGGGCGCCCGCATCCCGGGTGCCGACGCGGTACAGATCGAGGCGTTCCTGTCGCACACATCCGTCCGGCCCGGCGACCGCTTCTGGATCGCTCTGCGGGTCGCGGTGTCCCCCGGCTACCACATCAACAGCCACCGCCCGCACCAGCCGTATCTGCTCCCCACCGAACTGGTGGTCGAACCGGACGGGGGATTCACCGTCGTGGCTGAGTCGTACCCGGATGGGCAAGAGTATGCCGCGCCGTTCGACGCGGACAGCCTGTCGGTCTACGCCGGTGCAGTGCTGCTCGGCGCCTGTGTCGAAGCTCCACGGACGGTGCGTCCCGGTCGTCAGACCCTCCAGGTCATCGCCAACCTGCAGGCGTGCGATGACCGGCAGTGCTACCCGCCCATGGAAGCGCGCATTCGGATCCATGTTGCCGTCTCCGCCGGTCCCGGCACAGAGCAGCACCCCGAGATCTTCGACCCGATCCGGGCGCGGCTCTCCGGTGAGGCGGGATAGGAAGCAGGAAATAGAGCGGGGCCGGCAGCCGAGGAAGGCGTGAAGAGGCGCGCGTCTGAGCGCTCACTCTTTCCTCCCCACTCATTTTTCGGAGATTGCTGAGCTCCGGCATCCCCGGATTCCGGGCATTGGTGCCGACCGCAGTCGCTACATCTCCTATTTCCTCGCCCGGCGACCGGTCGTGCTGCGTGAACTCCCATTGCTGCGTCCGCCTCGGGGGCCGCTGATGTCTGATGCCGGCCGGCCGGCCGGAGCGACCTTCTCGGCAAACTCGGCATCCGGCAGCATCCGGCGGAGACGGTTCATCTCGTCTCGCAGATGGGCGGCCTGCTCGAATTCCAGAGCCTTCGCCGCCTTCCGCATCTCCACTTCCATCTCCGCAATGAGCGCCAGGAGGTCCTCCTGCGGCAGTGTCTCTGCCGCGGCATCCGGCGAGGTTCCGTACCCTGCGCGCGGCTCAGCGATCCGGTCGGCCGAGATCACGTCCCGGATCTCCTTCCGGATTGTCTCCGGGGTGATGCCTTCGGCCTCGTTGTGAGCGACCTGGCGGGCGCGCCGCCGGGCCGTTTCGCCGATCGCCCGATCCATCGAACCGGTCACCTTGTCCGCGTACATAATCACCCGGCCGCTCACATTGCGGGCCGCCCGCCCGATCGTCTGGATGAGCGACGTTTC
>SYMT01000532.1 GCA_005805375.1 Actinomycetota bacterium
CAGCCGCTGCTCGGCCGTGCGCCGCTCCTCGTCCACGCGGCGGCGCTCCTCGTCCACGCGGCGGCGCTCCTCGCGCAGGCTGGCCTCTGCCGTGATGCGGGCTTCCTCGGCGCGGCGCTCGGCCGCGGCGCGTTCCTGCTCTACGGCATCGCGGATCCACTGGCCGATGAGGCCCTGACTCTTGATTTCGGCCAGTTCGTCTTGTGCAAATACAGCGTTCACTATCCCCTCCGTCGCAGCGCGCAGTCCCAGGATGTCGCCGATCCCCAGCAGGTCCGTCTTGACCTGCGGCTCCAGGTTGGCGTTGAGGATCAGGTCGCGCTCCTCACGCAGGATCGCCTCCGGGTCCCCGTCGGCGCAGAGGATCAGCAGCGGCGCCAGTTCCGGCAGGTCGCCGTTCCGGATCCGTTCTACATGATCCCACAGGCGAATGGTCTCAAACCGGAACTCGTTCGTCAAGCCCCCGCCCTGCATTACGTGCATACCGGGAAATGTCTGAAAACGACCCTGGTGCAGGTAGATCACCACCAGGATCACCGGCATCTGCAGGCGCTCGCTGAGGATCAGCGCCTTGATCAGCCAGAGCACCACGATCTCGGGCTTCGGCTCATACTGGTATTCGACGCACAGGGCATAACGTGCGGCCGGATCGGGGTGGTCGTAGCGAAAGACCTGATCGGCGTGCAGTTGCCGGATGAGGATGCCCGGATCGTCGAAGCGCAGGTAACGCTGGTCCGCCTCGGCGCGGGCCAGCCGGCAGACCGCATGGGGCACCGTCTCCCCCAACAGCTTCGCCGCCAGGTCCACCAGATGATGCACGCGGCGCCCCGGGGGTTCCAGGGTAGGCAGGGCTGCCAGAATGGTGCGGAACAGATTTTGGAGGGCATCGGCCTCCAATCGGCCCTGTTCCAGCAGGTGAACGCAGGCGTCCATTTCTTCCTGCAAGGTGCGCGGCATTTTCCTCTTCTTCCCGTCATCCCCCGCTGCATCCATGGCGCAACTCACAGCCGGCCGAACGCGCAAACGGAGGCGCGCAAACGCGCCGGCTGTGCCCCTCTTCGCACGATTCGGACGCTTCCGGAGCCCCAAATTGTGCGGGGCACGGTGTGAGCAGCGAGAGTTCCGGCGGCCCCACCGGCGCAGTGAGCTTCCGTCCTCAGCCGGTCGCCGCCCACGGAGGCGCCGTACGTGCGGCAGGGTGAGAACGGGAGGGAGAATAGCGAGTAGACCGGCCCGTGCTACACCCCACACCCCACACCCTAGTCACTCCCCTCCCCCCTCACGCCCCCGCGGGACCCCCTGGTTGCGTTGCCGGTGACGTTGTAGGCGAGCGTGACGGCGCGGCGGTCGTGATCCGACCGGTTGGCGTCGGAGCCGTGGATGATCAGTGGGCCGAAGAAGATGGCCGAACCGGCGCTGATGGGGATCGGGACGGCATCGGGGCGGGGCTGGAAGTAGCCGGGCAGGAAGCGCCCGAACGGAATCGCCTTGGTGTCGTGCTCCACCAGCCCCTGCCTGTGGGAGCCGGGCACCATTTGCAGGCACCCGTTCTCGTGCGTCGAGGCGTCAATCTGGAGCATGCAGTTGAGCATGAGCGGCTGATTATCGGGCGTCACCCAGTAGGAATAGTCCTGGTGCCACGGGGTGACGGTGCCGTCACGGGCCGCTTTCATCAGCAGTTTGCAGTGATAGAGGGAAATGTCGGGTCCGATCAGGTCGGCAACCACATCCAGCACCTCGTCCGAACGACAGAGACGATCCAGGGCCGGGCTCACGAGTTCGGCGTGCATCAACTGCTTGATGCGCCGCTGTACGGTGGGGTCCACTTCGTGCTCCCAGGAGACGTGGACCCCCTCGGCAGGCTGCTCCGCCATGCGTTCGTGGAGGCCGGCCAGATCGGCTCGGATCTCGGCAACCCACTCCGGGGAGATCAGGTCCTGCTTCACGAGGTAGCCCTGAGTCTCGAAAAACCCCCGCTCTTCCGCTGTCAATCGCATTGTGTTCCCTCTGTGCTACACCGGTTCCGATTTTCCTGATACCGCGCTGCGGTACGCTGCGTCCAGGAGTTCCACCGAGCGCAGCGCAGCCCACCCGGGCGCATGGTTTTCTGTGGTCCGGCCCAGCACCAAGTCTATGAAATTATGGGGAGGTCCCTCGCAGGAATAGGCGCCGGTCCCGGCCGCCGGGAAGTCGGCAAAGTCGCGTCCGTCGTCCCGCCGCACTTCCAGCCGCTCGCGTTCCATGTCCAGCAGCAGCATTCCCTCCGAGCCGAAGATCCGCAGGTCGACCTGGAATCCGCGCGTCGGCGGGACGGTCCCGGCGCCCGAGACAGTACCGATGGCGCCGCTCTCGAAGCGGACGGAGAGAGCGTCGTACAGGTCCACCCGGGCCGCCGGAGCACTCATGCGGGCGTAGACCTCCTGGGGACGCAGCCCGGTCAGCCAGAACAGCATGCCGGTCGAGTGGGAAAGCTGGGCGTGCCCGTACCCTCCTCCTGCGATCACCGGATCGGCCCAGGTGCGCGGATCGGGGGTGAAGAGGAGCTCGCCTGCCTGACCACCGGGGACCTCCTCCATCGGGTGTCCTTCCAGCATGCGCCGGATCGGGCTGGCCATGTGAGAGAGTACGTACTGCACTTCGCCGATCTCGCCGGCATTCAACCGCCGTCTGGCCTCCTGCACGAACGGCTTGTAGTGCCACCCGTACGGGACCAGCAGGTGGAGCCCCCGGGCCTCGGCGAGTTGCACCAGGTCCCGGGCATCGTCGGCCCGCGTGGTCATCGGCTTTTCGCACATGACATGCAGCCCGCGTTCCAGCGCCGCCCTGGCGTGGCGGTGGTGGAGCGTGTGCGGGGACACCACGCAGACCGCGTCCAATTCCACCTCGCGCAGCAGCGTGTCGGCGTCTTCAAAGGCGTAACGGAAGCCGAATCGCTGCCGCACCTGCTCCAGTTCCGCCGCGCCCAGGCGACAGACCGCCGTCAGTTCTACATCGTCCCGCGCTGCGAGCAGGGGGAGATGGTTGGCGGTGGCCCACCATCCCGCACCCAGAAATCCGATCCGCACCCGTTGCTGTGCCATAGTCGCTCCCGCCGGGATGCCCTGCTGCATCCACCGACGCGATACAGTATCGCGCCTTGCGGTCAGCCGTCTCGGTTCGGCCGAAAATTGCGGAGTAGGCGGATAGTGAGATGGTGAGTGGGGCCGGCAGTCCCGGGAACGCCGGCGTCCCGCCGGCAATGGCGAAGGGCGAATGGTGAAGGGCGAATGGTGAAGGGCGAATGGCGACGGCAGAGCGGTGCCGCAGACTCGCACCGGGGGCAGGAGTGGGCGCCCGCTCCATCGCCGCCCCTCCACCTGTCCCCCTCCCATTCGCCCCTCGCCGTTCGCCCGTTGGCCGGCGGGGCCCGGGTCCCCGAACCGACCCGTTTCCATCCGGTCCAGCCCGGGGAGCCGGCCGAAAAGCCGGTGCTCTGCCTCGATGATCTGATCTACCCGCATCGGTTCGACATTCTGGCCCGGCGAGACTTTCTGGAATTCTACGACGAGCACCGGGCCCTCTACCGGGGAGACTATCGCGCGTTCCTGAAGGCGAGTGCGGAAACCGACTACGGCCATTACCTGCGCGAAATCCGGATCCCGTGGAAGATGAGTCGCCGGCCGGGGCTGCCGTTGCTCCAAACCTGGCGCGCCCGGCGACACTACAGCGCTCTGATCCGACGCTTTATCGCCGTGTACGAGTCGATCCGCCAGGAGGGATTTCGGGCTGAATCTCCCCTCTGGATCTATTTCCCGATCGGGACCATTACCACCGACAGCGGGCGTAAGTTCCGGCGCCGGGCGGTCCTCCACAACGGGTGTCATCGCCTGGCGGTGCTGAAACGGTTGGGCCATACGGAGATCCCCCCGGCGCATTGGCGCCAGCGGAGTGCTCCGCCGCGTGTACTGGCGGATCGGACCACGGAGTGGATCCGCACCGGACGTCTCGACCAGGAGCAGTACTGGCGCTACCTGCGCGATTTCTATGGGAAGCCGGAGGACGGTTCGCTGCGCGAGTTGTTCGCGAACCGCGCCGTAGAGTTGACCCGCGCTCCGCACGAAGCCGATCCGCGGCTACTGGAACTGGTACACGGGTTGGAGGTGGACTGGCCCCAAGGCGCCCCGCTCGGCTGGGAGCGACCCCCGGAGTGGTTCGTCCCCTGGCAGGACTGGGCGGCACAGGCGAGGAAGGGAAGTGGATGAGTGCATGGACGGAGCCGCAGGTGCGCGAATTCCTGCAAAACACCGCGCTTGGCGAGTACCAGCGGATTGAGCTGCCGTATGGTCTCTGCGTGCCTGGAAAGGACCGGAGCGCGACGGCCCGTGCCATCTTCACACCGGCGCCGGCCGGCAAGCGGGTTCTCGACATCGGATGCAACTACGGCTATTTTTCGCACGAGGCGGCTCGCGGCGGCGCCCGCGAGGTGGTGGGCCTGGAGCGAGATGCTGCGCACGTGGAGATTGCCCGGACCATCGCGGAGATCAAGGGCGGCCCGGTCCGCGTGATCCACGGAACCGTTGAGACGGCCGCGCTTTCAGATCCGTTCGACTGGGTTCTGGTTTTGAACGTCATTCATCATGTGCCGGATCCGTTCGCGTTCCTGCGACAGGTCGCCGGACTGGCGCGGGAACGGGTCATCGTCGAGTTCCCGATGCCGTCGGCGGGTCGTTTTCGCGGCGCCGC
>SYMT01000533.1 GCA_005805375.1 Actinomycetota bacterium
ACCCGCGCCACGCGCGTGAGCAAGGGGACCCCCTCCCGCCCACGCACCCCGTGCCCGAGCCACGCCGGGGGCTTGCCGCGACAGAGGCGCGCACACGGCGTTGCGCGACTCCACCTCGGCCTGCGAGCGCCGGCGGGGCGTGCCAGATGCCGTACCCGAGCCACGCCAGGTGCCCCCTGGGCGTAGCAAGGGGACCCACCTCACCGCCCACGCACCCCGTTCCCGAGCCAGGCGCAGGCGGGACGATTAATCCTGCGTGGTTCCCTAAGGATCACCGAGGGAATAACTTCCCGATTTGGCGGTTCCGTACAGGGGTCCCTGAAATCAGGAAGTTATTGAATTGACGATCCTAAGCCGAGGAAGCGAGAAATGAGTGGAAGTGCGGATTTGCCCCTTACTTCTCTCCGCCCTTTCCTCGCGAGGGGGCAACTGCTTCCTGCATCGTGACTTCGAGCGTCCGCTCACCTGAGGCGCGCACGCGGAAGATGCCGGGCCCGGGGCGCGCGAGAAGGTAATGGGCGAGGGGTTCACCCAGCAGGTGTTCAAGGGCGCGGCGCAGTTCGCGGGCGCCGTACCGGGGGCTGGCGCCGACACGCAGCAGCACTTCCTCGGCATCGGGGGCGAGTTCCAGGCCGAGACCTGCGGGGAGGCGGCCGCGCAGTTCATCCAGCAGGGCGCCCAGGATGTCACGGAGGGCGCCGGAGGTGAGCGGGGCGAAGGGGACCACCGCATCCACTCGATTTAAAAACTCGGGCGCCAGCGCGACGCGGAGCGCATCCAGATCGAGGCGGGGGATGACTGTACCGGGAGGACGGGCGAGGGGTGTGAAGCCGAGTTGTTCGGGACGCTCTGCGATGGTGACACCCAGGTTGCTGGTCATCACCAGGAAGCAGTCTCGGAGTGAAAGTTCCCGCCCACGGCTGTCGCGGAGACGCCCTTCATCCAGCACCCCGAGGAGTAGCTGGCGGACTTCGGGGTGGGCTTTCTCGATTTCGTCAAGGAGCAGGATGGCGGCGGGCCGGTTCTGGAGCGCGGTGAACAGCGCAGAGGGCTCGCCGTGTCCCACATAGCCGGGCGGAGCGCCGACCAGGCGCGCGACGGAATGGGCCTCGCTGAATTCGCCCATGTCGAGGCGCACCAGGGCGTCGGGGTCACCGAGTGCCTCGGCGGCCAGCGCCTTTGCCAATTCCGTTTTGCCCGTGCCGGTCGGACCCACGAACAGGAAAACGCCACGCGGGCGGTGCGGCGGGCGAAGCCCGGCGAGAGCCACCCGCACAGCGCCCGCCACCTGGGTCAGGGCGGCGTCCTGCCCTTTTACCCGGGCGCGCAGGCGGTCTTCCAGGTGGAGCAGCCGGTCGGCGGTCGTTGCGCCGGGGGCGGCGACGGGTCGGCCTGTGCGATCGGCGATCACGCGGCGGACATCCGCCTCCTCGACGCGGTGAGGACGCCCCTCACCCAGCAGGAGCGCGAGGCGAGCGTCGGCGCACGCTTCGTCCAGCACGTCAATCGCCTTGGCAGGGAGGCGGCGGTCGGGCAGATAGCGGACGGAGAGCGTAACGGCCGCTTCCAGGGCGCCCGGATCGAGCTCCAGCCCATAGTGGGAGGCGGTGCGGGGCGCGAGCGCGCGGAGCAGCTCCAGTGCGGCTGAGGGCCCCGGCTCTTCCAGACGCACTTCCTGGAAGCGCCGGGCCAGGGCCGGGTCACCGAGCACGTGGCGCTCGTACTCCACCCGGGTGGTGGCGCCGATGCAGCGCAGTTCCCCTCGTGCAAGGGCAGGCTTCAACAGGTTCGCAGCGTCGAGGGAGCCCGAAGCCGAGCCGGCCCCGAGCAGCGTGTGCAACTCGTCCAGGAACAGGATGATGCGGGGATCGGTCGCCTCTTCCACGATCTTCCGGACCCGCTCCTCGAACTCACCCCTGTAGGTGGTGCCGGCCACCAGGTTGCCGAGCGGGAGTTCCACCAAGCGGAGCTGGCGCTGTTCCGCGGGCAGGTCCGGGCGCACGAGCATCTGTGCCAGCCCCTCGACGGCGGCGGTCTTGCCGACCCCCGGCTCTCCCACCAACACGGCGCTCTTCTGCCGTTCGCGCAGCAGCAGCGCCGCCAGTTGTCGGATGATGGGTTCCAATCCGAGCACCGGCGCGAGGGCGCCTTCCCGCGCCAGACAGGTCAGATCCCGTCCAAAGCGATCGAGTTGGGGCGTGCGGGCAGGCGCCGGTGCTGCGTCGCGACCGGCAGGAAGAGCGGGCCGGGGCGCAGACTCGACCGCCGGATCCTCCAGCGCGGCGATCAGGGCCGGGAGGGACGCCCCTACCTGAGCCAGGACCGGGTCCCATTTGGGTTCCGGCGCCTCCAGCAGCGCCGCCAGGAGATCCAGTGGACGCACCTGGGCATCCCGACGAGCGGCGGCGCGGCGCTCGGCGCGGACGAACGCGCTGCGGGCCGCTGCCGAACGGTGCAGCACCCGGGGCACGCTCTCGCGCGGCCCGGCGTGGAATACGCCGCGCAGCAGGCGGCGGAATGGGATCCGCTCCACACCTGCGCGGGCAAAGACGTTCCGTACTACTTCCAGGTCCGCTTCTATCTCGTCTACGGACGGCGGCTCCGGGAACTCGAGCCCCTCCAACACCTCCGCAGCCGAGAGGTCGGGCACTTTCGCCAATGCCACCAGAAAGAGTCCCGGTGCAATCTCAGACCGCCCCGCATAGGCCGCCTCGTGGGCCGCCTGCGCCCACACCACCATCAACGCCGCCGCCTCTCCCATCCCTGCGCCTCCATCACTCCGGCCAGTGCCGCTCCCATCTACCCTGTCGCCTGGCAGCGGCGTGCCGAGCCACACTCGAAGGACGTCCCGGAGCACCTGTGAGAGCCCATGAGTCGTCCCGGCCGGCGTTCCACGATCCGCGCGACGTACCCCGCCTACACGCCGCCGGAAAGGACAACCGGCCGGCCGTGGTCGTACGGGCCGGCCCCGGCACAGCCTGTGTGGAGCGTGGCGGCCAGCGTGAATAGATCCGCCCCCTGATCCAATGCGAGCGCAGTTACGGCCCTCTCAGATCCATCCACGGAGTCCTGCGCATACCAAAGTTGTTCCGGAGCCCTCCAGCCCTGAGTGCCGCGGTATTCGCCCTTACGGGTAAGCTGCCGGCGCGCGTCGTCCCGGAAAGCCCGGGCCAGGACGAGAATACCCGGACTGATACGGGAGGCAAACACTCTGCGTCGCGCCGGTCGCACTCCGCATGCTCCATCCCGTCAACCCCCCGGGCGTGGTGAATCGGCCCGGGAGGTCCACACCGGTCCAGCCTCGGTGTCGCGCCAGAGGCGGTCGAACCCGGCATCCCCCGGTTCGGCCCAGAAATCGGTCACGATCGGATTGGCGTAACCGGGGCGGGGTCCGGGAGCACCGTCGCCGTGCAATCGGGCGATATACCGCAGGTTGTCCGTGGCGCCGGGCCGGTCCGCGTTGTGGCGGCAGTACACCGTGAGGCCGTCGGCATAGCGAGAACGCACGAGGAACCGCTGCGGTTCGGGCCGCGGAGTTCGCGCATAGCGGGCCAGTTTCTCCCGATCAAGCGCCACACCCAGTCCAGGGCCAGTCGGGACCCGAACCGCGCCGGAAACCACCGGCATGCGCTCGGTGACCACATCGTCGCTCCAGAGGTGCGCCAGACTGAAGTGGTCGAGCGTCGCCATACGAAACACCGCCGCTTCGTGGGCCAGAAACGCCTGGTTGATCGTGCCGCCGCACTGCTGGAGCATGAACGGCAGGTTCATCTGCTCCGCCACGGCCGCAACCTTCATTGCGTGTCCGATAGGCGCATGGCCCGCGATGGCGCCGTCGCACCGGCGTTCCACCAGCAGATCGAGTGGTCCGTGATGCACGATGATGGGGAGACGGCTCCGTTCCCGGATCAGTCGCCACCCGTCGCGGTCTTCCGCTGAGATCGGATCTTCCACCCGCCCCGCGATGGGGAACTTCTCCAGTTCGCGCAGCACCGGCGCGACCGCTTCGTAGTGGGAATTGGCGTTCAGATCAAAGTGGACCCGGAACCAGGGCGGCGCGACTTTTTGCATCGCCTCAGTCTGCGCCAGCACGTTCTGCACCTCATCCAGGTGGTACTTCAGCCAGCGATAGCCCCGCCGCACTGCCTGCCGCACCTCCTCGGCCATCGCGTCCGGCGCCTGCGACACCGTCCAGTATCCGACGGGCACCCACGCCCGCACGCGCGGTCCGATCAGCTTCCACGCGGGAACGCCGAGGTGTTTCCCCATCAGGTCGTAGCAGGCCATGTTCATCGGCAGCGGGCCGGTGTCTTGCAGCCAGTCGAACGGACTGGCGCCGACGTAGCGCTCCAGGTCTGCCCGGGTCGGCCCGCGCCCCCAACTGTCGCCGAGCCCCTCCAGGCCGGTGTCGGTGCGCACAACGTAGATCGTGCGCAGTTGTACGCCCAACCCGTGGTAGCGGGATATGGTGACGGCGTTGTGCTCGTGAAACGGGAGGAGAATCTCGTGGACTTCGATCTCGGTAATGCGCATCGGTCCCTTCCCCTCGTTCCGCCGGACCGGGGCTTCCTGGGCCGGCGCCCCGTACGGTAGTAGTGCGCCGATTCCAGCGAGGCCGCGGTGCAGCAGCGTGCGGCGGCGGATCAGGCTGTGGTATGGGGCAGACATCGGGATCTCCTTCCAACACTGCGCCGGCAACACGCCGGACCCATTTGCCGCTGCGGACGACCGAAATCCACCCGGCGACCGACATCTCGTTGGCCGTTTGCGTGCGATGTCCCTTTTTCACGGCTTGCCGCGTTCTCCGGTCCGCCGGCGCCCGAAGAGATGGAATCGACGAACTGGAGAACCCCGCAACCTGGAAACCTGGATGCCCGCGTTCACCGGAAAGCCGGCAGTAAGATGCATGCCCCGGCCAGCGATGTGCAGCGTGCAGTGGATGGGCGGCGTCCGGAGTGCGCGCAGAATCCCGCCGGCTCCCTGCTGTCGGCACGTCAAGATGAACTTGGGGGCGCCCCCCCCCCGCGACCACGTGCGTTCCAGACGCGTGGGCCCCCGTAGGGTTCGTATCATCGTGACCGACTCCACGCTGGGACTTCAGCGCGCCTGGACCCCAGGCTAACAATGCACCCAACACTGTTTTCCCTGACACTTCCGGCAAGATTCGACCTCCAATGATGTGGATTGGCTCGCGCCGACCGGAAATCGGCGCGCCGGAGGTACGGAAGAAAATGCGCTGCATGGGTCCCACGCGACGGAAGTTGCTGCAGGTTGGTGCGGGAGCGTTCGGGCTCGGGCTACCGGCTTTGATTGCAGGGGAGGCGGGGGCCGCAGGCAAGGGGGGGCGCGCGCGCATTCGTTCCGTGGTGATCCTGTACCTCTCCGGAGGGCCGTCCCAGCTTGACATGTGGGACATGAAGCCGGACGCTCCGGAAGAGATCCGGGGCGCTTTCCGTCCGATCGAGACGAACGTCTCCGGCATCCGGGTTTCCGAGCATCTGCCGCGCATGGCCCGCCTGGCACAGCACTACACCATCATCCGTTCGATGAGCCACGACGAAAACGATCACCTCAAGGCGGGCTACTGGGTGATGACGGGGTCGCGCCTTCCCCGCGACGTGGTGCAGAAATCCGGGATGTCTCGCGCGGATCGTCCGCATGCCGGCGCCGTGGTGGCACGCGTGCTGGGCCCGGCGAACGGGACCCGACGCTCGGCGCCTCCCTTCGTCACGATCCCCGAGTACGTGTCTCCTGTAGGAGTGCCGCGACCGGGCCAACATGCGGGATTTCTGGGACCCGGCTTCGATCCCTATCTGGTGGACAGCGACCCGAACCTGCCGGATTACGATCCCGGCCCCCTGGGCGGCACATTCGCTTCCGGCGAGGGCCGGGCCGAACGCTTGCGAACTCTCCTGGCGCGGGTGGAACGGGACTCGCCGCGCTCCCTGCCCGGGGCCGGCGAGTATGGCACGTTCCGGGACAAGGCGCTGGACCTCGTGGCCTCCCCGGCGGCACAGAAGGCATTCGATATCACCGCCGAAAGCGCAAAAACCAGGGACCGGTACAGCCGCCACGTGTTTGGCCAATCGGCGCTCGTTGCCCGGCGGCTCGTGGAAGCCGGGACGCGCCTGGTGCAGGTCAATTTCCCGCGCCACGACAATGGTAAGTGGGGACAGGGATACGATTCCCACGCCGCCCCGGGATACCCCGAGCACACTCCCTGGCTCCGCAACGAACTACTGCCACCCACCGATGCGGCGTTCTCATCACTGGTCGAGGACCTCGCCGACCGGGGACTGCTGGACGAGACGCTGGTGGTGATGATGGGCGAATTCGGGCGCACCCCGAAGCTCAACCCCGCCGGTGGCCGCGATCACTGGGCGCAGTGCTACAGCCTGGTGCTGGCGGGCGGCGGTCTCCCTGCCGGTCGCCTCTACGGCGAGTCGGATGCCACTACCTCCACGCCCGTCCGGGACCCCGTCTCCCCCAACGGCCTGATCGCTACGATCTACCATCTCCTCGGCATCGCTCCCACCACGGAACTGCATGACCTGGAGACCCGCCCGCATCTCGCCGTAGAAGGAGAGGTGGTCCGCGGGTTGCTTGGGTGAGGGATGACGAGCAGGCTCCATGCCCCACCCCTTTTGGGGGAAACTGGCGGCGCGCGTGT
Source organism: Actinomycetota bacterium (assembly GCA_005805375.1). Classification (GTDB taxonomy): domain Bacteria; phylum Armatimonadota; class SYMT01; order SYMT01; family SYMT01; genus SYMT01. The sequence continues at coordinate 6,671 of SYMT01000533.1, forward strand.
AACGGGGATCTTACCCGGATGAACCGGTCCGCCGCCAGTGGGCGTCCCGACCCCGCCCGGAGCTCACAAGGTGGCCGGCATCCCGTTCCTGGCCCAGCACGTGCCGAATCAGTTTCTTGCTCGCGGTTGGGGCGCGCTCCTGGAGGTCTTGGACCGTAAAGTCACCTGGGATGTTCGCGATCGCCCGCAGAATCATCTCCGTCTTGGCGCCCCGCCGCTGGAGCAACGTCCCGGCCCGCTCCTCGATCTCGAGCGGAGGGCACTGGCGGCTCCACCAGTCTGCCACGAACGATCTCATCGGTTCTCCTGTTGCCACCCCAGCGATACCAGCATGCCGGGAAGGTGGTACGCGAGCAAGGGCTATTACCAATTTCATTGCCCAATTAAATCGGTAATAGCAGCCTACACCTTCGGCCCCCGGCAGGGTTGGGACTTATTCCCTCGCCGGCGACCGCACCAAGATTCTTTGTCTTCCCGTTTCTTTATGGACGAGCCGGCGGAGTGGCTGGCGAGGGAGATCGGCGCGGCGGGCCGGCAACGCGTGTGGTTGGAAGGGGACGAACCGGGCCGCCTCGCGCAATGGTGGGCCGAACGGGCAAAGAGGGAAACCGCATAAGAGAAGCAGGAAGGAACACGCCTTCCGGGGGACCAACTGGCGCTCCGGGAGGCGCGTCCATCATGGGTTGGGTACGATTTTTGGGGAATGGGCAGGTGGCGGTCGAGCCGCAGCCGGAGTTGCGGCCGGGGCCGGGTCAGGTGCTGGTGCGGGTAGAGGCCTCGGCCCTGTGCGGGAGCGAGATGCACTCGTACCGGTCAGCGGGTGGCCATCCGGCGGCCAATCCGGGCCACGAGGCGGCGGGGATCATCATTGATGCGAACGGATGCGCGCAGTGGTGCGAGGGAGATCGCGTCGGTGTGTCGGCCGTGCAGGGGTGCGGGGCGTGCCCCGAATGCGCCGGAGGGCGCTACACCTACTGTGCGGGCCTCGCCGGCGGCTCGTGCTGGCACGCGGACACGCTGGTGGCGCGCGCACACGCCTGTGTGAAACTCCCGGACGACGTGCCGTGGGGAGTGGGGGTGCTGCTCAGCGGTGACGGCCTGGGAGTGCCCTACCACAGCAGCCGGCGTACCCGCCCGGAGCCGGGCGAAACGGTGGCCGTCTTCGGCTGTGGGCCGGTCGGGCTCGGCAATGTGCTTCTCTATACATTCCTCGGCTGCCGGGTGCTGGCGGTGGATCTGAGTCCCACCCGGCGGCGATTGGCCGAAGAATTGGGGGCGGAAGCGTCCATTGATGGGGCAGCCGCAGTCGTGGAGGCCATTCGGGCGCTGACCAGTGGACGCGGCGCGGAGATCTGTCTGGAATGCGCGGGCCGCCCGGAAACGGCCGCTCTGGCCCTGCAGGCAGTGGCGACGGCCGGGCGCGTTATGTGTCTCGGCGAACAGCCGCGGATCGAGTTGAGCCCCAGCGCTGATCTGATCCGCAGAGACATCACGCTGATGGGAAGCTGGTATTACCACATTCGCGAATACCCCGAGATGCTGGCCCTGCACCGCCGCGGCCTGGGCGTCGGAAAGCTCATCACACACCAGTTTCCGCGCGCACAGGCGGCCGAAGCCTATCGCCTCTTCGCAGCCGGGGAGACCGGGAAGGTGCTATTGGTCCCATAGGTGTCAGGCCGTCGTGACCGGCGTGATACGCCCCGGGATAGGAACGGTGATCTGCGGGGAGAGCGGGCGCCGGAACCGGAGGTCACGTTCCGCGTTGGTGCGGCCATTCGGAGAGGGGCGACAGGCCGCGGTCCCGGTGGGAAGCGCACCGGAGCTTCCATCGTTGGCATCTCTTCAGGGATGCAGCCTCCGCAGCAGCGCCGCCAGTTGCTCCCGCAGCGCGGCGACTTCCGCTTCCGCGGCACGACGCGCGGCAGTTTCCGCGGCGGCTTCCGCCTCCGCGGCACGACGCGCGGCAGTTTCCGCGGCGGCTTCCGCCTCCGCGGCAGCGGCTCGGGCTTCCGCTTGCCGCCGTGCCGTGGCTTCAGTGGCGCTCTCTGCTTCCGCCGCCGCGCGTGCATCAACTTCCGCAGCGAGTTGGGTCTCGGCAGTCACTCGCGCCGCGGTTTCCGCCGCACATTTTGCTTCCGCCGCCGCACGGGCGGCGGCTTCCGCACTGCGCGCGGCGGCTTCCGCAGCGGCCCGGTCCACCGCCTCTGCGTGATCCGGGAGCGGCTGACCGTCGGCCGTGTACACCCACAGGTGGCCCGGACTGCGGACGCCGAACCAGCACCCCACCGCCTGGCTCCAGACCCGCCCCTCCGCATCCGCCGC
>SYMT01000534.1 GCA_005805375.1 Actinomycetota bacterium
CCACCTCGGCGCAGATCGGCGGGAGGCGCGTGTTGATGTTCCCGTGGTGGTCCCAGACGTTGTGCGGCGCCGGAGCGAGAATCTGGACGAAACGGACGCCCCGCTCCACCAGCCGCCGGGCCATCAGGCACCGCCGGCCATACGCGGCCGTGGTCGGGTTGTCGAGCCCATACATCCGCTGTGTCGCACCCGACTCTCGCGAGAGATCCAGGTCCTCGGCGGCGGCGACCTGCATCCGGCCCGCGAGCCGGTAATTCTCGATCCGGGCGTCCAGTTCCGATTCGTGCGGATACAGCCTCTGGTGCCGGGCGTTCAGCCGCGCCAGCAGCCGCTGGGAATTCTCCTGCGCCCCGGCAGGGGGTTTCTGGGCCGGACGCAGATTGAGCACGGCATCGCCCTCGGTGCGCAGTTCCGTTCCCCGGAAGAGGCCCGGCAGCCAACCGCTGCTGATCTGCATGGACCCGCCGGAGTGGAACACCGCCGGATCACGCAGACAGACGTAAGCAGGCAGATTGCGGTTCTCGCTGCCGAGCGCATAGGTGACCCAGGCGCCCAGCGAGGGCCGGCCCGGACGGCGATTGCACGTACACATCTCGTAGGTGGCGCCGGGATGGTTCGGGTCCGACAGATACATCGAGCGGACCACACACAGGTCATCCACCGTCGCCCCGAGATGCGGCACCAATTCGGAGAACTCGATTCCGGACCGGCCCCGCGCCTGAAAGCGGAAGGGACTACCCAGCAGCGGCTCGGTGTTCCCCTGCATCGCGTTGGTGAGCGAGGTCTTCTCCCCGTGGCGGCGGGTCAGTTCCGGCTTCGGATCGAACAGGTCCATGTGGCTGGGTCCGCCGTTTTGAAACAGCATGATCACCGAACGCGCCCGCGCCGGAAGATGCCCGCTCCGGGGCGCCAGGGTCGGTTCCCCGCGAGTGCCGGCCTGAGTCGCGAACCCGGAGGCCTCTTCCTGCAGCAGGCTGGCGACTGCTGTGGCTCCGAGACTGAACGTCCCGTGCTGCAGTAGGGCGCGGCGTGTCACTTGAGTATGGTTCGGCATGATCCGGCCTATCGAAGGTAGAGAAACTCGTTGGCGCCCCACAGGGTCTGGCACAGGCTCGCCAGCGCCGCGTGCGCGGCCTCTCGCTCGGAGGCCCCGCTGGAGCGCGCGACCGCATTCTGCTGCTCCAGCATGCTCCGGCACCACTCCGCCTCCTCCGGCGCCGGGCGACGGCCCAACGCCAAACGAAACGCCAGGGTGATCCGGGCGCCGGGAGACTCGCCGGCCGCCCTGAGAATCCGGTCGGCGAAAGCCGCCGCCTGCCCGATCAGGAAAGTATCGTTCATCAACGCCAGGGACTGCAGCACGGTCGCGCCAGTTCCGCGACGGCACACGCCCGAGGTCACCGTGGGTTTGTCGAAGACGGCCAGGAGGGTGGGGTTGTAGATCCGCCGGTTCAGCAGGTAGAGACTGCGCCGCCGGCCGGGCGCCGCTGCACCGGGGTCCGCTTCCGTCACCAGGCCGGTCGCCGCCTGATAGACGAGTGGGGTGGGCGGGCCCCCGAGGGTCGGATCGAGCTGCCCACTCATCGCGAGCACGGCATCCCGCAGCGCCTCAGCGTCGAGCCGCCGCAGCCGCTGGCGCCAGAGCAGGTGATTGTCCGGGTCCAGCTTCTGCGGATCGCCGGCCCGCGGCGCGGACCCACGCAGTTTCCCGGGACCGTCCGGCACGGAATCCTGCCGGTAGACCGTCGAGAGCATGATCCCGCGAATCACGCGTTTGATGCGCCACCCGTGGTCCCGGAAGTCGGCCGCCAGCCACTCCAGCAGCGCGGGATGAGTGGGCGGGGCCCCCGAGAGCCCCAGATTGTCCGACGTCGCGACGATGCCCACGCCGAACAGGTGCTGCCAGATACGGTTGACCAGCACCCGCGCCGCCAGGCCGGACGCCGGCGACGCGGGGTCCGTGAGCCAGCGGGCCAGGGCGGTCCGCCGTCCGCTCGTGCCGGCGGCGGATGGGGCGGCCGGCAGCGCCCGGGAGCGGGCGTCGGTGAGTACGGAGAGGAAGCCGGGCGCCACCTCGTCGCCGGGGGTCTCGAATTGCCCGCGCCGGAAGAGATGCGTGGGGGGCGGCGCGCCCACGTCGTACACCGCATGGATCCAGCCGTGCGCCCGCCGCTGCGACTTCAGTGCGGCGATCCGCGCGGTGAGCATCGCCGTCGCTTCCCGGTCGGGCTCCGTCAGCGCAGCATCCAGCTCCCCGGGCTCGACTTTGACCAGCGGCTCCACCCTGGCGACGACCGCTTTCTGGCTGTCACTGCGCTTCTCAGGGGGCAGGCCGATCGCGCTGCGGAACTCGCTTCGGGTCGGCTCGGGCACCCGGAGGAGCTTCTTCTCGCGCAATGCCAGTGCGTACGGCTGCCGCAGCGCCGTTAACTCCTGCTCCTGCGTGGCCGTCGCGCGCTCGATCGCCGCGTTATGGCGGTTGAGGTCCGCCAGTTCCGCACCGGAGATGTCCGGGACGAGGCGCACCTTCGCGTTCTTCCAGGACTTCGGATTCAGCGCCGGCGTGAACAGGGCCATCAGCCGGTAGTAATCCTGCTGGGGGACCGGCTCGAACTTGTGATCGTGGCAGCGAGCGCAGCGGAGGGTCAAACCCAGCAGATTGGCGCCCACCTCCTCGACGGTCTCGTGGACGACCGACCAGATCACGAAGGGACGCGGATCCTCCAGGCTGATGTCCTCGACGGTTCGCAGGTATCCGGTGGCAACCAGCTTCTCCATGACGTCCGGGGAGTAGGTCGCCGCCTCGCGCCACGCAGTCATCTCGTCGCCGGCGAGCTGCTCGCGCACAAACTCGTCGTACGGCTTGTCGCTGTTGAAGGCGTTCACCACGTAATCGCGGTACCGCCATTTGCCCTCGACCGTCCCGATCGGAGGGCCGAAGTCCTCGTCAAAAGAGACCGTGTCCGTGTAGCCCGCCGCGTCAAGCCAGTGGCGCCCCCAGCGGACTCCGAACTGCGGCGAAGCCAGGAGACGGTCCAGCAGCCGTTCATAAGCGTCCGGTCGAGGGTCCGCCAACACGGCATCCACTTCGGCGGGAGTGGGGGGAAGCCCGTGCAGGTCAAACGAGGCACGCCGGATCAACACGGCCCGCGCGGCATCCGACGCCGCGGTCAGCCCCTTCTCGCGCAGCCGGGCCAGCACGAACGCATCCACCGGGGTTCGCACCCGCTCTGTATTCCCGACCGCAGGGACCGCCGGCAGCCGCAGCGGACGAAAGGCCCAGTGCCCTCCGGCCGCAGAGCCCGGGTTCGCCGCGGCATCCGGCGGCACGAGAGCCCCTTCGGAAATCCACTGCCGGAGAGTGCTGATCTCCCCAGCCGAGAGCCGGCCATCCGGCGGCATCCTTCGCCCGCCCCGGCCCTCAACGGCCTGGATCAGCCGGCTCTGCTCCGGCCTGCCGGGCACGACGACCGGCCCGCCGGCGCCACCCGTCAGGAGGCCTCGGGCCGAGTCCAACCGCAGACCGCCGGACGCCCGCGACGGGCCGTGGCACCCATTGCACCGCGCAGCCAGCAGCGGGCGCACGCGCGTCTCGAAGATCGGGGCAGCGGCACGACGGCTGCGCGGCGGGACGTCGGACCACGCGGCGGCCCCGAGGCAAGCGAGCAGCACCAGGACCGCCGGTCCCAACCGCACAGGCGCCGGCGGCCGCGGGAACCGTGCCTTCGGCGCGATTCCCGGCACCCCGCGGGCTGCAAAACATGGAGTGATCATCTTCGGCTGATTTCCTGACCCCCCGCGTCCCCGGTCGCGGAACGGGTGAAGAGGAGAGACGACCACCTCCTCGTCTCCGCCCGTACCTCACAGCAGGCGCTGGTCCCAGACGACTGTTCACGCTGCGCCGCTGGGCATCCTTCGCCGGTTCAGCAAGGCACGCGGCAACATCGCCCGGCAGAGAGCCTCCCGCTCGCACGATCTGACCTGCGCTGGGCGGTCCCGCCAACGGCTGCCGGACGGCGGAGCTTCACGGACGCCAGAGGGTTGCCGCGAGATAGCGCTCGGTGTCCGGCGCGTCGTTGTAGTAGTATGCCGTGACGACCGTTCCGTCCGGGCGCTGGACCGTGCGCGGGTATCCCAGGTCGTGGCAGCCCCCGTCTGTCCGCAGGAGGATCTCCGGCTCCCAGGTTTGTCCCTGGTCCGTGCTGACACGGGCCCGGATCCCGAAGGGAGCGTCCCGGTACCCATAGACGAGCAGCAGGCGTCCATCCTGCAGCAGGGTCAGGGTCGGCGGATTGCCGCCGCGCCCCGTCGCAGATACCGGAGTGCCGATGCAGTCCCAGGACGTGCCGCGATTTGCAGAGACGTACAGGTCGATCCAGTCGCGAGTGACACCCGCATCCGTTCCGCGACAACGCAGCGCGGCGAGGAGCCGGCCGTCGGGAAGGCGAACCGACGCCGGCATGATCGCAAAACCCTCCGGCTCGGGTCCGATCCAGGCGACGAACTCGAAGCTCCGACCGCCATCCGTCGTGCGAGCGCAGAAGACCCGGCCTTCCTTGCCGTCCGATTTCGCGGCGGTGAGGAACAGCAGGCAGGAGCGCGGTCCCTCGACGAGATAGTCGGTGCGCGCCGCAATGCCGGGCTGGTCGAACATCGGCAGCCCGTACGGACCCTCCCAATGCCCGCAGCGATCGGTCGAAAGGTAGAACCAGGACCGGGCGCCCGCAGTGAGGCCGCTCCGGGCGCACATCAGCGCAAAGTCGGGATGGGTAAAGTCGGTCCCGCCGGGGCAGGCCGGCAGGTCGGCGGGACCTCCCAGCGCCTCGCCCACCCGCAGGCCGGGCGCCACGTGCTCGTCCGCCGACAGGCCGCGATTGGCCGGTGCATGGCACGGAGTGGGACCGACATCCCAGGTGTGTCCGCCATCCCGGCTCCGGGCCTGCATCGCGACGAACGGCGCCTCCCGGCTCCGGGCGTGAAAACCGCCGCTCGGGTCGTGGCGGCCGAGGGTGAAGCCCACCACGATCTCATCGTCCCAATTCCAGATCCCGTAGTTGGCCGGCCAGCCCGCGTACTCGCCGGCTCGATGATAGATCGTCACGTGCTGCAATGCGGCTCTCCCTGCGCACTCAGACGCCCCGAAGCCGCCGGGACGGCGGCGCTCCCGGGACTCCGGCGCTCCCTGCGCGCCCGGACGTCCCCCATCGGGACGACCGTGGCCTTATTCCCCCCAGGACCGCACCCTCCCTCCCCAATCAACCACGCTGCAGGAGAAGTAGACTCCTGCAGCGCCGGAGACTCTCTCCAAATCAGGTGGTCCCTTCCCGGTCCACCACGCCGCAGGAGAACAACCACCCCGTGACCCCAACACCCCCTCAAGTCCACGCTGGTGGACTTCGCATCTCAGCGCGGGGTGTCAACCCCGCACTCCACACCCCGCCGGCCTTCACTCCTGCGTCGTGTAAGCAAGCAGCCAGAACACGGCGCTGAAGAACGTCATCACGAACGCAACTTGAACCCACTCCGTCATCACTGTGCCCCCCGTCCACCTCGTTGTAGACCGACAGCATCTCGCCGATGGGGGAGGACCGAAATCCGAACCCCAATCCGGCGAGGAATTCGCCCGATGGATTGAGAATACCCACCTACTGATCCACGTAAACCTCCGCTCCCTGGTTCCTGCACACTCAAGGCACCGAAGTTCCATGCCCCACTCCGACCGCGATTCCGTCTGGCTGGCCGGCGTCGCTGAATTCGACATCACGCCACCCCCGGGCGTGGACCTGATCGGCTACGGGAACCGTCCCGGGCCGGCCGATCACGTCCTCGATCCGCTTGCCGTACGGGCACTGGCGCTCACGCCTGAAGGCGGCTCTCCTGTGGTCCTCACCGGCGCCGACCTGCTGGGTTTGGGACCCGAAAGCATCCGGCGCATCCGCGCCGCCCTCGCGGATGTTGTGCCGCCGGAGCGCCTGCTGTTGAACCACAGCCATACGCACGCGGGCCCGACCACCGTGACGCTCCGCGCGATGGGACAGGCGGACGAAGCCTATGTCCACATGGTGGAACGCTGGACCGCCGGTGCGGTACGGTTGGCGCTGCGCAACGCGCGCCCGGCACGCCTCGCGTTCGGCACGGCAGAGTCCAGCATCGGATTGAATCGCAGAGAACTCCGCGCTGGCCGTATCATCCTCGGGGAGAATCCGTCGGGTCGCTATGACCCCACGGTCTCCGTCTTGCGGATCGTGGACGCCGCCACGGGCCGTCCGCTCGCCTGCTGGTTCAGCCACGCCACCCACCCCGTGGTGATGGGGCCTGCCAACACGGGCATCTCCGCCGAGTGGCCCGGAGCGGCGGTGGCGGCGCTTCGCGCGACGCTCGGGTGTCCGGCGATCTTCGCTCAGGGGTGCTGCGGCGACATCAACCCGGTGCGCCGCGGAGAGCACGCGGTTGCCCGCAGCGTGGGGAACGAACTGGCGGGCAGCGCCCTCATCGCCTGGGAACGGGCGCTCCCGCTGGACCTGAGCGCCCGCGGCAGCCAGGCGGTGCTGGAAACGGTGGCCCTCCCGCTGCACCGCCCCACGGAAGCGGAGGCACGCACGGCGCTGGCCCAGGCCGAGGAGAACCTCGCCGCCTTCCACGCCGCGCGCGGCGACGAGCCGCTTTCGGAGGAGCAAAGCCGCCGGATGGTCGTGCCGTCGCTGGTGGGGTGGGCACGCCGCTACCTGGCCGCTGCCGGAGGGGAGGGCCCGGACACGGTGGGCATGGATGTGCAGGCGCTCCGGCTGGGCGACCTCCAGATCGTGGCCACCGCCGCCGAAGCGTTCGTCGCCTACTCCGATGCGATCCGCGAGCGCTCCCGCACCGAGCACAGCGTCGCCCTGGGTTACAGCAACGGCTGCTTCGGCTATCTGCCCACTGCCGACGCGTTCCCCAACCGGGGCTATGAAGTGGATACCGCCTTCAAATACTACGGCACCTGCATGGTCACTCCGGAGTGCGAATCCCTCACCCTGCAGGCGCTGGAGCGGTGTAGTGAGGCGCTGGAAAGTTGAAACAGCGGGCAACGGGATTTCCAGTTCCGAGTTCCGGCGGAACTGGAAACCTCGTCAGAGCCGCGCCGGGCGCCGTTGGGCGCGGCAAGTGGATCGTCTCACGAAGCGCGGTGCGCGAGGACGTCGCCCGCAGACATCGAGTAAACTACGAAAAGCAGTGCTGAACCGTCCCGCCGGCTCGATTCCAACCCGCCGGATCTCACAGGAGATCTCTCCCCGATGAAATGTCTGGTCACCGTACACCCGACTGCCGACAACCGCTTCACCGCCCGTTCCGTGGCGGTTCCCGCGCTGGTGGCCGAGGCCGCCACGGAGGGGGAGGCGCTCCAGACCATCCGGACCTCGCCCGGTGAATGGTTCCGGTCCGGTCGGCTCGTTCAACTGGATGCGCCCACGATCCAGGACACAAATCCGTGGCTGACCGCCCGCGGGCGCTCTGGAGACGATCCGCAATTCGAGCAGTATTCGGCGGCCATCGAACGCTTCCGGGCTGAAACCCACGAATGATTCGCTACCTTCCGGACACAGATCACATCAGTTTACTGGAACGGGGACACTCCGGCGTATGTGCCCGCGTGGCCACCACCCCACCTGATCAACTCGCGACCAGTGCTGTCACGGTAGAAGAAATGCTGCGAGGACGCCTTGCCGTCCTCGCCCAGCCACTTGATGGCCCCGCCCGTCCCCATGCCTACCTGAAGCTCCTGGAAACAGTCAACTTCTGTGCTTCGGCAAGCGTGATGATAGACGACAGCGCGGGTGAAACGGAATACCAGCGCCTGCGATCCCTCCGTGTGCGCATCGGCAGCCAGGATCTCCGGATTGCCTCTACGGCTCTCGCTCACCGTCTGATCGTTATTACTCGTAACCGGCACGACTTTGGTCGGGTTCCGGGTTTTCCGATGGAAGACCGGTCTCTGCCGTGATCCGTCGCTGAGCCGTCATATCGTAGGGGGCAACCCCCGGGGGCAACCACAGGGGGTTGCCCCTACTGCTCTCCGCCGCAATTTTCAGGAAACACGCCCATGATTCCCTTCCGACCCAACCTTGACGGCTATCACGACGTCTGCGACCAGGTAATCCATCACCAGCGCCGGCAGGCAGAGACGCTGCTGGCCGCCCAGCAGGCGCGCAAGGACGCGCTTACCACTCGGGAAGCCTTCGAGGCACACCGCGCGGCCGTGCGGGAACACTACCTTGCGGGCATCGGCGGGTTGCCCATTCCCGATGGGGAGCCCCGTCCCGAGCTGCACGCCACGGTCACACGCACCCTGGACCGCGGCGAGTACCGGATCGAGCTGCTCCACTACCAGAGTCTGCCGGACGTGTATGTCACCGCTGCGCTGTATGTGCCGCAGCAGCTCGCCGAACCCGCGCCTGCCGTCATTTTTGTCTGCGGACATTCCGATCTGGCCAAGGCCTGGACGCAATACCAGGCCGTCTGCGTGGACCTGGTGAAGAACGGCTTCGTGGTCCTGGCGATGGATCCGCCGGGGCAGGGAGAACGGTTCCAGTACTGGGAAACCGAAACGGAACGCCGCATCATCGGGGGCTGCACCACCGAGCACACGTATGCCGGCACGCAGTTTTTCGTGCACGGCGCCAGCGTCAGCCGCCACTTCACATGGGATGCCATCCGCGGCGTGGATTACCTGTGCTCCCGCCCGGAGGTGGATCCGGCCCGCATCGGCGTCACCGGCAACTCCGGGGGCGGCACGCAGAGCAGCTTCCTGATGCTGGCCGAACCCCGGCTGGCGGCGGCGGCGCCCTGCACCTGGATCATGACCCTGGACAGCTACCATCAGACCGGACAGGCGCAGGATGCCGAGCAGCTCATTCCCGGCGCCTTCGTCCACGGGCCCGATCACGACGACTACCTGACGGCAATGGCTCCCAAACCGGTGCTGATCGGCGCGGCGGCCTACGACTTCTTCCCGATTGAGGGTACGCTGGAAGCTCTGGCTCGGGCGAAGCGCATCTACGCCCTGTACGGCGCGGAGGAGTGTGTGGACATCGCCATCGCCCCGACCCGCCACGACTATTCATCCGAGTTGCGGGAAGCCGCGGTCAACTGGTTCCGCCGCCATCTCGGCGGGCTGGCGGCGGATTTCCGCACCGGCACGCCCGAGACGCTGCCCGAAGAGGCGCTGCGGGCGACACCCACCGGGCAGGTGCTGGACGCCTTTCCCGGCAGCAAGACCCTGTTCCACCTGGGCCGAGAGCGGGTCCTGGCGCTCCGGCCCCAGCCCCCGGCCGAAGCGGAGGCACTGCGCGCCCTGGTCGCCGCCGCGCTTCCGCTGGGGGACGGCGACCGGAACCGCCCCATCCACCCCCGGATCGTCCACGAGAGTCTGATCGAGGGCTACCCCGTCGAGAAGCTGTTCTTCTTCAGCGAACCGGGCATCTGCGTGGCCGCCGTGCTTCTCCACCCGCGCGGGAATGCCCCGGCCTCCCGGACCGACCTCCTGCTGCTGGAAAACGGCACTGCTTCGATGGACGCCGAGCGGCCCCGCATTGAGGGACTGCTGCGGCGGGGCCACCGCGTTTTCGTGTTCGACCCCCGGGGCGTGGGCGCCGTCGAGTCGCGTCCCTTGAGCGGCGGCCCTCCGCACGACCGGGAGTGGCGGCTGGGCTGCGACGCGATGATGATGGGTCGCAGTACCCTGGGAGATCGCGTGTTCGACGTGCTCCGCGCGTTCGATTACCTGCGCGACGGCCGCCCGGACATCGACTCCGCCGCGATCGCCCTCCACGGGGTGGGGAGCGGCGCGACCTGGGCCTGGCTCGCCGCTGCGCTGGAGCCCGATGTGTGCGCGATCACTGTGGAAGAGGGGCTCTACAGCTTCCGGCACCTCGCCACGCAGCACTTCTACGACACCCGCCGTTATGGTTTCAAGAACCTCGCGTACGGACTCCTGAACCACTTCGACCTGGGCGATCTCCTGCCTGCCCTCGCCCCGCGCCCGGTGCGGGTCCGGATCCCCCGCGATGCCAACGGCGAGCCGGTCGCCGCGAGCGTCTACCGGCAGCGCGTGATTGACGAAGCCCGCGCGGCGGGCCGCCTCCCCGTCGGCTGGGAGCCGGACCTGGCCTGACCCGAAACCCTGCACCCGAAATTGATGCTCAACCCTACACGCTAGAACCCTACACCCGAAATCGATGGTCAACCCTACACGGTCCACCCGACACCCGACACCCTACACCCGACACCCGAAATTCTGGTGCGCCGGCGTGTTGCTCTGGGCCGCGGTGGGCGGCTGCTCGGCAGGCAGCGACACAGGGCGGCTGGCGGAGGAGATGGAGCGTCCGGAGATCGCGGCTCCCCGGGGGGCGCAGGCGGAGCGGTGGCTGGAACTGCATCGGCTGGAAACGGACCGGTCACTCCCCGGACTTTCACTCCGCGAAAAACGCGTCATTCACGACCGTCTGGCAGGCTATCTGGCCGCGCCGGACGGCGACGCACCCTCCCGGCTGAAGGCCATCTCCATACTGGGACAACTTGAGGGACTGCCGGAGGTGCGCTCGACGCTGGCGCGTGCATTCGCGGGGCAGAAATCGGACCGCCCGCGCCGTGATCTGGCCCGTGCGTGGGCCCAGCACGTCCGGGAACCGCTCACGCCGGAGGAGCGGGACCTGCTGGAAACACTCCTCCGGTCCTCCGAACGAAAGACACGACACACCGCCTTCCGCGCCATTGAGCAGGCGAAGTTGGTGGAGTTTCTCCCCCGGTTGAAGCGGATCCAGGCGGATTCAGCGTCGCGGTGGGAGCGACAGCACGTCATGCTCCTGATTCGCCACCTGGAGAAGCCGTGATGCTGCTCACCATCACGAACACTCGCCACCCTGCAACGCACCTCGGCTACCTGCTGGCGAAGCACCCCGAACGGGTCCAGTCCTTTGACCTGAGCTTCGGGAAGGCGCACGTGTTCTATCCGGAGGCGGCGCCGGACTGCTGCACGGCGGCATTGCTGTTGGATGTGGACCCGGTCGGCCTGGTGCGCGGCCCGGCGTCCGGCTTCGGCACACGCGGCGGGGGGCCCCTGGCCAACTATGTGAACGACCGGCCGTATGTGGCCTCGTCGTTTCTCAGCGTCGCCCTGGCCGAAGTCTACCGCTCCGCGCTGGGCGGACGCTGTCGCGAGCACCCGGAACTGGCGGAGGAGCGGCTTCCGCTCTCGGCCCACCTCCCGGTGCTGCCCTGCCGGGGCGGCGAGGGCTTTCTCCGGCAACTGTTCGAGCCACTCGGGTACCAACTGCACGCCGAGCCGCTCCCGCTGGACGAAACGCGGCCGGAGTGGGGCCGGAGCGTCTACTTTTCCGTGACCCTGGAGGGGGAGTGCCGGCTTCAGGATCTGCTGAGCCACCTGTACGTACTCATCCCGGTCCTGGATCGCGACAAACACTACTGGATGGCGCCGGACGAGGTGGACAAGCTGTTTCGACACGGAGAAGGCTGGCTGCACACCCATCCCCTCCGCGAAGAAATCGGGCGCCGCTACCTGTTCCGCCGGCCGTCGCTCCTGCGCGAGGCGCTGGCCCGCCTCACCGCAGACGATGCGGGCGCGGCCGAGGAGCGCGAAGAACGGCAGGACGCCGAGGAGCAGGCCGGGGAGCGCGCGCTGCGCCTGAACGACCTGCGCATTCAGGCGGTCGCGCAGGTGATCCGCGCCGCACAGCCGCGCAAGGTACTCGACCTCGGGTGCGGCGAAGGGCGCCTGCTGCGCGAACTACTGCGCGATGCACAGATTGAGCAGCTCACCGGCGTGGATGTCTCCATCCGTGCTCTGGAGATCGCGCAGAGCCGTCTCCGCCCCGAACGCATCGGGAATGCCGCTGCCCAGCGGGTGCAGTTCCTGCACGGGGCGCTCAACTATCGCGACTCGCGTCTGGAGGGATACGACGCGGCCGCCGTGATGGAGGTGGTGGAGCACCTCGACCCGCCCCGGCTGCACTCGTTCGCACGAGTCCTCTTCGAGCACGCCCGCCCCGGCCTCGTTGCCCTCACCACGCCGAACGCCGAACACAACGTCCGCTGGCCGGCGCTCCCGGCAGGCCGGTTTCGGCACCGGGACCACCGCTTCGAATGGACCCGCGCTGAGTTTCGCGCCTGGTCAGACGACGTGGCGGCTCGCTTTGGATATGCCGTGAGCTACGAACCGATCGGCGCCGATGACCCGGAGGTGGGTCCGCCGACACAGATGGCCGTATTCCGAAAGGCCGGAGCGTAGGCTCCCGGATCTACCGGGGAGCCAGTGCCCGCTCGCGTTCCGCGACCAACTCCCCGAGGGCGTGCAACCCTTCTTGATCCGAATCCAGAAATTCGAGCGCCCAGAACTCTCGATGAGCACGCACCACCCGAGCACGCAGCGCCACTGGACCGTCAAGGAGCAGCACCCGCACATCAACCTGCTGCCCGACCTCCAGCCCGGGCGCCGGCCGCACCAGCGCGCCGCTGGAGCTGAGATTCAGGGTCGAGGTAACGGCTTCGTGCCCGGACGCACACAGCGTTACGGGAACGGCGAACGACACGCGCTCGCTGCGGCGGCGCGAAGGGGCGAGGGCCGGGCTATAATGCAGCATTGCTAGGCCTGATTCCAAGAAGTATGCCATTTTCTTCGTCGGCCTCTTCGGGACGTCTCTCCAGGTAAGGGAACCGAGCAGAATTAATCCTCCCACCCGTGAGGAGACACGGCGGCATCTGAGAGGACACAACTGGACGGAATCATGTACGTCATGGTGTTATGGAACTCACTGCCGCCGCCACTGCCCTCCTCCAAGTTACC
>SYMT01000535.1 GCA_005805375.1 Actinomycetota bacterium
AGCCGGAGCGTTACCTCTTGACGGTACCGGGGGACGGGCTATTCCAGGAGTGGCTGAAGCTGAAGTACGGCGCGAAGGTCGAAGACCTGAACCGGGCGTGGGGAGGCATCTATTCCAACCGGTTCCAGGTGTTCCTTTCGACCCGCTTTCCCGCACAACAGAGCGCGCAAGAGCGCGAGGATTGGGAGAAGTTCGTCCGCACCGAACTTCCGGCGCAGTTCGTCCGTCCGGATCCGGAAACGGAGCCGCTCTATCGGCGCTTCCTGGCGGACAAGTACGGCTCGCCTTCCGCACTCAATGCACGCTACGGAACCCGACTCGCCGGCTTCGGCGAATTGCGTCTGCCCGACCCGCCGCCGATTTCCGGCGTGCCGTTCGCGGACTGGATGGAATTCATCGAACGGGTCGTTCCTATTGACAGGGTCTCGCTCCGGACACCTGAGACCCGCTGGCGCGAGACAATCCTGAGTGGAATTCCCGCCCCGGGGCTCCCCAGTCCACACCCGCCCTATATGGGGGTGGACTGGAGCGAGATGGTGCGGGATCGGACGGCCATCAAGTGGGAGTTCCTGGTCCGCAACTACCGAGAGGTTTTCAACTACATCATCCTGCACGGGCCGGCGCTCTGGAACACGTTCGTACTCTGTGCCGGGCTGCTCTGCGTAACGCTGATCGTCAACCCGCTCTGCGCCTACGCCCTTTCCCGGTTCAACCTCCCCTCGACCTACCGGATCTTGCTGTTTCTGCTCGCGACGATGGCCTTTCCGGCGGAGGTGAGCGCCATCCCGAACTTCCTCCTACTCAAGCAGCTCCACCTGCTGAACACCTACTGGGCGCTCATCCTGCCCGCAATGGCCAACGGGTACTCGATCTTCCTGCTCAAGGGCTTCTTCGACAGCCTGCCGAAGGAACTCTACGAAGCCGCGCAGATGGACGGTGCTTCCGAACCGTTGATGTTCACACGCATCACGCTTCCCACCTCGAAGCCGGTGCTCGCCGTCATCTCACTCGGCACCTTCACCACGGCGTACGGCTCCTTCCTGTGGGCGTTCCTCGTCTGTCAGGATCCCGAGAAGTGGACTCTCATGGTCTGGCTGTCCCAGATGCAGACGTGGGCTCCGATGTTCGTGATTTTCGCGGCCCTGGTGCTGGCGGCGATCCCTACGCTGCTGGTGTTCGTGTTCTGCCAGAACATCATCATGCGCGGTATCATCATCCCGACGGAAAAGTAGCCCGCAGACGCCGGAGTGATGCGGGCGGGGAGAGAGTCCGGCGGCGCCCTTTCCGTGACTGGGCCCTGACTCCGGCAACTTCGGGTCGCGGGCAGGGAGGACGACATGAGTTTCAAGCTGGTGGTGCTCCCGGGTTCACCCGGGTGGGATTGGGAGAGCCTGGTCAAGGCAGCGGCGCCGCACGCCCAGGTGGTGATGTGTGCGGATTCCGGCGCGGCGCGGTCGGCTCTGGGCGATGCCGATGCCGCCTTCGGCACGATCTCGCGCGATCTGTTGGAAGCGGCGCCGAACCTGCGATGGCTTCAGGCGCCGATGGCCGGGCCTCCGGCCGGGTGGTACTATCCGGAGCTGGTTGCGCACCCGGTAACGATCACCAACATGCGGGAAATCTACAACGATCACCTGGGAGCGCACATCCTGGCGTTCACGCTCGCGTTTGCGCGTGGGCTGCACGTGTACCTGAAACAGCAGTTCCAGGGAGTCTGGCAGACGGAGGCACCGCGCATCCACCTTCCGGACTCCACGGCGCTCGTCTTCGGCGTCGGAGGGATCGGCGCGGAAACGGCACGCCTGCTGGCTGCCTTCGGAATCCAGGTCATCGGGGTCGACCCGCGCCGGGAAACCGCCCCAGCCGGGGTATCCGAGTTGCACCGGCCGGAGGCGCTGGAGACGCTTCTGCCGCGGGCGGACTTCGTCATCTGCACGGCGCCGGAGACTCCGCAAACGCAGGGGCTGTTTTGTCGGACGCGCTTCCGGCAGATGAAGCCGAGCGCCTACTTCATCAACATCAGCCGCGGGGCGATCGTCCGCCTGGATGACCTCGTGGAATCATTGCGGGCGGGCGAAATCGCAGGAGCTGCCCTGGACGTCTACGAGATCGAGCCGCTTCCGGAGGGACACCCGCTCTGGACCGCCCCGAATGTGCTCCTCACGCCCCATGTCGGGGGTGAGGGACCGTATCTGGAAGACCGGCGCCGCGAAGTGTTTGCAGAGAACTGCCGCCGGTTTGCAGCGGGTGAACTGCTCCGCAATGTGGTGGACAAGCACAACTGGTTCTGAAAACCAGCAGCGCAGACATTCCGGTTCCCACCCATGACCCTCCTCGAGTACCTTAGGTGGCGCGTGCCGGCAGCGTATCGCGAACTGGAACGGAGCCTGGTGGGCGTAGACGCTGCCGGCGCCGCGGCCGGAGCGCAGGGAGACTGGCGCCGCTATCGCTGGGGGGTCGGGCTGGACGGCTCCATCGCCGGGATCGTGTTCCACCTCGCTGCCTGGAAGCACGCCTTCGCCGACGGCCTGGAGAGCGGCGCCAGTGGGACCGCCGGCGATCCGGGCCCGCCGGACCCGCGCTGGGCAGACCTCCTGGCGTGGCTGGGCGACGGCCAGCAACGGTTGGCGACGCACCTGGCGGCGATGACACCCTCTGACCTGGACCGGCCCGTTTTTGTGGAAGGCGTGACCATGCCGTTCCACGAACTGTTTACTCACATGCTGGAGCACGACCAGTATCACGCCGGGCAGATCTTTCTGCTCCGCCAGCAGAGGGGCGAATTGCTGGAGTGAGGACCGCCGGACAGAGGTGGGCACATGGATTCGATCATCAGCGAGCGAAGGATTTCCGACAAGGCGTTTCTGGGACAGTACGTACTTGCGGTCGGCGCCGGCATCGGAATCGCCGTGGGGTGCTTCATGATGATGGCGATTCTTGCGCCATTGGCGGTGCTTCCCGTAGTGGCGGTGTTCCTCCACTCGCGCCTGGTGCGGGCCGGAAACAGCTATCGCCTGTACGGGGACCGGTTGGAAATTGAGGCGGGGCTTCTGTCACGCAAGATCGAGAACATCGAACTGTTCCGCATCCGGGACGTCGGCCTGCGCCAGGGTTTGCTGGGACGGATGGGCGACTTCGGAGACGTGTACATCCACAGCACGGATTCGAGCACACCGGATCTGCACGTCCGGGCCATTGACAACCCCCGCGGCTTCTACCAGGAACTCCGCACCCTGGTCACCCAGAGCCGTGCGGGAACCCGCACCGTGATCATGGAGAACGCGGACTCGCTGCCTGAGCCGTAGCGGGAACCCGCACCGGTGAAATGGGGGGCTCGCGTGCCCGAGCCGGCAAGATGCCGGCAGCGGGAACCAGGACCGGTGTAATCGGGGGCTCGCGTGCCCGAGCCGGCAAGATGCCGGCGTTCCCGGGGTGGCTGCCTGCTACTCGCGCTCGGGACGCCACGCCGCCGGTTCGGGCGCCAGCGAGGAGACCTCGGCGCCGGCGTCTTTCCGGAAACGGAGGCGGAACGTGCGATCGCGGTACAGATCGGCCCAGAAAGTGGTGAACGGGCCGGCAAACCGGGTGCGTTGACCTGCTCCGAAATGCGTGGTGAGAGTGCGCTCAGTGTGCCAGAGGTTCACTTCGCTGTCCGGATCGGCAAAGTGCGGCAGCAGCACGACCAGTTCTCCGCCGGGGCGCAGCACGCGGCAGACCTCACCTGCCAGCAGGTCCAGCAGTTCGAGATACAGGTGCAGGACGAACCCGCAATGCACGTGGGTAAACACGTTGCTCCGGAACGGGAGGAACGACGGCGGTCGCCCCGCCTCGACGGAACGACCGGGTCGCAATTCCGCACCGACGCGGCGGATATCTCGCCGCAGCGGCGCCAGACGTCCGGCTTCGATCATCCCGGATGTGATCAGCGGGTCCATCGCGACCCGGAACACACCCGCAGGCGCCTCGGTCGCCTGCCAGTGCTCCGCGTCCATTCCGGCCCCCAAATCCAACCAGAACTCGGGCACGGTCAGGAATGCAGCCGGCGCACCTACGCGCGCCCCATGCCCCGCCTCATCAGGGCAAGGCCTTCCGTCGCGACTGTCTCCTCGGTGGGAAACAGGTCCCGCCAGACGCAGGTGGCCGCCGCCAACTCCGGGAGCGCGCGACCGAACGCTTCGATCACGAGCCAGCCGTCGTAGCCGCAAGCCCGGAGTTCGCGGAACGTCGGTTCCCAGTGGATGTGACCGCGACCGGGCACCCCCCGGTGGTTTTCGGAAATGTGGACGTGGTTGATGCCGGCCGCGTTGTCCCGGATGCTCGCGGCGATATCCTCTTCTTCGATGTTGGCGTGGAACGAATCATAGAGGTAGCCACAGCCCGCTCGACCGACTTCGTGGACCAACTGGTTTGCATCCGCCATCGTGTTGAGAAAGTACACTTCGAAGCGGTTCAGCGGTTCGACGGAGAGCAGCACCCCCGCAGTAGCCGCGTGATCGGCCACTTCGCGAAGGACATCCACACACCATTTCCATTCGTCGTCCGTGCGCCCGCGCCCGGTCCGGAGCCCGAGGGCTGAGTGGAACGGGCCGCAGAGCACCTCGGCGCCGACCAGGGCGCACCAGTCCACCCGCTGCTTCAGATGAGTGACGGCCGCCGCGCGGATCGCAGCATCGTCGCTGATCGGGTTCGCTTCGGGCGTGCAGACGCAGACCGCTGTACGCCCCAGACCCAGGTTGTCCAACTCGCGAGCGGTCTGTTTCAATCCGGACTCGGTTGCGTCGAACAACGGCAGTTCGACCCCGTCGAAGCCGATCTCGCGCAGGCGGCCGAGGAGCGGAAAGTGCTCCTCGGTCACCCCGGCGGTCCAGAGCAGCAGGTTCATTCCGAACTTCATGTGTCGTCTCCGTAGTGGGGCGCAGCGCGCGGTGCGTAAAAACCGCCGCTTCGTTGTCTACCCGCCCGCCGCGTCCGTCGCGAAACCGTCAGCCGCCACCGATACCCACTGACCCGTCCGCGCCGATTCGAGGACCGCATCCAGGACAAGCTGAGTGGCCAGGGCGTCCCGGAAGTTGGGGTGTGTCTCCTCACCGGTCTCCAGGCCGTGCAGGAAGTCGGCCAGCGCGTTGATGAAGGTGTGCTCGTAACCGATCGTGCAGCCGGGCACCCACCAGCTTTTCATATACGGATGCTCGAACCCGGTCACGTGGATGCTGCGCCACCCGTGCAGGTGATCGTCATCGCCATGGTTGTAGTACTGGAGGCGGTGAGGATCCTCCAGGTCAAAATAGACTGAGGCCTTGTCGCCGTTCAGTTCCAGCGTGTTGTAGTTCTTCCGGCCGCGGGCGTAGCGAGTGGACTCAAACAGGCCGAGCGACCCGTTGGCGAACCGGCACATGAACTGGCAGGCGTCATCAATGGTGACGGGTTTCGTTTGCGTGGGATCGTCCTGGAGCGCCCGGTCCTTGACGAAAATCTCGGTCATGCCGGTGACTTCAGTGATGGGGCCGTTCAGCCAGAGCGCGGTGTCCACCGAGTGCGCTACCAGATCCCCGGAGACCCCTGCGCCGGCGACGTCCGCATCCAGGCGCCAGAGCGTTTGCCCGCCGAGCGGCAGGTCGGGGCTGATCGTCCAATCCTGGAGGTACTGGGCGCGATAGTGGAAGGGTCGTCCGATCCGTCCCTCGTCCACCACCTGCTTTGCCAGCGCGATGGCGGGAACGCGGCGATAGTTGAACCAGACCAGATTCGGGACACCGGCCTGCTCGATGGCTGCGGTCATCTCGCGCGCCTCGGAGCCGTTCATCGCCAGCGGCTTTTCGCACAGGACCATCTTGCCCGCCGCAGCCGCCGCAAGCGCGATCTCCCGATGCGTGTTGTTCGGGCTGCAGATGTCAATGGCGTCAATGTCGGGCCGATCCACGAGGGCGCGCCAGTCGGTCTCCACCGATTCCCACCCCCAGTTCGCCGCGAACGCCTCTGCCTTCGCCCGGTTTCTCGCGCAGACGGCCTTGAGGACCGGTCGGTACTCCCGGTCGAAGAACTGACTCACCTGACGGTAGGCATTGGAGTGGGCACGGCCCATGAAGCCGTAGCCGACGATGCCGATCCTGAGTTCCTTCATCGGTTATCCGTACTTCTCGTTCAGCCGATCCACTTCCCGCTTGCACTGCTCGGTGACCGCCCACGCATCCGGCCAGAAGCAGAGGTCAATAGTCCACCAGTCGTGCGGGACGCCGCTCTGGTTCAGTTCGGGCAGCAGCGCATCGAAATCGAGCAACCCGGCGCCCATCGGCGCGTGCGTGGAAGTTTCGTCGTCGTGCAGCGTGCCGTCGGAGTCAATCAGGTGGATGTGGCCGATCTTTCCACGGAGCCGCTGCGCGAGTTCCAGCGCGCCGCCGGGCAGCGTTTCGCGCTCTCCCGGCTGGCGCGCGCCCACGGCGGCCACCATGTGTGCGTGGCACGTGTCGAACATCACGGTGAAGTGGTCGCTGCCGATCTCGTCCAGGATCCGCTCAATGTCGGAGGGCTTGTTGAACGCGAAGCCGGGCTCGAACTCCCAGACGACGCGCACTCCCGCATCCGCCGCCTCGCTCGCGCACCTCTTCCAGGTCTGCACCACCCGATGGCGCGCCGTCTCCTCGTCCACTTCGCCGAAGATCGTCGGAGGCTGCACCGTGTCCACACGAATCGTCTCAATCCCCAGGTCGTTGCAGAAGACGAGGTTCTTGCGGAACTCGTCCACATACGGCGTCGTGTCGTCCGTATTGATCAGCTTCTCGCCCCAGAGGTTGGCCGCGAGTCCGGACCAAGCCAGACCCTTCGCCCGGATCTGCTCGACCACTGCCTGGCGCTCCTCTCGGGTTGCAAGATCGTCCGGATTGGGATGCGGCGGAAAGCCCCCCAGTTCGAGGCCCTGAAATCCCAGGGCCGCCACCCGGTCCACGACCTCGTCGAACGGAACAGGATTGCTGGCGTACGGGCCGATGCTGTAGGCCCAGGTGCCGATCGAGATGCGCTTCATGCAGGTCCCCCGGGGTCGCTCCATCGCAGTACGCGGCCCTTCCCCGGCCCGCGCTCTCGACCCCGTGACCCGTTCACCCGAACGGCGTCTCAGTCCTGCCCGAATCCGACGAGTGCGCGCCTGCGGCGGTGCCGGATCCCCGAGATATGATGACCGGGCATCGTCGGCAAGCGCGAACAATCTGCGATCGCCGCAGCCTCGCGCAGCGCAGGGTCGGCTTGCCGGCGCAGTGAGTCACGGACGGTCGAACCCTGGTTCGCGTCGCACTACGGGGACCGCTTCGGAACTCGCGACCGGCTGCCGCCGCCAGGAACTTCGGATGGGGAAGGAACTCCCGGAGCTGTGCCATGCAACTGAGACAGACAATCGGGGCAGGCGTCGTGGGCATGTTGCTCGGCGCCCTCGGTCACGCTTCCATCACCACAGCGGTGGCCCAGCAAGGGGCCGCCCGGCCCAATCCGGACTCCCAGTATCGCCTGGGGCCGGATTCGCTGCCGCAGGAGGGGGTGCCGAAGGGGGAGATCCGCGGTCCGTTCGTACTCCCGAGCCAGGCATATCCGGGAACGCAGCACACCTACTGGATCTACGTGCCCGCCCAATATGACCCCGCCGTCCCCACCAGCCTGATGATCTTTCAGGATGGGCAGGCGTTCAAGAACGAGAGAGGCGACATGCGCGCCCAGAACGTGATGGACAACCTGATCTACCGCCGGGAGATCCCCGTGATGCTTGGCGTGTTCATCAACCCGGGGCGCCGCCCGGACCAGCCTGAGCCTTCTCCGGAAATCGGCTGGGGGGACGGTTTTACCAACCGCGGGACCGAATACAACTCGCTGGACGACAGGTACGCTCGGGTGATCACCGAGGAGCTCATGCCCGTGCTGCACAAGGAGTACAATGTCTCTCGGGACCCTGAACAGCACGGCATCGGAGGCTCCAGTTCGGGTGCCATCGCGGCCTTCACCGTAGCCTGGGAGCGACCGGATGCCTTCCGCAAGGTGCTGAGCAACGTCGGCAGCTTCACCAACATTCGCGGCGGGCACGCCTACGCCGAAAAGGTGCTGCAGAGCCCGAAGAAGCCGATCCGCATCTTCCTGTGCGACGGCCGAAACGACAACCGGGGCATGCGGGGCGGCCGGTACGACGAGAAGTGGGATTGGTTCCTGCAGAATGTGCGCCTCATGAAGGCCCTGACCCAGAAGGGCTACGATCTCAGTTACACGTGGGGCATAAACAACCACGGTCAGAAGTTCGGCGGCCCGGCCCTGCCGGAGATGATGCGCTGGCTCTGGCGCGACGGTCCGGTCTCGACCGACCCGAACGACATGGGCGAGCGCTCCTTCCGCCAGCCGGCGACGCGGTAGGGGAGGGCCGCCGCCAACAGGAGGGGCAGCGAACATGGAGCGATACCTCTTTTCCGAACTGAACGCGGGCCGCCTCCGCACGTGCTGCCAGGTCCGAGATCGCGGACTGCATCCCGACCTGTGGCGCACTCTCGCGCTCCCCCTCACCGACGACGAACGCCGGCGGGCTGCGGACGTGGCCGCGCAGCTTTCCCAGGTGGCAGTGAGCTTGCTGAACGAGGCCACCGTCTGGGCTCGGGGCATCTATCCACTGCTTGCCCTGGCGGAGCGATACCCGTTCCGAGCCTGGGCGCAGGTGCCGATGTCGGCGGAGATCGGACACGTACGCCTGGAAGGAGTGCTCGACGGCGCTATCGGCAACTGCATCTCCGGGACCCTCGACCTCCCGTACCTGGTAGTCCTGGAGGCGAAGCGAGGACTGGAAGGGTCCGACCCGCGATTCGCACTGCACGGCCAACTGCTCGCCGCCGCGGCGTTGAACCGTCAGGCGACCGGGGACGAGGAGCAGGAGATTTTCGGCTGCTATACCATCGCGCAGGCCTGGTATTTCATCCGGGCGCAGGTGACCGGACTCGGTAGCGGCATTCCGACCCTGGTGTTGGACACCTCTCGGGAATACGTGGAGGTGCCCGACGTCGAGGCCATCGCCGGCGTCCTGAAGGGCATTGTCGCCCGAGGGGCGGCCAAGCTCTCGGAAGCTGCCGACGCGCTCGGATCGAGCCTCGAGCCAACCGCTTTCGGACATCTGTGAACCGTTGCCCTCCCCGGCAGATGTTCTCTCCGGCACACCGGTGCCCGGATCAGGACTTCTTGAGACGAACAGCGATGCGAAGGAGGGGAGATCCATCACCCAGGGGCACCGCCAGCACCTCGAGGTAGGTCTGCGCGCGGACCAGGTCGCCAAGCTTCTTGTGTCCGAACTTGCGCGGGTCGAAGGAGGGATCGGCAACCCTGAGAGACGATCCGACGGCTGACAACTGCGCCCAACCGTCGGCACCGACTGTCGCATTGATGGCGCCCGTGAGAACGGTCCGGAATGGGCTGATGGAGGGCGTACGGCACGAGTATGACCAGGAGCACTGGCTGTATGAGGTTGAGATGTCCCACGATGCGGTCCTGCGGGCTTTCCTCGCCGGGCTGCTCTGTCCAACCTCGCCACCGGCTGTCCGATCGTCTGGTCACTGCTCAACGACTGCGCGCCGCCGGAATTGCTTGCGGATCCCCGGGTCCAACAGGAAATGGAATACCTCTCCCACCCACTCGCGGGCACGGTCACCGAGGTGTTCATGAAGATACGCTTGCTGCACAACGCAGGTCCCTGGGCCGACCTCGATCGCGCCATCCGGGACCGGCAGACTCCTGAGCGGTCGCAAGTGCTATTGTTGGTGGAACTGGCGTTGAAACGATAGGATCGGCCCCTCGCACACACCGGCGCTGCGCTCATCCCGCGGGGCGATTCCGGGTCAGACAAGCATTCCACTCATGACAATCCTCGTCCTCGGCGGTACGCAGTTCGTGGGGCGGCACATCGTGGAGACGCTGCTTCATGGGGGACACTCCGTCACGATTCTCAACCGGGGGGTTACCACAGATGCGCTTCCGGGGCACGTTGAGCGACTGCGCGGCGACCGCGATGCCGGCTTGGGGGGCCTTGCCGCGCTGGCGGATCGTACCTGGGACGTGTGCGTGGACGTGAGCGGCTACACCCCCCGGCAGGTTCGTCCCAGCACGGAGAGGCTCCGCCGGAACGTCGGCCGCTATGTGTTCATCAGCGCGGTGAGCGTCTACGGCGACCCTACACGCGGTCCCGTTTCCGAGAACCAGCCTCGGTCCGCGCCCGCCGCCGAGGACGTGGCGGAAATCACCCAGGAGACCTACGGTCCGCTCAAAGTCACGTGCGAAGACATCGTAGCGGTGATGTTCCCCGGACGCTGCGCCCTGCTGCGCCCGCAGGTGATCGCCGGGGCCCATGATCCGCTGTCCCGCTTCGGGTACTGGGTCGCACGAGCCGCCCGCGGGGGAGAGATGCTGGCGCCCGGCGACGGCTCGGACTACGTGCAGTACATTGACGCGGGCGACCTGGCGCGCTTTGCCCGGATAGTCTGCGAGCAGGGGCTCGACGGCGCCCTCAACCTCGCCGGACCGCGACTCACCTGGGCGGAGTTCGTGGAAGCGCTGGGAGCGCAGAGCCCTGTCTGGGTTCCGAAGGAGAGCCTGCGGGCCGCGGGCATGGGGGAACGCGAACTGCCCCTCTACCGACCGACCGGCGGCCCGCGGAGCAGCCTCATGCACATCTGCAACGCACGAGCGATTGCGGCCGGCCTGACATTGACCGCGCCGGAGATGACGATCGCTGCGGTCCGGATATGGCTCCGCAACTCGGATCAGCCCCCGGCGCTGTCACCGGAGCGCGAGGCGGCACTGCTCCTGCTGGCCCGGTCGCGTGCGTAGCGACGTGACTAACGCCCGGCGGCGCGGACGGCTGGGCCGAGCACGGATCCTGTTCCCCAATCAACGGCAAATCGGCGGACGTCGACACGGTCCGCTACCAGTTGGACTCAGTCACAATCAATGCAAGTGCCCTTCACGAGCAACGCGTGGCGATATCGTGACAGGGTGAGTCGGACGACACAGAGCGCAGGCGTGGGCGGGGCGTCCCCTTCATCCTTCCCCAGCCGCATGTTGTTCTTACACCGCCTGGAGCGCTGCATCCGAAGTTGCCGGCCCGATATACTCATCCGTGGGAGGACCCGAGCGATGGCGGCATTCTCGCGCCTGAAGCGTGTGTTGGAGCAACGGTGCTGGTCCGTGCCGGAACTCCACCGGCGAATTCGCGGAACCGGACAACAGATCAATCTCAAGAGCCTCTATCGCCTGACCGACGCAGAGCAGGCGGTGGAACGGTTGGACCTCCGCGTCGCGGGAGCGATCTGCCAGGTGTGTGAGGTGCCGCTCTCCGACTGGATTGTCTTTGAGGCACAGCAGGAACCGGAATGCCTCCACACCCTGAGCCGGGAGCAACAGGCGCGTCTGGATGTGCTGATGGCACAGCACAACAAAGGCGCCCTGACGCCGCCCGAACACCGCGAACTGGAGCTGTTGGTCCGGGAGACCGAGGAACTCATGCTGGCGAACGCGCGTTCCGTAGCGAAACAGGTGCAGCAATCGGGGCACATCAACTGCGCTGTTTGTCCCCAGGTGATTGAACTCACTGTCGCTGGGACAGCACAATTTCGTTGATAATGCAGTCCAGGGCCGTCCGGGCCTGGTGCGTGGGCGTACAGTCCTTCTTGATGGCGGTCACGGGAACCAGCCGATCCGCACTGAAATGGCGCGGCACAAGAACGCGCCCGGGCGTCTTCGGCGCAGCGGGCGGCCCGCCTCCCTGGGTACGGTTTTCGGTACGGGTTTCGCGTGCGCGGAGGCCCATTCGAAAGCCGCCGGGATGGCGGCGCTCCCACGGGGTTCGCCTGAACGCCGAGGCTGGTGGGCAGCACAAGCCGCACGGTGAGGGTCATCCCCCCGGTGCTGCTGCCTTTGCCTGAAGTCTCTGCACGCTCGTCTTGAGTCTCTTCGGCACGGGCGGATCGTCCACGGGATGTCCTGGCGCCACCGCGTTAGAGTTACTCTCCGGGTGCGGAGCGTCCAGTAGTTGAGCCGGTTTCGGTGGGCGTCCAGCGGACCAGCCGCCTCGTGTGACGGGGCGTCACGGGGGTTCCAGTGAGGGCGCCGGATACGCCCGAACTACCCGATCCATTGAGACGAGCGTCAGCCCGTGGTGCAGCGCCTGTGCAACGAGCATGCGGTCAAATGGATCGCGGTGCAGGAATGGGAGGTTCGCCAGATGTGCGACGACGGCTTCCTCCAGCGGTAGGGGAGCGATTTGGTGGCGGCGTCTTTGCTCCGGCAGGTAGTGCGACGGAGGGCCGGGTAGGGGTAGCTTGCCGAGGCCGTGTTTGATCACTGCTTCCCAGACGGAGACGACGCTCAG
>SYMT01000536.1 GCA_005805375.1 Actinomycetota bacterium
GCGCGCCGACCAGGAGCGCGTGTTCCTCGAATTCGAGCAGGCGGATTCTTCCTATGCCAAGCAGCAGCAGGGCACGGGGCTCGGCCTCGCTCTGACCCGAAGGCTGGTGGAGATGCACCAGGGTGCAGTGTGGCTCGAGAGCCCCGGCGCGGGAGCGGGCACGACTTTCTACGTGCTGCTGCCACTGGCGCCGGAGTTGCAACAACCGAAGGATGCTCCGAAGCGCGGCGACCGGACCGCCCCCTCACTGGAGTCCGGCGACCGCACCGCGACTGCGCTGGAGCAGCCTGCTCCGGTCGCCGTGGATGCACGGCCAGTCGTACTCGTAGTCGAGGACGATGGCTCCCACGCCGAACTGATCGGCCAGTATCTGGAGAATGCCGGGTATGCATCCGTGCGTGCCCGCAACGGGGAAGAGGCGGTGCAACTCGCCGTGGAATTGCAGCCGTTTGCCATCACGCTGGATATTCTGCTCCCGCGCCGAGATGGGTGGCAGGTTCTGGCAGACCTCAAGTCACGGCCCGAAACCCGCGCCATCCCCGTGATCATCACATCGTTAACAGACGATCCCGGGAATAGCCAGGCATTGGGGGCGCTTGAGTTCTTGCCGAAGCCAATTCAGGAGAGCCGGCTGCAATCCGCTCTGGCGAGGACGGAAGAAGCCCGAACCACATCGGTCAAGACCGTGCTGGTGGTGGACGACGACGCCAGGGATATCGAACTGCTGCGGGCGACCCTTCGCGGAGAAGGGTACACGGTCCTGACTGCCTCGGACGGTCCCCGAGGAGTCGAACTGGCGGAGTCGCGCCGTCCGGACACGATCGTCCTGGACTTGATGATGGAAGGGATGAATGGCTTCGACGTAGTGGACCACATCCGGAGGCATCCGGAGATGCGTGAGGTGCCCATCGTGATCTGCACCTCGCGCGACTTGACCGGGGCCGATCGCATACGCCTGAACGGAAGAGTGCAGCGGATCACCCCGAAAGGCAATCGCGGCACCCTCGTGCAGGACCTGCGTACACTGGCTCGAGGACGAAAAACGAAGGTATAGGAGAAACGTGATGAGTGGAACGCCGATTCTGGTGGTCGAAGACAACTTTCTCAATATGGAACTTGCAACCGAGGTCCTCGAGGCTTCAGGCTATGTGGTACAGCAGGCTTTCACGGCCGAAGAAGGGCTGGCGATGGCCCGCTCCCGACCGCCGGCGCTGATCCTGATGGACGTGAGCCTCCCGGGAATGGATGGTCTCAGCGCCACCCGGCTTCTGAAACAGGACCCGCGGCTGTCGCGCGTGCCGGTAATCGCGCTCACGGCGCACGCGATGTCCGGCGACCGGGAGCGTATGCTCTCTGCCGGCTGCGATGGATATCTGCCGAAGCCGATTGACACTCGCACGCTTCCGGATTCCGTGGCCGGATATCTGGAGGCAGAGATGGCTGCGTGACAGTTGCCGGTCTCTCCGCGGCGACGACGTGCGAAAACAATCAGGGTCCGGCCACCGATTGTTTCCGCAGATCCAGGAGCACCGGTTTCCAGGGGGATAATTCCGTCACGACGCGATCACTGCGACCCAGTTCCGCACCCGTGACCAGGTCCCGGATTCGTCGCACGCCGGGAAGACGAATCTCGATGCGTTCCGCCTGCTCCAGCGCCGCTGCGTCCTGGGGCAGGGCGGCCCCTGCTTCGTCCGCCTCATATCCTGGATTGCGATGGATCCCGATCACTTCGCGACCCTCGCCGGCATACCGCCAGACGGCCGCAGCAGGCAGCAACTGGTCGGTCCCCGCTCGCTGCACGCGGACTACGGGCCGGAGCCGGCGCTCTGCCAACAGGCGCCCGAACAGTTCACGGCACGCCTGCGCCTGCGTTCCCCGCAAGCGCAGGGCAGGATAGTCTCCCATCTTGAGGTTGAGGAAGATCGCAGCACCCTGCCCTTCCGCCCGGCGCAGCCCAACCGGCACTGCGCCGACCTGACGCAGCGGGACCGCACCGCGCGCCCTGAGGTCCTCGTGGTACGCGGTCAGCGGCTGTGCAGTGGCGGCTGTTTCCACAGGAATTGCTCTCCATCCCGCTCTCCCCTGCTCCACCCCAAAGAGGGTGTCCAAACGGGGCCGCTCGCGCCGCTTCCCGTGTTCATCCATGATTGCCGGCAGGGCATCGGCGAGCACCGTGCCGCCTTCGCGCGCAAACACCTCGACGGCGCGGCATTCGGCCTCGGACATCGCCACCGATTGTGGCAGCAGCAGGGCGCGGTAGCCCTCGCGACGGAGAGTCCCCGCTTCCAGTTGCTCATAGGAGACGAACTCGGGCTGAAACCCAAGGTCTTCGAGCACCTTCACGAACCCGTCCCGCGCCCTGGCCAGGCGGGAGTGAGTGGCCTCATACGACGAGAAGCGGCGCGGCCAAGTATCCCCGTCCTCGCGAGAGTCGAACATCCAGTGAGCCCGGATACTTGCCTGGGAGTAGTGGATCGCGATCCGGTCGCGCTCGCGGCGCAGCGGCCAGAGTTGGGGACCCACAGCCTTCCACGCAGGAAACAGCGCCGCAAGTGCCCGCCCGCGCTCCGTGAGCGGCTGATCCGGACGGTCTTTTGCGATGCATCGGGCGCGTTCGTCGTCCCACAAGATACACCCCCGGTCGCCATGCAGCAGCAGCGTCCAGAGGCGGCGTTCGAGCCGCCGGTAGTCTGTGCCGAAGACCGTAGCGAGCACCGGCGCCCCAGCCGGCAGAAACGACCGCAGCACCAGGCGGCTGTTCGCGATGTCGTACGGTTCGACCCAGTCAATCACCCGGGACAGACGCCAGAGATCGTGCCCGCCCCAGGCGCTCGGCATCTGGGTGCCCTCGATCCCGACGGGCACCAGCGGATCCTCCCGCCGGATAGAGTCTCGCAGGTGACCGAGCGTCCGGGCGAACGCGGCGTCCATGTACTCGCGATGATCCGCCCACGGGGCATAGTTCTCCGGCTTCCCGGCGGCCAGCGCGGCTTTTTCCTGGGCCTTGACCTCCCAGGTGGTGAGGGGGGTTACTTCGTCCCAGATCCTGAATCCGGTTTCCCACTCACGGTTCAACGCCGCCAGGTTCGCGTACCGCGTGCGCAGCCACTCACGAAACGCTCGCAGCGTGTGCGGGCAAAAGCAGTAGTCCATCGGTGACGCGAAGCGCCCGAGGGATAGTTCATCCTGGAGGTTGTAGAGCAGCGGGCGATTGCCCGCGTGCCGGCGCACCAGCGCCCGGACTCGCGCTTCCACCTCCGTCTGGAACGCCGGATCGTCCAGGCACGGGCGGCGTGTCAGGTGTCGCCGGTCGCGGGTAGCAACATAGCCGCGGAAGTCCTCGTCGTACAGCGCGCCGCGCCCGTGGAGGAAGGCCAGATCCGGGACCAGGTTCTCAACATAGAAGCCGAAGTTGTGTTTCACGAACAGTCCGGAGTCGGCACTGCGCGGGCACTCTTCGCCGGTACAACCCATCTCCTTCAGCCGGCGGAACCAGACGGTCCGGTCCGCCGGCTCCCCGACGCTCCACATCAATACCTGGTAGCGATCCCAGCCGCGCCAGGGGGAGCCGCCTACCCTGGGTTCCTCACCGGCAGCAGCGAGGCTCGCCGTGGCCACTCCGCATGTGAGGAGGACCCGGGAGAGAGCGGAGAAAGTACGTGCCACGGCTGATCCTTACTACGTGAGAACGATGGGTTCTTCTGCGAACTGCCCGGCTTCGTCCAGAGTCCAGCTCCGGAGTTCCTCTGCAATCCCGTCGCGGACGGAGAGGATCACGTAGGACCAACCCGGCCACGCGAGGTCCCGATCGTAGCCCGAGGGCACGGCTGGGTGGTTGGGATGGGTATGGTAGACACCAACAAGATCCATTCCCGCCTGGCGCGCACGCCGCATCGCGTGAAGCTGATCCTGCGGCGATACCAGGAAGCGTCGCTCTTCCTGCGCGCTTTCCCAATCGCCGGCAGACTTCTCAGCGCCGGCGGCTTCCAGCGATGCAAACAGGCGCTGCCGCAGCTCCGGATCATCCTCCCACGCGTTGCGTACCGGCCAGGCGTCGCGTACATCGCGGCCCGCGGGGGTGTCGCGACCCACCAAAAAGCCGCAGACCTCTAGTGGAAAGCCCGCGGTCCCGTGGGCCCGCATGGCGGTATCCGCCGCGGCTGCCAGGTGCATCAGCGCGCGCTCGTTATCAGAAGTCATCCCAGAATCGCTCACTCAGGTACTTGTCGCCGCCGTCCGGGAAGAGCGTGACCACCACGCCGGAACCCGCCTCGCGGGCCACCTGCAGCGCGCAGGCAAGCGCCGCACCGGAAGAAACCCCCACCAGCAGCCCTTCCTCCCGGGCCAGACGTCGGACCATTTCGTAGGCGTCTTCGGTGGCGATTCCCCGGTCGTCATCCGCCACCGCAGGATCGTAGATCGGCGGCACGATGGCGCTCTCCATGTGCTTCATTCCCTCCAGTCCGTGAAACGCGTTGTCCGGCTGGAAGGAGATGCACTGGATGCGCGGGTTGAACTCCTTCAGGCGGCGAGAGGTGCCGATGAAGGTGCCGCTCGTCCCCAATCCGGCAACCCAGTGGGTCACCCGCCCCGCGGTTTGCTCCCAGATTTCGACCGCGGTGGAATGGTAATGGGCCTTCCAGTTGTTATCGTTCGAGTACTGGTCGGCGTAATAATAGGCAGTCGGATTTTCGGCGTAGCGGCGGCGCACCTCGCGGATGGCACCGTCGGAGCCCTCGAACGGGCTGGTGAGCACGAGGTCCGCGCCGTAGGCTTTCAGAATCCGCTTGCGCTCGCGGCTGGCATTCTCCGGCAGGCACAGTTGGACGCGGAAGCCGCGCGCGGCTCCGATCATCGCATACGCGATGCCGGTGTTGCCGGACGTGGCGTCGAGGAGAATCTTGTCCGGGGTGAGGAGACCGGCGCGCTCCGCTTCCCGGACGATGTTCCAGGCCGGCCGATCCTTGACGGATCCGCCGGGGTTGAACCCCTCCGCCTTCGCGTAGAGTTCCACCCCCGGCACATCCTGCCCAATCCGGTTCAGTCGTAGGAGCGGCGTATTGCCGATGAGATCCAGGACGTTCACAGCCGTGCTCCGGTCCGGCGCCGCTCAGGGCAGAGCGAGAATGGTGTCCATGACCCGGCACGTCTCTTCATAGACGGCGCGCTCCCCACACACCTCGGTGATCACGTAGTCGTCGTATCCGATCGCGCGGATCTCCCGCATCACGGCGGGCCAGTCCACCGCGCCGGACATCAACTGCGTCCACTCATAGCGGCGCTCTCGGTGATCTATCTTGAAGTCCTTGAAGTGGATCTTCTTGATCCGGGTGCCCAGAATGCGGATCCACTGCTCGGGATAGCCATAGAGCATCACATTCCCGGTATCGAAAAACGCGCCGACGTACCGGCTCCCCACCTGGTCGAGGAAACCCCGGAGTTCCAACGGGCTGATGAGCAGCTTGTTCCAGATATTCTCCAGCGCCAGATTTACCTGATGCCGCTCGGCGTCCGGCCGTAGTTCTTGCAGGCCCCGCAGCAGGCGGTCATAGGCCACATCGTACGGCACCTTCTCGTTGACTCGTCCGCCGGTGATGAGGACTGTGTCCACTCCCAGCGCCGCGGCGGCTTCCAACAACTTGCGGATCTGCGCCTTGGTCTGCGCCACCACCGCCGGATCGTCATCGGTGAGACTTCCGGTACCGCACAGGCTGGTCAATTCCACACCGGTCTCCGCACTCATCCGGCGGATGGCGGCGTAGTCCTCCGGCCCGGAGTCCATCCGGAGTTCGCCGCTCTCGGTCATCAGAATCTCGAGCCCGTGGTACCCGATTTCCCGGCAAAGTTGCAGGCCATCCCGGATCAGTGAGTTCCGGCCCAGGCAAATCTGCGTCAGTCCCTTCTTCATGGCTTGTCCCTCGTTCATTCTACCCGAGACGATCCGGCGTCGCCCCCACCGAGGTAAAGGCGGGCGATGATCTCTTCAATCGGCGGATTCTGTACGAATAGATCCCGCACAGGGTAGGCGGCACAAACGCGGGCGATCAGCGCTGCGGTTTCTGTGCGGTCGGGATCGAAACGGAGGGTGACCCGGCGCCCTTCCCGACGACTCACCTCCGCCTCGGGGTCCAGTTCTCCCGTCGTCTCGTCGGCCAGATCCACGATCAGCCAGCGTTCCCCCGTCACCCGGCGCCGCAGCGTCTCCAGCGTCCCGTCCAGCAGTACCCGCCCCTCGCCGATGAGCAGGACGCGCGTGCAGAGCGCCTCAATGTCATCCATATCATGCGTCGTGAGGATGACGGTGACCCCCTGCTCCCGGTTCAGGCGCTGCACGAAATCGCGCACCGCCAACTTCGACACTGCGTCCAACCCGATGGTCGGCTCATCCAGGAAGAGCAGGCGCGGCCGATGCAACAGCGCCGCCGCCAGGTCACACCGCATCCGCTGCCCCAGGCTGAGCTGGCGCACCGGCACCGCCAGCAAGCTCTCGAGGTCAAGGAGCGCCACCACGTCGGTCAGCGTGCGCCGGTACTCCGCCGGCGGCACCCGGTAGATTTCCCGCAGCAACTCGAACGACTCTCGCACGGGCAGATCCCACCAGAGCTGTGTCCTCTGCCCAAAGACGACCCCGATCCGGGCCACGTGCGCGATACGGTCCCGCCAGGGTACTCGCCCCTCTACCTCGCACCGTCCCGCATCCGGAACGAGAATCCCGGCCAGCACTTTCACTGTGGTGGACTTTCCCGCCCCATTCGGCCCGATGTAGCCTACCAATTCGCCCGGCTCCAGGCGGAATGAAACGCCATTCAGCGCCCGCACCTCCCGCACGCGCCGCTGAACCAATCCGCGCACGGCCCCCCACATCCCCGCGTCGCGCTCGGCGATGCGGAAGGTCTTTGTCAGGTTTTCAACGAGAATGTGGGGCATGGGCAGGGCGAGTATCTGAGTCATCGCGATCCGGTGGTCGAACCGGGCGGCGAGGGCGCGGAGCCGGACCACCGCAGGGCTGCGGACCAGGCAGCGCCTCCGAGCGCCGCTGCTTCTCTGCCCCTCGCCCGACCCACTGCGGCGCAACCATCCATCCAGTTCACCGTTGAACCACTGCTGAGCCTCCCGGCGCACCGGGAATTCCGATTACACCCCCGGCGAGCAGGGGATTCCGCTCGCCGTGCAGAAGAATCTCACAGGTCATGTTGTGATGCCTTCCCCCACTCCCTGCCGTCCTGCAAGACCCTCGCGCCCCGTTCCGCAGTGGGAGCCGCTCGACGTCGCTTCGTCTCCGGGACTGCCGGCCGCGGAATTGCCTCCCCGCACCCGGACTCTCGCACCGCAACTCGATGCGAGCCGGCATTTCGGCGCGGCCGACTTGGTCCCGCACCAGTGCCCCGTGATGCGCTCCGATGCGCGGGTCACGCGGGAAGCCCCGCCGCACGGCGTTGCGAGGCTCCCACACGGCCGGCCGCGGTCCCCGGCGGGCACCCGGTCCGGAAAGGGAGCATGAACCGGTGCAGCAGCAGACAGGACCGGACCTCGAGCCGACATCGAAACCAGGCAAGGTGGATGCTGCCTCAATGCCCCCCAAGCCGATAACTGGAGCGCTGCACGCGCGTCTTCGGGGCTCCAACCGATATGACCGGGCCGAAGCCGCAGCCCTTCTCGCAGGCTACGGCCCGGCAGTCGTCCCGCTTCTCTGCCAGATGGCGACGGATTTCTCCGGTCTGGTGCGGGCATCGGCGTTGACTTCCCTGGGGCAACTCGCTCACCCGGGCGGGCTGCCGACGATCGTCCAGGCAGTGGGCGACCCAATCGGTGATGTACGCCAGGCAGCAATCGGCGCGCTGGTCTGTATCGAAGGGGCGGAAGCCGATGCAGCCCTCTGCGCGGCCCTGGTGAGCAAGGATGCAGTGGTGCGGGCAGTGGCTGCGCAGGCCGTGGGGGAGCGGCGCGTGGTGGCGGCGGCACCCGCGCTTCTTGCCCTCGTGCAGTGTGAAGATTCCGTTCGGGCCGCTGCCATTGAGGCGGTGGGCAGGGTAGGGGCTCCAGGCGCACTCGAGATTCTGGTGGACGCGTTGTTGCCGCGATCCAATCCCGCAGTCCGAGTTGCAGCCGCCCGAGGGTTGGGGGCCCTGGGAGACCCTCGGGCAATTGACCCTCTGATGCAGGCGCTCTGCGGACCCGGGAGACTCCATTCCGTGCTGTTCCAGTTCGGGCAAAACTGGATTCTGGGGCTCATCGTCGCTGCAACTCTCTGTTGGGCGGCCCTATCGCCGCTCTTCACAGGCCCGCACGTTTGGAGTCGCGCCACCTGGGTGCTCTTCACACTCCATGTTTGCCAAGGTACATCCTCCTTTTTTCGGAGACGACGTTCTGCCAGCGAGTTGTCCGAGGCGGTGACCGGCGCCATCACTCGCATCGCTGAGCGCACACCGACACCCGCGCTGCGAACGGTACTTCCTGCATTACACCTTTATCACCTGGATTTGGTCGGCAGAACCGCGGAAGCGCGCCGAAGTTGCCGCCAGGCCGTGGCGCAGATCGAGGCGGCAACGCACGACCTGAAACATCTGTCGCTCGCCGGGCCCGCGCCGGAAACAGACGCGACCCAACTTCCCGTGGTGCCTGAGCGCGTGGTCCCGGTCCCCATGGCGGAGCGCCGGGACTCCTGCGTTTCCCGGCCCGAGGAATCCGGTAACGGGCGCCGCGTGGAGCCGTCGCACGAACTGCCCGTTCCCAGGCCAGGGTCGTCCGCGAGACCCTTGGGTGAGGGAGGTGATCGTGCCCGGATCTGATCTACTGTGTTGGAGGCGGCTGATTGTCTCGCCGACGCCCACCCACACGCCGCCCCCGGCGCACCAGGGAAGTAGCACGTGACATCCCAACCTACCCCGGCGCTCCCGACCAGTGACCTCGAGGCGCTACGGGACACGCTTGCCCGGCGCCACGTCGCGCGGGTTCCGGAGCGCACGGCTGCTGCCCGCGCGCTCCGAGAATTCGGCTCGGCGGGCGTTCCGGTCCTGCAGTGGGCACTTGCCGACCCCTCCAGCCACGTACGGGCCACTGTCGTACAGTCTCTGGCGGCCATCGGCGATCCAGCAGCGATTCGGCTGCTGGTGGGCGCCACTGAGGACCATGCCCCGGAAGTTGCGATCGCCGCAGTGGATGGGCACTCGACCCTCGGCGAGGTGGCGGCTGTGGACGGATGGCGGGGCGACGTGCGCCACCGGGACGATGCTGTGCGCGCAGCGTCCGTAGATGCACCTGGGTGGAGCGAGACGGTCCGCGTTGCTGAAACGCTGCACAGCGCATTCCAGGACCCCAGCCCACTGGTGCGCCGGGCGGCGGCCGAGGGTCTCGGAAAACTCGGGGTTCCGCATTCCGCGTTCTATCTGGAGCGTGCGCTGGAGGATCGCTCGGTGCTGGTGCAAGCTGCGGCGGTCGAAGCACTCAGGCGCACGCTCAACGATGGGGTTGTGGACCGCATGTGTGGTTTCCTCGCCCACACCGAACTCCCCATTCAACTGGCCGCCGTCCGTGCACTCGGCGCCACTCACGACCCACGCGCGGTGGATCCGCTTCTGCGGATGCTGACCAAGCAGTCGCTGTTACGGGCCCGACGGTTCCACGCTTACGGTGGCCTCGTCCTTGGGGCGGGGATTCTGTACCATCTGGTGCTGGGAATCCGGTTAGCGGCACGCCTGGGGATCTTCGACCCGGCCGTCACGGGGGCGCTACTCCTCACTGCACTTTATATCGGGGCGCTGGTGTTGAAACGGAGACACAGCGTGGTCATTGCTGCCATCGGGAAGGCGCTAGCCGAGATTGCCGCCCACGCCCCGACGCGAGACCTCCACACCGCCGTACCCCAACTGCGGGCTCTCGCGGCCGACCGTATTTTGGTGAACCCTCAGATTCGCCGGTCCTGCGTCAACGCGGCTCGGGAGATCGAGGCGCTCACCGCGGATCTGACCCGCTTGCCGCTCCCGGCGACGGCGCCGACGCCGTCGGTCAGTTCCCTGCCCCTGCCGTCGCCCGGTCCGCCCGATGCCGATAGCCGGCGCACGTGATGCAAGGCGACCGGAGGGAACAGTTGCGGACGCGCGCGGTTCGGGCAGGTGGGGCGGGGTGCGGATGACTGCGCGAGACGTGAAAGAAGGCTTGTCTTGCGTCAACACGCAGCGCCTTCAGGATGGAAAGCGGATGTGGAGTCGTCGCACTCGGACTCGGAAAACCCGGCAGCCGCGCGACCCGCTCCGAAGAGGAGTTCGGAGACTCCCTATGGGTGAGCCGCGCTGGCTCGGCGGGGCAAGATCCGACGCACGCCGAGGTCCGATGGGGGACCACTTACTCACGTGCGTGGCTCGGATACGTGGAGTGCCCTGCGCCACCGTCCGGCGGATCTCCGCACCGCGACCACTTACTCACGTGCGTGGCTCGGGTACGTGGGGGCACTCGCCGCTCTCCACGGGGGCCACTTTCTACTTTCGGGCGCACTCGTCGTGGATCGTTGGGGGGGGACGACCTCCTGCGCAGGAGCGGAAGTGGTTGACGGGGCGGTTCGCAGGGCCGATGTGTACGACTCCCCCGGGATGGGCATGGCTTCCGGGATCGGAGCGGGTGATTCCGACTTTCCAGATGAAACTTCTCATCAGTCAGCCGATGTAGGAGGAGACGCGCGCGGTGCTGAACAAGGCGTGAGGGGTTGCAGACTGGACCCAGCGCGACAGTCGCAGCAATTCTGGAGGGTAGCGTGGTGGCGGCAGCGGACGAGCAGCAAGACGATGCGGTGATGAACTGGATGGGGCAACTTCTGGGTGGAACCTGGGTAACACGCCAGAAGCTTCCCGACGGCAGCCCCATCGCCCGGGTGAGCTACGACTGGCATCCCGATCGGGGGGGGATGATACTGCGCGGCGTGCTTGCCGGCTGCCACGGGGAGGGGATTCTGGCGCACGATCCCGTGCGCAGGGGGGTGTACTACGTCCATCTGCACGGGGCAGACACGGTGCACTTCGGGTCCCTGAGCCTGGATGACGACACGCTCATCCGCGAGTATCGCGCCCTTGTCGGGGCGCCGGTGCAGTGGATCTCGCGAGAACGGTTCGCCGGCCCCGATACGCTGCACGTGGAGATGGAATGCTTGGAGGGGAAGCAAAAGGGCCTCCGCCTCGCGATGGACTATGACCGTGTCTTTGAGAGTTCCGCCCGCCTCCCATCGCCTCCGACCTCCTCTACGGGAGATGCTGCACTGGGCCGTCTGGCGGAACTGGTCGGCTCGTGGCAGACACCAGGAACGCTCCCGGATGGCCGCCCGGTGGCGGAATTGCATTACGAGCTGCGTGAGGACGGAAAGCTACTGCGCGGCGTCGGACGCATCGGCGAGAACGCGACACACTCTTGGGTCGGCATGGACGCCCGGGCGAAGAAGCAATTCTACCTGGACAGCCACGGTAGCGGTTCTCTCCTGTTCGGGCACTATTCACTGCGGGCACGGGAAGCGACGGTCTCCTTCCGATCGGTAGTCGGTCCCCCCGGCGTGTGGGAGACACGCGGCCGGATGGTGGCCCCGGACCGCTATGAAGCCCGTATCCGCACGATCTCTGACGGAGAACCGCAGGGTGAAGGCCACGAGGTAGTGCTCATTCGCGCCGTCTCAAGGCAATGATTAGGGCGAGGTTTCGATGGATGCCTGACGAAAGTTCAGTTCCATGATATCCTCGAACCGTCACGAAAGTCGGGGCGCCAACCTCGACTTGGGCAGGATGGAACAACTCCTCCCCGACGGGAGCGCTTCCCGAAACAGGCGAGCCACCGAAAGGACTTCACCACCATGCGAAAGCAGCACGGCTTCACGCTCATCGAACTTCTCGTGGTAATAGCAATCATTGCTATACTAGCAGCCATCCTCTTCCCTGTCTTTGCCCAGGCCCGGGAGAAGGCTCGCTCGATCCAGTGTCTCAGCAACCTGAAGCAGGCGGGGGTCGCCACCCGCATGTACACTCAAGACTACGACAACGTTCTGGTTCCCACCTACCTCTACTCCAACGATCGCGACATCAACCTTCAGTGGTTCGCCGACCTACTCCAGCCCTACGTGAAGAACTCACAGGTCTTCATCTGCCCGAATTGGTCCAGCACCTACACCTTCGGTCGCAACCTCCTCCCCGTGGGTGAGGGCGCCGGCTTCCGGACCCTGCGGTGGTCCTATGGCGGGAACAACTGGCACCACTGGCCGAACGGACAGGCCGCCTCTCCGGATCTCATCGGCGCGATGGGAGTCAACCGAGCGAACGCGAACGTCAACATCAATGCCAGTGAGGCCTCCGTCGAACGGCCGGCGGATCTCGTCTACATGATGGATGCCGTGAGCCTGGAGGTCTGGAACCCGCAGCACCACGACTATTGCAACTTCCTGAACGGGCCGAATGCCCCGAGAGCGGTGGGACCTTTCCCGGCGCTCGGGCAGGTCCATGTGCGGCACTCAGGGGGGTTCAACATGCTGTTCGTGGACGGGCATGCCAAGTGGACCAAGAAGAGCCGCGGCGAGATGTGGGCGCGCGAAACCGCCGGTCCGAACCGCGATCCGGCGTTCAATAACTGCCGCCGGTTCGCGAACTAGCCGAGAATTCGCGAACTAGCCGAGAATTCGCGAACTAGCCGAGAATTCGCGAGACCCGCTCCTCACTGCGTGGCGACATGCAAGATAAACGGGAATCCCTCGCGGGATTCCCGTTTTTCC
>SYMT01000537.1 GCA_005805375.1 Actinomycetota bacterium
AGGTCCGCGCCAGTGCCAGGGCAGCCAGCATCGCCCCGATGGCGATCAAGACGGCCTGGATGCTGAGATTGGCCAACGCCTCTGTCAGCTTCGAAAGGAGACCCACGGGATTGTTCATCGTTCCACTCGTTTCCGCCGGACGTTCGCCCGACCCGCCGGTGCTGCGGGAAGTCGCCGCCCCTACTGCTTGCTCTGGGCCAGCGCCTGATCCGCCTTTTGCTTCAGTTCTGATGCCGCGGCCGCCGGTGCGGAGGCGCCGGAGACGACCGCACCGGCGGCCTCCTCAAGACGGTCCCGCACTTCCTGCCAGCCGACCACGTTCGGTTCGCCCTTCGCCGCCGCCTGCGTCTCGATCACATGTTGTGCCCGCGAGTTCTTCCGATAGAACTCTTGCATCGCCGGCAGTTCCACCGCTGCCTTGGTTACCGGGAGATATCCCGTTTCGCGGGCCCACCGGGCGGTGATCTCAGGCGACACGAACCACCGGACGAACTTCCAGGCTGCGCGTTCCTGCTCCGGCGTCGCCTTGAAGATACAAACGTTCGGCCCATACATCACGGTTACGGGCTGCACGTCATCCGCATGGGGAATGATGGTGACGTCCCACTCAAACTTGCGGCCGATATCCGTCTCAGCCCGGGCGCGCGCCGAACTCGTGTCAATCACGAAAGCGCATCGTTGACTGTTGAAGAGTCCCGGAGCCTCATCCCCGGTGACCTGCGTAAGGGATTTCGCCTTTGCCATCCGCTGCAGCATTTCCAGCATGCGCACCGTCGGGGGTTCATCGAAACGGGTCGCTTTCCCATCCGCCGAGAGCACCTCGCCGCCGAAAGAATAGATCAACCCGTCCAGGGTGGACGGATCTGCAGTGAAGGCATAGGCGGGGCTACTGATCTGTTTCGTGATGGCCGCCGCCTGCTTCTCGAATTCGGCCCACGTCCGGGGCGGCATGGAGAAACCTGCGCTCGCCAGCAGTGACTTGTTGTAGTACAGGACCAAGTTGCTCTTCGTGAAGGGAAAAGAGAGCAACTGATTCTCGTACTGGGCGAACCGGTTCGACTCCAGATACGCAGCCGGAATTGCCTCCAGTTCCTTCGTCGACAGACCGATCTCCGGGTCCTTCACCAGATCGTCGAGGGGCCGCACCACGCCGTTGGCCATATACTCGGCCACATGGCTCTCGTAGGCGACGGTGAGGGCAGGCAGCGATTTCGCCTGGATGGAGGCCCGTACCTTCTTGTTGAGATCGCCATAGCTGCCCTGGTACTCCGGCGCCAGATCCACACCGGGATTCGCCTTCTCGTACTCTGCGCAGAGCGTCTCAATCAATTTTTGCTGGTCGCCACGGCGCGTATGCCAGAAGACCAGTCGCCCCCCACCGCCCCCGGAGGCCGGCGCGCCGGATCCGGCCGCGGTCCCGCCCTGCTGACCCGGCATCGTGGGCGGCACACTCTCGGCGCCGCCGCAACCCGTGAGAAGGAGCCCGACCGCCACCAGCATTCCGGCCATTGTGAGTCGCCGCATCATCGGTTTCGTATCCTCAGCCTTTGACCCCCGCGGCCACGCCCTCAATGAACGTGCGCTGGGTGAGAAAAAAGAGCCCCACGATCGGGAGCATGGCGACCGTTGACGCGGCCATCAGGAGATGCGGCCGGGGCCCCTCCTGTTGCAGGAAGGATTGCAGGCCCACCTCGATCGGTCGCATCAGATCCGCGTTGGTGACCAACAGCGGCCAGAGGAGCGAGTTCCAGCTCCCCAGGAACGCAAACAGCCCGGCTGTCGCCAGCGCCGGCCGCGCGAGAGGCGCTGCGATCGCGATCAGGAATCGCGGATGCCCGCAGCCGTCCAACTGTGCCGCCTCGAAGAAGTCATTCGGCAAAGACCGAAAGAACTGGGTGAGGAGGAACACGGAGAAGACGTTGGATACCCAGGGAACAATCAGCGCCTGATAGGAGTTGTACCACCCCAGACGATTGATGAGCAGGAAATTCGGAATCAATACCACCTCAAACGGAATCATCATCGTGGCGAGGTAAAGGACGAAGAGCGCCTGGCGCCCCGGAAACTCCATCCGACCGAAAGCGTATCCCGCCAGGAGCGCTGTACCCATCACTCCGAATGTAACGGCCCCGGCCATCCCCACCGAGTTCAGGAAGTAGCGCCCGAACGGTGCAGCGGTCCAGGCATCCGGGTAGTTGTGCCACTGCGGCGCCGCGGGCAGCAGCGCCGGCGGGAAGAGCGCGACCTCGTCGGGTGTCTTCAGTGAGGTCGCTACCATCCAGAAAAACGGAAACGCCATCAGCAGGCCGACACTGAGCAGCAGCAGATGGAGCAACGGTACGAACCCCCTCTGGAGTGAAGCGCGACCGGCACACGGCGAGTGACACACAGTGAGTCTCAACTGTAGTGGACCTTTCGCCCCAGCACCCGAAACTGGAAGAGGGTGAGGGCCAGAATCACGAGGAACAGCAGCATCGCCACGGCTGCGCCGTAACCCGGGCCGAGCCGCGGTGCGTTGGCATAAAAGCTCTGAAAGATGTAGAGCGTGATGTTCTGCGTCGTCCCCGCCGGCCCGCCCTTATTGTCCACGCTCATGACGTAGACCTGCGTGAAGCTCTGGAACGCCCGAATGGTGAACACAATCCAGAGGAAAAAGAGGGTCGGGGAGAGGAGCGGAAGCTTGACGTGGCGTAGGAGCTTCCAGCCACGAGCGCCGTCCAGCCGCGCCGCCTCTGTAACGTCTCCCGGAATCGCCGCGAGGCCGGCCAGCAACACAACCACCGCGAACCCAACCCCTTGCCAGACTGCGACCGCCATGATGCAGCCCAGCGCCAGACTCGGCCCCTCGGCCCATTCCGGGAGCCGGTGGTGGAAGATCCCCGCCAGCAACTGAAACAAACCGGTTCGTTCATACAGCCAGCGCGGTTCCCAACCGAGCGGTTTCACCACGGCCGAAGCGATGCCTGAGTTCGGATTCAGGATCCACCGCCACACCGCCGCTGCCGCGACGGGCGAAGCAATGTACGGTAGGAAAAACAGCGTACGGTAGAACCCCATCCCCCGCAGGCGGGCATGCAATGTCTCGGCGAGCAGGTAGGCCAGCACAATCGTAACGGGCACGGTCCCGACCACATAGTAGAACGTGACGACGACGGCCTTCCAGAATTCCGGCTCGGCGGTCAGCGCCTGCTGATAGTTGGCGAACCCAACAAACGGACCGGGAGCCAGCCGCCACTGCCGGAGGCTCAACAGAAATGCCTGGATCAGCGGCGCCAGCCCGAAGGCGCCGAGGACGAGCGCGCTCGGGGCCAGCAACAGATAAGCCAGTCCTGCATCCAGGAGCGACCGGCGACGAGTCGGCGGTGGCTGGCCGCGAACCGGAAGCGCAGGGGTACCGGCAAGCGGCAAGGCGCGGGCGCCCGCGCTTCCCAGCCCGCAATTCCCGCTTTCCGCTCCGCTTTCCGCACTTCCTGTTTCCGGCGCCCCGCTTTGCATCGTCCTTTCCTCTTCCCACCTCGTTCTGCGCAGGCGCCAACGCCGACAATGTCGAGTGGCAGTGCCTGCCGGGCGGGAGTTCCACCCCGGAAGGCGCAATTCCTTTCCCTCCGCCTCGATCCCTCCGCCGCACCCACCACAAGCATGCAGTGTACCGCCCTCGTCCGCCTCGCCCCCCGCGGGCACTCCTCCCGCCGGCTATTGCGGGCCCTCAACGGAGCGCTGCGACGGGTCCGTACACTCACCGGGTTCCGTCGGTGGCAAACATTTCGTTCCCTCGAGGCGCCTGAAGAATGGGTGATCGCCGTGGATTGGGATTCCGGCACGGCCGCGCGCGCAGCCGTCGCCGACCCGGTGTTGCGAGAGTGGGCAGAAGCGGTTGGAGCCCAGGTGGAACTGCTGCACCACACGTTCGATCGGCAGTTGGGCCGCTGGGACAGTGTCGCCACCCTGTTACGCGTCAGCCGGGCCGACCGGGCCCGGCTGACTCCGGACGGACGCGACAGCGACTTCGCCCTGCGCGCGCTGGCTGCACCCGGCAGCGTGCGTCTCTCCGGAGCGCGCACTGGAGCGGGAACCACCTCGATCTGCCGCATCGATTTCGATACGGAAGACGGACTCTGGCACTTCCTCGAGTCGCCACTCTGTCGCGCCTGGAGCCGCAAGGCCACGGAGAATAGCGAGGCCGAACTCTGGGGCTTGAACCTTCCCCGGCTGGAGGTAGTGCGCGCCTCCGATCGCCACCTAGCGCGCAAGTATTCTGCTCGCCCGCGTAAGACGCTGAGTCTCGAACT
Source organism: Actinomycetota bacterium (assembly GCA_005805375.1). GTDB lineage: Bacteria > Armatimonadota > SYMT01 > SYMT01 > SYMT01 > SYMT01. The sequence continues at coordinate 4,290 of SYMT01000537.1, forward strand.
CGCGTTTCACGAGGAGAACCAGCACGCGCGGGTGCGTCTTGAAGGAGTGGTGGACAGTCACGGTTCCGAGCTCAGCGAGCGCTTCTGCCATGCGTTGATCCAGAACGGATGCCAGCGCCTTGAGGTGGACGTATCGGGCCTGGAGCAGGTCTCCGCCCAGGCACTGGGCATGCTGACCCGCGCTGCCCGCTCCGTGAAAGACCGCGGCGGCGAGTTCGTGCTCATTGACAACGAGCAGCGAGTGAACCGCGTCACACGCTCCCGGAACCTGGCGTCGTCCCTCACCGCGCGCCAAGCAAAATAGGAGACCACCGGCGCGCGCGGAAGAACCATATCGTTTCTTGACCAACCTCCGGTCGGTCCACTCTTCGACCGCTCCACCCGGCTGCTCCTCGGTTACCCGCGGGTGCTGCAGGAGTCCTTCCGCGTTTTCGCACCCGAACACGAAGCCTGCTTCGACTTTGCCCGTGCCATCCTGCTGACGCGTGAGTTCATCCTCTTCGATTGGTGGGCCCGTGAGGGGGATCTCCCGCTGCTCATCCCATTCCGCGCACACCCGGCGGACCCAAGGAGTGGGAACAGGCGCCCTCGCCGGTACCGCCTCTGCGCCTTCCCTCGATCTGGCCCGTGGTGCTGCACTTCGGTGGATGTCGCTGGACGGAACCCATCTCGCTGCGTGAACTCACCGTCGTGCCTGCCGGCCGGCCGGGCGCCAACCCGGAGTGGGAACCCCCGCTCTGGGATCTCGCCGCGCTGACCCCGGAAGCCATGCTGGCGGTAGACGGGGTGTGGCAGCCGGTGCTGGCGGTGGTGCGCACTCTGGAAGGGGCTTCGCCGAAGTGGCGTGGAGTGTACCGGCAGGCAGTGCAGCGGGTGCTCGCCCTGCCGGAAGCGGAGCGGGTGCTGCGGAGCGACCTGCTGTGGTATGCGCTCTCGTATGTAAGCCGCCGCCGCGGCAGTGTGGAAGCGAGGGAGATGATGACGATCACACAGGAACTGGCGCCCAACGCCACACTTCTTGATGACATGCGCGCCGTTTGCGAATCAGTCGAGCGTTCGTGGTTCGAGGAAATGCATCACCAGGGACTGCAGCAGGGCCTACAGGAGGGCGAGCAGCGAGGCCCGTTGCACACCCTCCGATTGGCGCTCAGCACGGTGTTGGAAACCCGCTTCGGCTCGCTTCCGCGATCCGTCGCCGAGGCCATCGAGCGCTGTACCGACACACAGCGTCTGCAGGAGGCGCTGCCCACGGCAACCAGGGTGACCACACTCGCCGAGTTTCACCTGTAAGCCCGCCGGGCACTCCCTCCGAGCGAGCGGCCTCGCCTCGGCGGGCCTGAATTTACTACGGATACACACTCCACGCGAACTCACGCACTTTGTGTCCGGTTGCCGCGTCCCGAGCGGCCACCTCAAACGCGATGACCTTTCCGGCCTCCCGTTGGCGCCCCGTCAGCAGCCACCGACCTCGCCGCCACGTGAGAGAATAAGCGGCCAGTTGCGGATGCTTCTTCAGCCACTTCACGGGCAGAAGACGCCATTCGCCGTTCTCGTTCATCTGCCACAATTTCCCCCCAGTGCTCAGGACAAGATCGCCGCTGGGAAGCGTGTCCAGGAGAAGAGGCGTTGAGAGGCCATCGGGAATGTCCGGCAACTGACGGATCTGCACCGGCTCGATCCGCTTGCCGTCCCAGTCGAGCCGAAGGACCAGGGCAAGGGTGTCGGGTTTGGCGGACGCCGTGGGCGAATACCACGAGACCCCAAGATAGACCTTGCCATGGGATTTCGCGAGTCCAAAGTAGCGGTAGGCAGCCTTACTGTAGTAGCCCCGGCCCAACTGGTACTTGATATCATTCCGCACCTCAGGCGACCACAATTGCGGATCAGTCAAGAAGCGTCCAAAGTCAACGGGCTGCTTGCGTCCGGCAAGCAGAATGGGCGGCGGAATGGGCCCATGCCACTTCCTCGAGTCGACGACGCGTACCTCGATGCCGGGAGCAATCTCGGCACGATCCTGCACCAGAAACCCATCCGGTTGGTCCATGCGCACCGGGGGAAGATCCGTCCCCGGAAAAATCACCTTGTAGGCGCCGTATACTCCGGCGGGGCGCAGAAACGGCGGATTCGGCACCTTCGCTCCGAAAGAGCGAGTCACTGGCGGTTTGACCAACCTCGTGTGCGAGTCGGCGCGGGAGTTGACAATCACAACCGCGGCGGCAAACACGACCATTCGGGACGTGGGCAGTCTGTTCATTGCAGCACCTTTCGCAGGTGGCCTCACCGCTTCCCCACCGATGCACGAACTGGGTGCTTGGGAGCGCGTTCAGCCGCGACGGGCACCGGGATCGGGACGGTGGATCGCTTTGTCGGACCCGTTTCGGTGGCAGGCAACAACGGGACGAAGACCCCGCGTTTCGGACCATCAGGACGGAGCCGGACCCTAACGACCAGCCCCCGGATCCGCTACGACCAACCATGATACACACCGGTGCGGCGCAGCCGGCCATCTGCGGGCAAGACTTTTTCGACGTGCCGTCCTGCCTGTTCGATGCCGGCATGCCGGCGTGAAGCGGCGTTATCCGGGTGTGTCCCTCGATCGCGGCGGTCAACAACACTGTCTTCCGCCGCGACAAGCCGCGCTGTGCGAGGCCCGGTTGCGACACTCAAGCGCCACCGACTGCCGTCGGCGACTCCCACATGTGAGGGACTCTTTCGAAGGACTTCGCATCCGGAACGGAGAATGATGCTAACACAGCGCCCGGACATCCCCGAACACAGCAGCATGCCCTGCGTTCCCTACTGCGGCAGCCCGCTCAACCGGGCGGGCCGGATCTCGCCTGCGGCAGCGATCCGCCGTGTCGGCCCCGATTGCTGCGCCGGCCTGCCGTGTCTTCCGGATCACACGAATGTGTGCCGACCGAGCTCATCGCCCCATGCTGGTCGCGCCCGGGGCACTATAAGGCAACTGGCCGTCCTTCAGAAGGCCGGCGGACTCTGGAAAGAGAATGCCTGCCCATGTCGCGGCCTGCTGCTCGTCACCGTCGCAGCGGATGCGCCCGTGTTTGCAGCGCAGGAGCCTCCACGCATCCCACGGTTCACGGAACCATTGTGTCCGCGCTGCGTGCTCCGGGAGGCCTGCCCCCGTCGCTCTGCGAAGCCAACCCAGGGCGCGTCCGTTCCGGAGCCGGTTGCAGGAGGGTGCGATGAGAGGTCCGCGCTTCGCGGGGCACTACACGGTGGTGACCTGGGGCTGCGGGACGGAGCGCCGGATGCTTGCCATCGTGGACGCCGGGACAGACGGGGTCTGTGTTGTCCCGAATCCGCTGCGCCTCGGCGCCGTGTATCGGAAGGACAGCAGCCTCCTCGGGGCGATTGACGTCCGCAAACTTTAGTCAACCGGTCTCGCCGGAAGGCGAGGGGAAGGAACCTCGTATGAACGCCCCGATTGTCTGCGGCAACTGGACGCTGGATCTGTTCGATGGAGCTCTGCGCACGATCCGCTGGCGCGGAGTGGAAGTGGTCCGCGCTGTGGATTGCCCCATTCGGGATGAAAACTGGGGCACCTATCGGCAGGACGACGTTGAGGAGAGCTGGACTGAACACGACGGCGGGCTGTGGTGCTACGTTCGGCGCTTCACCATTGCCGGGGGGGCGCTTTTGGGAACTCTCACTGCCCAGATTGACCCCAGCGGGACACTCACCGCGTCTCTGACGCTGCTCGCGCGGCAGGCGTTTCGGACCAGCCGGGCCGGCTTCATCGTTCTCCATCCCATTGCCGGCGTCGCCGGGACCCCACTCACCGTCCGCCACACCGGCGGAGAGTTCGAGCAGACGGAGTTCCCTGCGCTGATCTCCCCCGCACAACCCGCCTTCGACATCACGGCCCTGCGACACGAGCGCGCAGGGATCGCGATCGAGCTTGAGTTTTCCGGCGAGGTCTTCGAGATGGAGGACCAGCGCAACTGGAGCGATGCCTCGTACAAGACCTACTGCCGCCCGCTCTCGCGCCCCAAGCCGTACGAAATCGCCGCGGGACAAGATGTCGTCCAGACGATCACCCTCCACGTCTCGGGCGAGCCGCGGGAGATCGCCGTGGCCGCGCCCCCGGCGGTGTCAAACGCGCGGCCCGAGGTACTGCTTGCGGTCGAGTCCGGATGGGCAGGGTCCGTTGCCGGGCTGGAGGGGCTCACGCTCCTGCTGCGCCTCAACGCCGGCGAATCCGGCGCGGAGCCGTGGATCGGACGCCTCACGCAGGGACGTGCCGTGGATCTGGAGGTCGTGATTCCCCGGGGTGCCGCTCCGAGTGCGCACCTCGCCGCCGTCGCGTCCTCCCTGGCAGCGCAGGGGGTCGCCCCTCGCCACGTGATGGCTCTTCCCGAGGCGTATCTGAAGAGTTACCAGCCTGACGGCGAGTGGCCGACCGGGACCACCCCGTCCGAGGCCGCGCTGGCAGCCCGCGCAGCGGTCCCCGCGGCACGGATCGGGGTGGGGATGCTGACGAACTTCACCGAACTGAACCGCTGCCGGCCGGAGCCCGGGCTCGGAGACTACCTGACCTTCAGCACCACCGCCATCGTGCACGCCGCCGACGATCGGTCCGTGTGGGAGACTCTGGAGGCGCTGCCGCAGATCCTGCAGAGCGCGAAAGCGCTCGCGCCGGGACTGCCGATCCGCCTCGGCCTCGTCTCGATCGGGATGCGCACGAACCCGTACGGAGACGCCGTGGCGCCCAACCCGGAGCGGGCGCGCAAGCCGATGGCCCAGGACGACCCCCGGCAGAGCACCCCCTTCGCAGCGGAGTTCGCCCGCACCGCCTACGCCGCCGCAGCCGCGGCCGGATGCGAGGCGATTGCACTCGGCTCACCGGGGGGGCCATTCCAGGCGCAAGGCAACCTGCTGCAGCTCATTCGGGAGCTGAGTTCATAATCCAATCGTTACGCGGCGGACGCAAAGGTGGGTCCTGGTGCGGGCGTCTTGCCCACAGTCGGCTGCTCATGGGTCAGTTCACCCCGTCGAAGTACGGGATATGGCCTTGGTGACGAACGCTCTGGTTCCCCAGGGGGTTTCATGGACGTCCTTTACCAACTCAACTCCGGTCCTTCCCAAGGCGGCGGCGGCCGGTGCCCTGTGTAGTGCCTGGCTCGGCACGGGCCTCACACTGGGTGAACACCACCAGCCCGAACGCGGGGGCGTAATAGCTGGCAAGCAACTCAGCCGGAGATCCGTCTGCAGCCACTCCGCAGTACGGCCGGGTTTCGGCGAACGACCACACTGACCACTCCCAGGTGATCAACCCGAGGCGCGGGCAGGGCCGCACATCTCGAATGCCACGGGCCGACGCCCACAGCCGGACCTGGACCAGTGCCCGCCACCGGGCCAGCGCGTCACCGCCGGCGAGCAGCACGAGGAACCCCGTCAGCACACCGGCCCTGACCCACCCGGACGGTACCAGGGCCAGCACCGCGATTGTGCCCCCCCAAACGGCATGAAGTGGCATAGCGAACCCATAGTGCATCAGTGACGACACCTCCCGAGGCCCTCCCTACGGCCGAACTGCTAATCCTACGGCTGGCAGAAATATATTTTCTGCCTACAGTTGGCTTCTGCCGCCGCGAGACCTGCTCGTCTAGTGTTACAACGACGGTTTGATCAGATATGGATGACACACAGGCGAAAGCACCTGTCGATTGATGCCGATAGCACTGCTTCCACCGGGGTGAAGGGCCAAATCTCGCACTTCCACGACCAGGAGATCGGGCAGGTCGCACCGCGACCCTGCTGTCACTGTATGTATATTTATCACGTGGATAAAACCGTCGTTGTAATACTAGTGGTGTGTCAGGGCAGAAGTGATAGGTGGAATCGTGCCCCCATGGGGTCTACTCGAACCCATCAATATCGTGTTGACACACTACTAGCTAGGATTCATGCCTCACTGTCTCCTGCAGCGCCCGTTCGGCAGCCCCTCTCCTCGCGACCCTCGCGTCGTGACCCGCCTCCCAACGCCGGTCGACCTCCTCCAGAACCGCATCCCGAACCGCCTCGAGCGACCCAGCGCCATGGATGCTGTCAATGTGTGCTATGGTGGTAGCGTTGTAGCCAGCTACGAACGACAGTGACGCATCGGTTGTGATGCAGGACAGCGCTATCAACTCGACGCCGAAACGGGCTTGGAGCGCCTGGGCCAGGGCCTCGTGCCACGGACCGCGAGCGCCATGGTGCAGCCTGGGATGCCCGGCGCGGATGTCACGCCTAGCCTTGCCGACTCCGTCCCGGTATGCCGACTCAATGTGCGTCACGCCGCAGTGCCCTCCACCGCCGAACTACTACTGTTACTACTGGAAGCGACACAATTGCCCCCACAGCCGGCTTCTGCCGCCCCAATGCTTGTTCCCTTCCTCACGCAGGGGGCGTACCTCCCGCTCACTCTTCGATTGTATCTTGTCATTGCGACAGTCGCACTCCGAACTTCGCGGAGAGACCCGATTCCGGTTGAGACCTTTTTGAAGACGTGCCACGCGCCGGGCACCCACAGAGTGGACGACGGCCACGATCATCTGAGCCACCGGTCGGAAGAACCTTCCCTCCGCGTCGTCCGCCGGTTCGTCGAGTTCCACGGCGGGCGGACGAATCCGTGAGGTGCTCCCGAGATCCGTGCCCACCCTTCGGATCCGGCGGTCGAGCAGAACGTGACGGCCTTCACGCAAAACGTGGCACTCCGCGCCCTGCTCGTTCCACCCCGGGGTGCCCTTCGTACCGGCATGCCCACCATTGACCGGGTGGAACGAGCGGAGCGGCGGGCACGCCTGCCCGGGGTTTTCGGGAACGCACCGCCTGCCGGTGCGTCCCCTTCTGCTTGTGGCTATCGAGAAGTGCCTCGAACGCGCGGCCACATGAGTCCGTCGTCAGGGTGCCGCGGCCGTCACCGTCAGCGCCGCGGACCAGGCCCCGGCGGGAGAAAAGGGGGACTCCCGAGGGTGCGACGTGGAGTATCTGGACGAGGCCGACTGCTCGCTGACGCTGCCCACTCGGGAGAGTTGAGCGGTGCGCGGCCAGCCGCTGGTGGTGCCTGCAGTGGCGCCCCAACGGTTGCCTTTCGCCATCCAGGCGCCTTCCGGCTGCCGAACACTCACTTTCACCGGGCCGCCGCGAACCACAGGGAAGTTGCGACATCATGCGGCCATCGGCTCCGGCGCAATGTGTTGTTATCTGCGGTCACATGCTATACCTTCGGTCAAACGCGCGATCCACGAACTGCTGGATTTCGTCTATAGTGGGCATCTTGCCGGCGTCGCGGTCACCACGCGCGTCAAGAAACAACTGCCGTACTTCAGCCATGCGTTCAGATCGGTCGAACTCGTTCTGTAGGACACCGTTTTCGAATACAAGTTCGATGACCGTTTCATACTTCCACGGCGGGTGAAATCCCATGTGGACATAGAGGTCACGAATGAAGCCGTCTGCCAAGAGCAACCCGCCCGAGTAGTCGAGGGGGTAGTTCAGCCTTTCATAGTGATTGTTGAACAAGGCGAATTCCTCCCGCGAGCCAGTCGGGATCACACCACTGATCGTTGGTCCCTTGACTGTGCGAAACTCGTTACCGTCACGTTCAGGCAGATTTACGTGAAGGGTTTCGAGAACCAGTCGAGACTCGAGTACGGTAAAGATCGCTTGAAAGCCGCGCCAGCAAGCAGTACTGGCCATTGCCGGTTCCAAACCGAGGATCGAAGGGTCGAACAGCTCACCCTCGCTGATCCCGGCCAACGAGAACTCGGTAGCGCGGTGTCGGAATAGGTCATTGATTTGTGCCGTCATGGTATTCTCCATCCGGGGTTAGCACATGACGCCTGGCTCACCCGCGCCACGCGCACCGTGGCTTCCACACGCACGTGCCGCTCCCGTGCAGCGCCTGTTCTGCAGCCAACTCGGCGACCAACCGGTACTCGTCCCGCTCCTGGTCTAACTGTCGGAGTTCCTGCAAGGTAAGCTTCTCACGCTTGGCGCCCCTCAAGAGCCGGCGAGGATTTCCACAAAAGCGGACGCTGCACGTGCAAAACTTGCGATTGTTGTAGACCTTCCTGGCGTGTTCCCGAAACCAGTCGCCGAAGCCTTCGACACGACGGATAAGACGTGCCCGGTGGTGCCGCCGGAAAGAACGCGTTAGCGCCTTCATCTCAAACACAGCCTCCGTCGCGCAGCCGAGCTGCTAATCCGACCGCCTGAAGCGGCACAATTGGCCCGACAGCCTGCTTCTGCCGCCGCGAAGCATCCTCGTCCGGTCAGTCGTGAGCGCGAGCGGCTGCCCGCCCTTCGATCCGATCCTGCGCTTGCGACGGCCGCAATCCGAACTCTTCGGAGCGATCCAGTGTCGGCCGAGACCGTCCTCAAGACGCGCCCGAAGTTGGGTGCCGGCGGAGCGGGGGCCGCCCAAGCCCCGCAGCCACCGGACGGAGGGGACCTACCTCCCCGCCACCCGCCGCTTCATCAAGTTCCACGGCGGGCGGCCGCTCGTTGTGGATCCGCCCGACAACGGCGACGTCGGACAGTCGCCACGCTCGTGCAGCCGCGCCTGGAGTTGCGGCGCGGCTGCACGGGGATGCCCGGAGGAGGCTGCAGTCCTGCTCAGATCGTTTTGAGCATCTCCAGGCCCCGCATGGTGCCGGTGCTGGACGCAAAACGATTCGCTTCGATCCCGAACCGCTGGAGGACGTTCACGAAGAGGTTCGGCAGCGGATAGTTGCGGTCCCGGTCGAAGACCAGGTGCTGTCCGTGCCGGAAACCGCCGCCTGCGAACAGCAGCGGCAGGTTCGTCGTGACGTGGGTGTTCGCGTTGCCGAGGTTGCTCCCGTAGAGCACCATCGTGCGATCCAGCAGGGTCTCCGGGCCGTCTTTGTGGGACTTGAGTTCCGCGAAAAGACCGGCCAGCAGTTTCATGTGCTCGCGATCAATCCGGTCGAGTTGCGCCAGCTTCTCCGGGTTTCGGCCGTGGTGCGAGAGGTTGTGGTAGCCGTCGGAAACCGGCTTGCCATCCAGGGTGATGGCAGGAGAGCTGACGCTGTCGAGCATCAGCGTAATGTTCCGGGTGGAGTCGGTGGCAAAGGCCATCTGCGCCAACCCGTACATCAGGCGGACCTTCTCCATGTACTCCCGCGAATCCACGGGATCCACCGGCGGTTTGGCGCTGACAACCGGGCGAGGCTTCTTCTCCCATTCCGCCGATTGCACCAGTCGCTGTTCGAGATCGCGGACCCCCGTGAAATACTGGTCGAGCCGCTCCCGATCCCGGGCGCCAACGTTGCGCTGGAGCCGCCGGGTCTGGTCTGCCAGGGTATCCATGATGCTCTGCCCGAGCGCGAGGCTGCGAGCCTGAGCCTGGATTTCCTCCGCCGACCCGCCCAGGAAGAGCTTCTTGAAGATCTCGGAAGGCCGGGTATCGCAGGGGACCAGCACGCCTCCGGCTGTGCAGGAGAGGCTGCTGCGCGCGCCCTGTACGTTGACCCCGAAGGTGAGGGAAGGGAAGCGGGTCAGGTGGCCGATGCGCTCCGCCACAAACTGGTCGAGCGACACGGAATTCCGAAACCCGCCACTCGAGGGGTGCGGAGCGGCGGTGAGGAAGCAGATGTCCGCCGGGTGTCCCGCGTCAACATCGGGATGCGAGACGCCGCTGAAAACCGTAAAGTCGGAGCGGAAATCGCGAAGCAGCTCCAGGTACGGAGAAAGCGTGTACTCTCGCCCGGTCTGATCGGCGGCCGGGAAGAACTTGTCCGGCAGGACGCCGAGATTGTTGCAGATCCCGAAGAAGCGGCGGGGAACGAACCGCCTGGTTTCACTCCCGGCGAAGGCAGGCTGCATCGCGTCGAGAAGCGGGAGACCGAGCAAGACGCCGGCGCCTCGCAGGAAATGGCGCCGGGAGATTGCACTCGGCACGCAGCAGGTGGCGGATTTCATGGGTTTACTTCTCCCTGAAGAGCTCGCTGGCGATGATCCGCTGGATCAGGGATCGTACCCCGTATCCCCCGGGCTCGGCGCCGTTCAGAATGGTTTCCACTTCGGGCCTGTCGCCGAAGCGCACCGGCGCGCCGGTGGAATACGTCACCAGTTGCCGGACAAGGTTTCGCGCGATCTGCCGTTCGTCCTGAAGCAGGAGGCGCTTCAACTCCCGCACATCGCTGAAGGTGCGCCCGTCAGGCAGGGCGCCGGCCGGATCCACCGGCTGCGCCGCCTGAAAGACGAAGGGCTGGCCGTTCTTGCCGTGCCCGGGCACCTTCGGCCCGTCGCCCAGCGCGCGGTAGCGATCCCGCCAGCCGCCGAAGATATCAAAGCTCTCCAACGCGAAACCGGGCGGATCAATCCGGGCATGACAGGAGGCGCAGAGCGGCTCAGTGCGATGCTTGGCGAGTTGCTCGCGAATCGTTGTCGCTCCCCGGATATCCGGCTCGACGGCGGGAACAGCAGCCGGCGGAGGCGGGACGGGCTGCCCGAGGATCCGCTCCGTGATCCAGGCGCCCCGCACCACGGGAGAGGTGGTGGTGCCGTTGGCCGTCACCTTCAGCACGCTCGCCTGGGTGAGCAGTCCCCCACGCACGGAATCCTTCGGGAGGGGCACCCGCCGGATCCCTGCACCTTGAACGCCCGGCACCCCATAGAGCGCCGCCAGGCGCTCGTTGATGGTGACGAAGTCCGACGCCACCAGGTTCCGCGCGGGCAGATCACCCCGGATCAGTTCGGCAAAGAAGGCGCGGGTCTCGTCCACGCACGACTCGGTGAGGAGGTCATCCAGGTAGTAGTCCGGATAGAGCGTCTCGTCCGGGCTGGTAATGCCTACCTTTCTCAGGTCGAGCCAGTAGTCGAGGAATGCATCCACGAACCGCTGTGCGCGGGGATCCGCCAGCATGCGCTGCGCCTGTGCGGAAAGTTCCTTCGGGTTGCGCAGGGCGCCCCGATCCGCCGCCGAGCGCAGCACCGCATCCGGCTCCGTGTTCCACAGGAAGTAGGACAACCGCGCGGCCAGGGCATGGTCGTCCAGGAGACCGGGGCGCTCTTCCAGAGTCACAAATGCAGGAGAGCAGAGCACCGCGGAGTAGGCGGTCACGAGCGCCTCGGTGAAGCTCGCTCCGGCTCCGCGTGCGGTGTGGAAGAGCTTCAGGAACGGCTGGACATCGGCTTCCTGCGCGGGACGTCGCAGTGCACGCAGCACGAATCCCCGCACGAGCCGCTCCCCGTCCCGGACCGGATCGCTGGGAACGACCTCCACTTGTGTGCCGTCCTCACCCTTCACGGGCAAATCGCCGGTGAGCAGCCGCTGTCCCCGGGTCGGCCAGGCATCGTAGAGGGGGCCCTCCACCTCCACCCACTGGAAAGCAACGCCCGGCTGGCCTTCCGGTGTTGCCAGCGGATTGTGCCAGTTGGGTGGACGGGAGCGAAACAGACGCGCGGCGTCCGGCAGGAGCGTCTCTCCCTTGAGCAGCACCGTTTCCAGTTCACCGATGCACGACTGGGGACCGACGTCCAGCGTACCGAGTTTCCGCAGGACCTGGGTGACCCCCTGAGGGGTCGAGGCGTAGAGACTGACCGGCTCGCGCGTACGCCCCGCGGAGAGTTCGGTGCGGCTGGGACGCCACCACCGGTCCGCGCTGTCCGGGCCGGCCCAGAAGGTGTGGGCGCGGAGGCGGAGCCGGTAACGGCCGGAAAGCGGGGCCCGGAACTGGTCGAAGCGAGGTTGGAGCGGTTCGTAGGCGCTGGCCACCACCCCGATCGCTTCCAGTTCGCGCTTGACCGGATCCTGTGCCCCCACGGTCATCGGAGCAGTGCGCATGAGCGCGGGGATGTCTGCCGCGTTGTCGAGGATCGGGAAGGTTGCCCGCTCCGAGGCCCGGTTGAACCGGCTGAATCGGGCAAGGCCGGCAAAGGACCGCTGCTCGCGTGCGTAGAAGCGCCGGGTGGTGGCTTCGGGCCGGGTGGGCGGTTTCGCCATCGCTTCCCGAAGTGCGTAGCCGGCCGCGGCGAGGTAGCGGCTCATCTGCACGTGGGAGACGTCCAGCGCATCCCCCACTTTGTTGAAGCGGGCGACCATCCTGTCTTCCGGAAGCATCTCCTTGACCTGGAGCCACGGCGCATCCAACAGGTCGCGAAGGGTGTTCTCGTACTCATCGCGGTTCATCCGCCGCCATGTCGAACGCCCTTCCCGGCGCACTCGCAGCCGATCGGCCGCAAGCAACGGCTGGGTGAGGGCCGCGAGAAAGTTCTTGCGAGCGGCGGGAGTGGGCTGGCGCCCCGCCTTCGGCGGCATCTCACCCGCCGAGACGCGGTCCGCCACTTTCACCCAGAGGTTGAAATTCCCGGAATCATCCGGGCGAAACGAGGTCGCGAGATCGAGCCCGCCACTGGCTTTCGTCTTGCTGTGGCAGCCCAGGCAGTGCTGACGGACAAAGCTCTGGGCGGGAGGCGACAACGCGGGCGCCTTCCGGACCGGCGACGCGTCAGGCACGCTGCCATACCCGATGGACGCCGCAAGCACCAGCAGTACGCCCCCCACCGCAAGCGGCGAGAATGGCGGGCGCCGGCGAGCCCCCCCATCATCCCGGACCTCATTGCGTGAATCGGTGAACTGCCCGCCCTGAATCATGTCGGCCCCTCCAGACAGTGCGTTCGACGGAGCCACCGCCTGCCGGTCAACTCACTGCCTGTTATGTACAGACGTCATCGCGGCACCGTCTGTCGAGTCCAACTCAAGCCATCGGCGCTACGGGTCCGCGCGGACGCAGGGTAGGCGACAGTGTGTGGGCACCCGCCTCCGCCGGGGAAGCGCACTCGCGCCAGCACAACTGCTCTGATGCCCGCTGCTCGTTGTATGCCGCTCCTCGCACCACAGCGCGCCGCGCTTTAGCTTCGCCGGTGCGGGCCCGACTTCCTGTCACGGTCTCCGCGCGCTCCACGGGAAGCAGGGCACTGCACGGTCGGCCCGACTCCGCCGCCCTCGCGGCAACGGCAGGCTAATCCCAGGGAGCGTCGGCACGCTTGAACGTCGTCACCGCTGACAGAAACAGGCTCCACCGTGCCTCCGCTCTCCGGACGACGCACGGACAGGGTGGGTCTCAGCCCGGGCCGCATCGCGCACCCCCGGCACGTTCCATACCCCATTACGGAGAATTCCGCTTCCGCGCTCACAAACAGCGCCCCGGACGTTCCATCACGTCCGGGCACGGTAGGTGATTCGCACATTCGAGGCGAAAGACCTGTAACACCACATCCTTCAGTGGTCCCCATTCCCGGACGGACTACCATGAGTGCATCTTCCCACGCTCTGCAGTTCCACTACGGTGACCGGGTCCTCTGCACGGACCAGAACTCCCGCTGGTACGGGGAGGTCGGCACCGTCGTAGTCATGAACAAGCAGGGGTTGGGTGTGCGTTTCGATCGCGACGACGCACCCCCAAGCACGGGACGCTGGATCAAGAAGTCGGTCGCCCGCCAGGTGCTGGCCCCGGACCAGTTCCGCCCGTGGCTTCGGGCCCTGCATGTCCACCACAATTACGCCGCCCGGAATGTGACGATCCCCGTCGGCTCGCGGGAGGACGGCCTCCGGCATCTGGTGTTGACCGGGCGCAACGGCAGCGGGAAGTCCACCACGCTGCGCGCTCTCTGGGAAGAACTGCGCCACGGATCAAGGGGCATGGCGCTCGCGCGCGCCCGGATCCAGCACCCGGATCCTGATCAGCAGGCTCGGGCCATCGAGACGATCGTGGGGACGAGCGCATGCGTCGAGCCCGAGTACTGGTCCGACTTGCTGGACGTCGAAATCCAACGGCGCTCGGGGCAGTTGCTCGCGGTGTACGTGCCGGCGTCGCGAAACCTCAGCGTCTCTGCAGTAACAGCACCGGATGCGGTGAGATGGAGTGCGGTTTTTGCGCAGGATGAGCCTTCCCGGTGGCTCATGCAGTATCTGGTGGACCGGCGCACACAGCAGGCATTCGCGGCCGAGGAAGGACGCGGCGCCGATGTCGAAAAGCACCGCGAGTGGTTTACCCGGTTGGAGAAGGTGCTTCGCGAACTGCTTGATGAGCCCTCGTTGTCCCTCATTTTCCAGCACAGCGACTACCGTTTTGACCTCCGATTCCGGGAAAACGGGGTCGCGCGGTTCGACTGCCTGCCGGATGGTTACGCCAGCCTCATCCGGATCTGGGCCGATCTCGCCCTCGCACTCGAGGCAGCCCGCGGCACCCATCCGAAGGTGAGCGCCTGGCACGGGATTGCCCTCATTGATGAAATCGAGGCCCACCTCCATGTCGAACTCCAGGAAACCGTTCTCCCGAGCCTGACCAAACTGTTCCCGGAGTTCCAGTTCATCGTCACCACCCACTCTCCGGCGGTCCTCTCCTCGGTGGACAATGCCACCATCTTCGACCTGACCAAAAAGAAATCCCTGGCCAGCGCGGACCTGCAGGGCGTCGCGTACGGGGCGATCATGACGGGGCACTTCGGTATCTCGAGCGATATGGATCTGGACACCACCCGAATGCTGGAACGATGGCGCCGCCTGATTCACCAATCGCACCGGACCCCGGCCGATGAGACGGAGTGCAGCAAACTGGGAGCCGAACTCTCAGCCCGTTCGCCCCGGCTCGGGCTGGAGGTCTGGTCGGCCACCGAGCGACCACGCCTGGAACACCTGCTGCAAGCACAAGAGCATGATCAATCACCTGCGACATCCCGAGCCCCCGCCGTCGCTGGCGCGGCGTAAGGCGTACGATGGTTGCGACGTCCGTGAGCAACTCTACGGTGATGGTCGCGGGAAATGCTACCTGTGCGAAGCCAGAGTCGAATTGGGCGGCTTCGAGATTGATCACCTGGAGGTGCAGCACGAGGATCCGGACAACCGGCGGTATGATTGGCGGAATCTCTATTGTATTTGCCGCTCATGCAACCTGCGCCGTCGGAAGAACACTCCTCCCGGGGGATGGCTGCGCCCGGAGGACGGCCCGGAAGGGCGTCTGATTCAAGAAATCAAGTCCGACGAGAAGGCCACATTGTTCTTCTGCAGTCGATCGGCGGACGATCGCGAGGCGACGAACACGGCGGGGGAATTGCAGAGACTCCACGCTGAACCTTCTGCAAAGACCCACGACCTCCGGGACGCAATTGTCACCCGACTTCAATGGGTACAGCAGGCGGAGAAGGATCTCCTCGAAGCAGAGATGTCGCCTGATTCCGAGAATCCAGATGCCGTGGTGCGCCGCCGGGAGTGGCTGCGCACACTTGTGAGCCGCGATGCACCCTTCACGGCCCTCATTCGCAGCCGGGTGAGTCACCGCTACCGGGACCTGCTCGACTGAGACAGTCGAGCGAACCGGGCGCGTCGAGAGGCGGTACATTCCGTCCGCAGGATTTTCCGGCTGATCCCGGCAGGAATCGCTTCTGCCGAAACACAATGTTTCGGCAGGACACCAGCCCGATGCGGTCCGGCAGGTACACTTCCTGTCCCCGCGGTGCATTCCGGCGCTGGCGCCGGAATGCACCGTGCGGCCAGCAACCGGTCCGGTAGCGCCTCGGCTCAGCCTGCCGGAAGGAGCGTCTGAATGAACAAGCCGGCCTCGTCCCGGAAGCGAGCGGAGACGCCGCTCTGGCTGCCCCCGTTGCTCTGGATCTTCTACTCGGCGCTTGCCGTCGGGCTCGGCGGGCTCATCAGCCAGCTCTGGCCACTCGCGGTAGAGACAAGCACATCCATCACGCTGCACCTGCCGTTCCTGCCCAACAGTGCGACGCTGAGCCGGGAACAGGGACGCCTGCTCGTGGTGCTGGTGGCGGGCGCATTGGGAACCTGGCCGGTTGCTGTGGGCGTGTTCCTCTACTATGCAGGCAATGGGCGGCTGTCCGGGCGCTGGGTGTGGTGGCACTTTCTGACGCCGTTCAAAGGCGCCATCGTGGCGCTGATCTTCTACACGGTGGTGCGGGCAAACTTCCTCACGGTCAATGCACCGGCGTCCGCCGGCGGCGACGGGGGTGCGGGCGCCGCTGACGCCGACAAGGTGAACGGGTTCGGGGTCACCGCCATCGCCTTTCTGTCCGGCATGTTCGCGCCGATGATCCTGCAGCGCCTGGAGTCGCTGACCCGGGGACTGCTGAACATGCAGGACCGCACGAATCCGCGCCCGGTACTCACAAGCCTATCGCCGTCGCCGTTGCCGCAGAATAGCACCCGGTTGGAAGTGGTCGGGCGGGACTCTGTGTCGGGAGCGCGTGTCCTCTGGGGGACCGAGGAGCGAGACGCGGAGTTCGAGAGCACATCCCGTCTGCGGGTGACCCTGGAAGCAGCGGACACGGCGGAGGCAAAGACCATCTCGGTGCGCGTCCGGAATCCCGCGCCGGGCGGGGGTGAGTCGGAACCCGTGGATCTCGTGATCGCGGCTCCCGCTGCTGATCCCGCACCCGCTCCTGATCCCGCTCCTCCGGGAGAGAACGCGCCGCAGTAGCGAATGGCGCGGGAGCACGGTAGCAGACGCGCACCCACTCACGATCGGTGACTCCCGCACCGCAGATTTCGGCAGCCAACGATGATGAGTGGCGAGCGGGCGGGCCGGCGCACACCGGGTGGGGAAGAGGACATGGGAGTAGACAACACGCGGCGGGGGATCCTGCAGGGACTTGCAGCGGCGGCGATCGGCCCGCTGGCGGCGGCAGAGGGCGGCGGCGGTACAGACGCCTGTGCGGAGCCGCTGGTCACGCCGGCGCGGCCCGGGACGCCTGGAATCATTGACGTGGGGAACGAGAAGCAGCTCTTCCTGGACGATCTGCTCCTGGCCGAATACAGCCGCGTCTCCCGGTTTGTCTACCGCCCCGAGAAGAATCCGCGCAACCCCATTCTGGCGGCGGATCGCCCCTGGGAGCGAGAGGGGGATCAGGGCATTCAGCTTGATACCCAGGCCGCCCTCCATGATCCGGACGAGAAGCTGTTCAAGCTGTGGTACACCGCGCCCGCCTGGGCGGTCGGCCTGCGACCGTGGTGCTATGCGATCTCGCGGGACGGATTCCGCTGGGAAAAGCCGGAGTTGGGGCTGATCGAGTACCGCGGTTCCCGCCGGAACAACCTGGTGGGCGCCTGGGATGCGAGGTCGGACCTGACCTTCACCAACGTCGTGCGCGATCCGCACGATCCGGATCCGAAGCGCCGTTTCAAAGCGATGGGGGAGTGGGAAAACGGCCCGGTGGCGAACCGGAACGGCGGCGCGGCCGTCGCCTTCTCGCCGGATGGCCTCCGGTGGACGCCCTACGCCGGCAACCCGGTGATCCGCCACGGCCCGAATCTGGCGGACGCCCCCACCATGTTCGGCTGGGATCCGCGCCGGAGCAAGTACGTCGCCTATCCGCGGCCCGGCCATCCTCTGGCGAAAGAAATTCACGGCGCCGGCATCCATCGGCACATTCGCACCATCGGCTTCGCAGAGAGCGACGACTTCCTCCGCTGGACCCCCACACGGGTAATGCTCGCCCCGGACTTCGAGGACCGAGTGGACTTCCAGTACGGCCAGTTTGTCGCGGGTCTCTGCGCCGGTTTCCACGTCGGATTTCTGATGGTGCATCAGACGCACGAGCAGACCTGGGGGGTGTACCTACTGAGCAGCCGGGACGGATTTCACTGGAACTGGGTGGACCGGCGCACACCCTTCCTCTTCCGCGGCGAAGCGGGCTCGTACGATGCCGGCTACCAGAGCATGTCCGGCCCGGTCACCCACGGCGGAAAACACTTCCTCTTCTACGGCGCCTTCAACGGCGCCCACTCCGCCGCTCCCACCCGGCTGGGCGCAAACCGCACCACCATCGCGATGGCCACCCTCCCCGAGGATCGCTGGCTGGGCCTGCTGGCCGGGCCGGATCAGGGCACAGTGGTCACCCGCCCGCTGCTGTTCCAGGGTTCTCGGCTTTTCCTGGACCTGGACGCCTCAGTCAAGCAGGGCGGCACGAACCGAACCGGCCGCGATTTCGACGAGTGCGAGGTGCGGGCCGAATTACGAGGCCCCTCGGGCGAACGGCTGGAGGGCTTCACTGCGGATCGGTGCCGTCCCCTGCTGGACTCCGGAGTGCATGAATTGAAGTGGGAGGGCGCCGACCTCGAGAAACTCGCTGGAAAGCCGGTCCGCCTGCGCCTGGAATACCGCTGCGCCGCCCTCTACTCACTCCAGTTTCGGTAGCGGGATGGCGAATGGCAAACGGCCGATAGTCAATGGCCATGGGCGAATCGCACACCGCACCCGAGCCACGCCGGGTGCCCTCTGGGCGTAGCAAGTGGTCTCACCACACGAATCGCACGCCGCACCTCCGAGTGCCCCTCGCCGTAAGCAAGTGGTCCTCCGAACCACACGCCCCACCGTACCCGAGCCACGCCGGGTGCCCTCTGGGCGTAGCAAGTGGTCCGCCCCCACCGGAGCCAGGCCGGGCGCACACTCGGCGCAGCGTCCCGTCCGCGCGACTCAACGGGAAGGGCGTGCGCCACGATCAAACAACGAGGACGCAAACAAGGGCGAGATCGAGGACAATGAACCCATCGCCCTGATCCATCTCGTCCCCACCGATTCGACCCAGGGGCCACGTCAAGATCCAGCGCGGTGACCGGCCGTGAGCACCCGAGACCGCAATTCAGGAACACGAACGATGAGCAGTATCAATCGAAGAACCGTACTGGCCGGTCTGGCCGCCTCGTGCGGCATGGCGGTCGGGGCCGCTGCGGCGCCGGGCTACCGGGTGCTGGGAGCCGACAGCGGCCGGGTGGCAATCCTGAACTCCAAGGGGGAGGTGGAGTGGGAAACCGCAAGCCGCTACCTGCCGCACGACCTCGCCCTGCTGCCGAACGGGAATGTCATGTTCGTCGCGTCGAACACCAGTGTGGTGGAGATGACCCCCGACCACCGGGTGGTGTGGCAGCACCAGGCGCAGCCGAAGGCCGGCTACTCGGGAGCGATCGAGATCCACGCCTTCCAGCGCCTCCGCGACGATCGGACATTGGTCGCCGAGACGGGAAACCGCCGTCTGGTGGAGGTGGATCGGGACGGGCGGATCGCGAAGGAGATCCCGCTCCAGGTAAACCATCCCCACCCGCACCGGGATACCCGCCTCGCCCGCAAGCTCGACACCGGTCACTATCTCGTCGCGCACGAAGGCGACGGCACGGTGCGGGAGTACGACCCGACCGGCCGCGTGGTCTGGAGCTACGCGCTCGACCTCGCCGGCCGGCCGCGCTCACCCGGCCACGGCCCGGAAGGCCACGGCACGGAGGTCTACAGCGCCTATCGCCTGCCCAACGGCAACACCCTGATCGGGGCCGGCAACGGCAACCGGGTCATTGAGGTGAATCCGGGCGGCAAGGTCGTCTGGAGCGTCGAGCAAGAAGAGCTCCCCGGCATCACCCTGGCCTGGGTGGCGATGCTCCAGGTGCTCCCGAGCGGCAACGTGATCATCGGCAACTGCCACGCGGGCCCGGACAACCCGCAGCTCATTGAGGTGAACCGCGAGAAGAACGTGCTCTGGACCTTCCGCAACTTCACCACCTTCGGGAACAGCCTCGCGGCCACGCAGGTGCTGGACGTGCGCGGTCCGCTGATCCGGTAGGGCGGCTGAGACCCCTGGGTAAGCGGGGTAGGCCGGACCGGCCAGCCCGGAAAAATCGTTCCTCCTTCCGCCGCGATCCTCGTGCCCTTTTTCGACGGGACGCAGTCAGCCTTCACCGACAATCTTCGGCCCACGTTCTGCGTCCTGGTAGCTCCGCCATTGGAGCCGCCCCCCACAGTCAGGGCAGTGCATGGGGCCTTCGCGACGTTCCGCCGGAATGAGGTGGAGCGGAAGCAGCAGCCGCGCGGAGCACCCCTCGCAGGTCGTTTCGCGAGGCCGCAGCGTGCCGCACTGCGCGCAATATCGGCCCCCCGGAGCTGCCTGCCCACAAGCGGCGCAATGTCCGGAACGGGCGCCTTCGAGCCTCGCCGCTGCCTCCGGCGCCCCGGTGCGCGCCAGGAGGTCCGTCTTCAGGCGCGCAAGGTGAAGGACCAGTTGCTCCTCCAGGGAAGTTGCTTCGGCATCCACGCTCCGCAGAATCCCGGGGGTCTCGGGCCCCGGCGTGGGGGGCAGGTACGACAGGCGACTGGTGAGACGTTCATGCTCCTGGGCCAGCTTTCCCAGCAGGTCGCGTGCCGCAGCCGGCGGGCCGGAATCCGTCGCCCGGGGTTCTCCCAGGGGAAGCTGCTGGAGCTCCGCCAGCCTGCCGACCACCGGATGCAGTTCCGCCAGGCGGGCTGCCAGCGGGCCGGAAATACGTTCTGCCAGCGCCCGCCGGTGGGCCAGGTAGGCCGCAGTGCATTCACGGCGATGCCGCTCCCGCCCGGCCGCCCAGGAGGGGTAGAACACGGTGACCCAGCCGAGCAGCATCACGGTCGCGGCGATGAACCCGTAGTCCCGGGCAGGTCCGCCATAGACCCCGTTGATGACGAGGCCCAGGGTGACCAGGGCGAGGGGCAGCACCCATGTGGCTGCGAAGCGAAAATCGAGAACCCGCGCTACGTGCAGCACCAGCAGCGGCAAAGATACCACCGCAGACACGCCCATCGCCACGGGTGTGCCGATCCCTCCGTGGAGCTCGAGCACCGCGAAGACGACGAAGAACACCGAATAGGTGAGTGCGAGCAGCAGAAAGTGCCCCAACCGGAACGCGTCCAACTGACCCGGTTTCACCTGTTCGCTCAGAAACCAGAACCCGGCGCCGAACAGCAGCACCGCCACGGCCACGAGACGGCAGAGCAGCAGCATGCGCGCGAGCGGCGCCTGTGCGGCGGGAATCAGGACGCTGATCTTGCGGTCGCTGACGAGGTTCCGGAACTCCCATCGCAGTTGATGGGGACCGGAGGCACTGGGCTGCAGCGATTCATCCGGCACGGTGCGGGCTTCGGCGCCGCGAAGCTCCAGCGTGAGCGACAGCGATTCCAGCAGCTCGGACGGAGGGAGCGCGTAGTCAAACCGCTCCCTCCCAAAGGCGGTGAAGCCCACTTCCGCGCGCAGCATGACGTTCCGCGCAGCGCGGGTGAGAAAGTAGATGCCCGTGCGGTCAAAGACGACCCGGTCGCCGGGAACCTCGCGCCCCGGCTGCCCGTCAGGTCCTACCTCCCGGACGCGAATGCGGACGTCTCGCGCCTCCACCGTGTGATCGGGGAAGGGAAGCATCAGCAGCAGCGGCTCATCCGGCCTTCCGCTGCCCGCCCGGAAGAGAACATTGCCGGAACCATCCACACGGTACCGGGTGAACACGTCCATTCCGACCCGGTGGTAGCTCGGGTCCAGCACCAGGCGAAGCTCTACCGCCCGCAGCACCGGCGGAACTCCGACCGGCGCCCGGGCGCGCTCACCCCCCGGACGAGGAGCCGCCGCCGCCGCGCTTTCGGCGGCGGCACGAATTCGGGCGCGATCCCGAGCGGTGATGAATGTCGGCAACAGGATGGCGGAAACGATCGAGATGATGACCACCACCACCAGCAGCTCGATCAGCGTGAACCCCACCCGGGCCCGGTGTGCGGTCCCCGGGTGGGGTCCCCGCTCAGCCCTGATACGATTCATCCTGTTCGATCCGGCTCACCACCCAGTCGAAGTCCCCATTCGCCACCTTGCCGCCGCAGTACTCGCAGGCGCCCGCCATGTTGATCTGCAGGCCGGCGCCGCAGTTCGGGCACGACGTGGTGGGCCGGGCGTTCTCCGCGGCCCCACGGCGGCGGACGAACGTCCAGTATTCGCTGAAGGGGTGGGGCACCTTGGCCGACCCGCACAGTACTTTGCCGGTCTGGTCCACCGTGTAGTCCAGCATCGAGGCGAAAATGCGCACCGTGAGGGCGTCGTAGAACGCATCGCTGACGACCTTAACCGGTAGGATCTCGCGGATCTCCACCTTCTCCAGCTTGTTGCGCAGGTTCTGTTTCCGGTAGGCCTCGATCCAGTAGCGATGCATCTGGAAGAGGTTGTCCGTCTCGTAAGGACGGGCCAACTCCCAGCGCAGCGAGGACCAGGCTTCCTGGAGCGAGCGGAAAATGGTTCCGAATCGCTCCTCGGTCCGGCTCCAGGAGAAGTCCGGATTGGCGTCCAGCAACTGCTCCCGCGCGTGGCCCCACCCGGGCTGGTACACGGTCGGGTAGTCCGTGCCATGTTCCGGCACGTCGCGCAGCAGCGTCGGCCCCTGCGGCGAGCGCTCGGAGACGCGCACCTGGGTGACGAACCAGTCGAAGTCGCCCCCGACGATCCGCACCCCGCAGTGAGCACACGAGCCGTCCGTCTGCTTCTCCAGCGAGCCGCCGCAGCGCGGGCAATGGAATGCCGTCACGGCTTCGGGCGGGCGCGACAGCACATCCCGGTTCCGCTGGAAGGTCCACAACTCCACCACGTAGTAGGTCTCCTCCCGGTTGTCCGCGCGCAACTCCGTGTAGTTGGTCTCGAAGCGCACCGTCAAGGTGACCCGGGGCGCGGCGCTCGGATCGGAAACGTCGGTGATCGAAGCGGCTCCCACGATGATGCCGGTGACATCACGGATTGCCGGGCGGGTCGGCGTGAACTGCTGGAGCGCCGCCGGGGCGAAATACGAGGCGAAGTCGGCCAGTTGCCCCCGCCCGCGCGCCTCGTGTACCCGGCCGTAGAGAGCGTAGATGAAGTCGTAGAACGTGATTTCCGAGAAGTTCGGATCGTAGCGGGAGAGTGCCGCCAATGCGGCAGCCGGCGTTAGAGAACGGTTGCGCACCGGCAGGTCCGGCGTCCCCGGCGGCGGCCAGACCGATGCCGGCGGCGGCGCCGAGGAGACATAGCCCCCCGAATTCCGGGCGGCCGACAACATCGCCGCGAGCACCACCAACGCGATGACAATCAGCAGCACCACTACGATCGGGTCGATCGGGGCCGCGTAGCCGTAGCCGCGTCCGCTGCTCCGGAACCCGCCGCCTCCGCCGAAGCGAAAGCTCCCGCCGCCCCCGCTGCTGCGAGAGCCCCCGCCTCCACGCGATCCACCGGAGAACGAACGGCCGCCTCCCACGCGCGCATCCGCCTCGCGTGCAGCCGACACGACCCCCAGCCCCACCAGCACCACCAGCAGAACCAGCCAGCTCCCGCGCGCCATCCCCAGCTTTCGTGTGCCCACTCTAGTGTTCATCCTTCCGCGCTCCCCGCGGGCGGTTCGGCAGTTCATCCGGATTGTCTGCGTGCGGGGGGAGCGCCGTGGCGAGTACCTTCCCGAACGTTCCGAGGCCGTCCAGCAGTGCCTGAGCGGGACTCGGCTGATCCCAGATACGACGGAGCCCCTGCAGGGCTTCGTTCCAGGCTTCGGAAGACACGGCGGCGGTCACCCCGGAGTCGGGCAGCACCTCTACCCGCTGTTCGAGCAGCGACACGTAAATGAGCACCCCGGTCCGGGCGCGGGTCTGGGAGACACGTTCCCGGCAAAACGCCCCTTCGGCCGCCTCGCGCACCTGTCGCTCGCGGCGACGCGCCGGCGCTAGGCGGCGGAACGAAGGGACCGCGCCCCCGAGCCAGCTTCCCATCAGGAACAGCAGCGCCACATCCAGCAGCACGGCCCATTCGGCATGCTCCCACGGGTTGAACAACAGAAACCCGAGCCCGCCCAGCGCCAGCCCGGCGCCCACAAGCTGGTCCACGTCCCGGTAGTTACCCGAACAGGGACGCACCTCGACCACCAGTTCCGCAGTGGTCTGCTCTTCCAGATTCCCGATCAACCCGGTCAACGTTTCGTAGTATTCGGGAGTGAAGCCCCGCATGCCGGTTCCGCAAGTCCTTTCGAAGGGAGTACGCGCCCGTGGCGCGATCTCCCGTTTCAATAGACGTGGGGATCCCCGCCGGGTTGCGCAGTTGCCTGCAATTCTACCCCGGAGAACATTCTGTTCCCCACGGAGGAATGATGTGGCCACTTGGGGAATGCCTCGAAATAGGGTCACGAAAGACCCGTTGCAGCGGTCCCGAGGGTGGGGCCGAGGAGAGGGAAACAGCATGCAGCGAGACACCCACGTGGAATGCCCGGAGTGCGCGCCCGTCCCGGCACGGCGTCGTTTCCTGGTAACGGCCGGCGCTGCGGTGGCAGCGGCGGCGGGCGGCGCCCTCGGAATTGATCGGGCGCTGGCAGCGGTGGATCCGCTTCCGAAAGGGACGAAGGTCGCCCTCGCGGAAACGACGGTCCAGCGTCTCTACGAATCACTGACCGCGCCGCAGCGGCAGGCAGTGGTCATGCCGTTCGACCACCCGTCGGCCACCAAGATCAGCGCCAACTGGCACATCGTCCCGCAGAAGATCGGGGAGTTCTTCAACAACGATCAGCAGCGGATGATCCACGAGATCCTGCGCGGCGTGACCTCGGAAGAAGGCTACGATCGCTTCCTCCGGCAGATGCAGGACGACGACGGCGGCTTCGGCAACTTTAGCTGCGCCATCTTCGGCGAGCCGGGCAAAGGCCCCTCCGAGTGGGTCATGACGGGCCGGCACCTCACCATCCGCGCCGACGGCAACTCCATTGACGGCGCGGCATTCGGCGGCCCCATCGTCTACGGTCACCAGGCGCCCGGCAACCAGGCCGCGAACCTGTTCTATTACCAGACCCAGATGGCCAACCAGGTCTTCCAGGCGCTGGACGGCAAGCAGCGCGAGAAGGCGCTCCTGCCGATGGCCCCGAAGGAAGACGCCATCCAGGTCAAGAAGGGCGACTACGCCGGGATTGCCCTCGGTGAAATGAGCAAGGACCAGAAGGAACTGGTCCACAAAGTGATGATGGCCCTGCTGGCCCCCTACCGCGAGGCGGACGTCAAGGAGGCGGTAGACGCCGTCCACGCCCACGGCGGCGGGGAGAAACTCCACTTCTCGTTCTACAAGAACGAGGACCTGGGCAATGACCAGGAGTGGGACATCTGGCGCATCGAAGGCCCGACCCTGGTCTGGCACTTCCGCGGCGCCCCCCACGTGCATACCTGGGTGAACTTCCGCACAAAGCCGGCGGCATAGCTTCCGCCCTCTGGACGCCGCGCCGTTCCCGGCGCGGCGTCCCCATTTCGTTTCCAGGCAGGCCGACGGGGAGCGGTAGTCCCGGACGATTGCCCGAGTGCGGTAGACACGCTGTAAAGTGGACCGCCGGCGCCGTTGTCCGAATACTCGGGTGAGCATTGTCTCGAACTCAGTGAGGCGCCGGAGAGGCGCCGCACACGCAGACGCCGCCGCGTGTGAACATGCCATCCCGCGGTTCGAGCGCGGCCCGACAGCCCGAGATCGCGTCCCGTCCTCGCAGGTAGAGTTCACTCCCGGCGGCTGGGCGTCGAACCCCGTGTGCGTCCGGGTAGGGAGCACCCTGCCCATCCATCTGCTCCGCCCCGTGCGAGGACAAGGACGAGGACGCAGACAAGTGGCGTAAAATACCCCCAGGGGACCCGCCGTGCTTTTGGAAGTGATAGGGGTTCGCAAGCGGTATGCGGACGCGGATGGGACGGAAATTGAGATCCTGCGGGGCTTGGACCTGAGCCTGGACGCGGGGGAGACGCTGGCCATCGTCGGGCAGTCGGGCTGCGGGAAGAGCACGCTGCTGAACCTGATCGGCGCGCTCGACCGGCCGGACGCCGGGGAGATCCGGCTGGCCGGACGCAATCTGGGGGCGGCGTCGGAGGCGGAGCTGGCGGAGGTGCGGAGCCGGGAGCTCGGCTTTGTGTTCCAGTTGCATCACCTGCTGCCGCAGTGCTCTGTGCTCGAAAACGTGCTGGTGCCCACGCTGGTTGCCGGGTCTCTCAAGCGCACCGAGCCGGCGGAGGCCCGGGCAAAGCGCCTGCTCGAACGCGTCGGGCTCTCGCACCGGCTGACGCACCGGCCCGGGCAGCTCTCGGGAGGGGAGCGCCAGCGGGTGGCGGTGGTGCGGGCGCTGATCAACGAACCGAAGCTGCTGCTCGCCGATGAACCGAC
>SYMT01000538.1 GCA_005805375.1 Actinomycetota bacterium
AATCGGGAACCCACGACCGTCTGGATTATCGAAAACGTTCAGATCATCCTGTCAGTCGTGGTGGTGGTGTTCCTGGTGATTCGTCCCTACCTCTTCCAGGCGTTCTACATTCCCTCGGGCTCGATGGAACCCACGTTGATGGGGCCGGATACGGGCAAGGGACGGGTCATCGGTGACCGCTTGTTAGTAAACAAGCTGCTCTACCGCACTGCGGATCCCTCGCGGGGGGATATCGTGGTGTTCCGCGCGCCCAAGGAGGCGAATTCGGAGGAGAAGGAGTTCATCAAGCGCGTGGTGGGGCTCCCGGGCGAAACTCTGCGCCCGGTTCCGCAGCGAGTGTTGGTGGACGGACGGGTGGCGTTAGGCCCGGGAGCCGACTTCGGCAACGGCGTGAGCTTCGACGAGAATCAAAAACCCCCTGTCGAGGTGCGGGACGCTAGTGCTACGATCCATCTTTCCTACCAGAAAGAGAAGATGCAACTCCTCGCTCGTCCGAGCCCCCGGGTGGAGTTCGATCCGCACCAGGTGACGGTGGACGGCAGGACAGTGCTCTCTGATCCCGAAGGCCGGATCCAGGCGGTGCCGGTTGCCAATTATGGGGCTGACAAGGGCGTTGAGGGTACGGTGTACACGATCGCCGGCGATGTGCGCCTTGCGGTGATAAAAGGGCGCAGCATCACGTATTCACCCGCCCACATCGAGATCAACGGGCGGCCACTTGACGAACCGTATCTCGATCAGCCGGAATCAGAAGCTCCACGCTATGCTGCGGACTCCACGCCGATCAAGCTCACGGACAACCAGTACTTCATGATGGGGGACAATCGCAACAATAGTAATGATAGCCGTGCCTGGGGTCCCCTCACCCGCGACCGAGTGATCGGACGTGCTGAAGTGATGTTCTGGCCCCTCAACCGGTTCCAGATCATGCACTATTGGCTCATTCTGGTACTGGCGGGGATCCTGGTGGGCTACCAGATCCTGCAGAAGTATTTCGGCGGCCGGTAGGTCCTATTCGTCCCGGCGCAGTTCCAGCACGCGGGTGCTGCCCATCTGCGCCGGGTCCACCAGATCGGTGAGGGCCCGGCGCCTGCCGCTCCGATCGTGTCGCCGCTCTGATTCCCACCCCATCGCCAGCAGAAAACGGCGCTGGGTGGTGAACGCCTCCAGGCGCAACCCCTCTTCCCGCCCGGTCCGCAGCAGCGTCGTGAAGTCCACCCAGGCGGTCAGGTCCTGGGAGCCCGGATCGGCCAGCGGCGTGCTGTGTGCCTGCCTGTGGCAGGCACGGAGATGGCCTTCCGATGGACCGGCCAGGAACAGCTCTTCCGCCGTGGCGCCGTAGTCCAGCGTGAGGAACGAGCCGGCTTGCAGGCGCCGCGCCACTTGCCGGACCCAGGGTGCGAGGCCGACACAGACTTCGCACTTCCTGTCCGGCGCCGGCAGAAACCCAATCCGGCGGAAGTACTCCGCCAGCGCAGGAGTGCTTGGGCACGCTTCCACCTCGGCAAAGCCGTCGCCCTGATGGACTACCTGCAGTTCCCGCACGCTGTCCCCTCGACGGATGACCCGATGGACCGGGAACGAGTCGGGTAGCTCGTTGCTGAGGAACACCCCGCGAAACGGTGGGCACGCATCAAGGTCCGGCAGCCAGCACACCCTGTCCCCAAAGGGTGCGAGGCGCTCCTGCTGGCGCCTGCGCCAGACCGGGAAGGGTTCGACGATCCAGTACTGCAGGGGTGGGCCCGGAAGGGTCCTGTCGAGTGTTTCCAGAATGCCTGCCGCCAGCGTGCCGTTCCCGGCCCCCATTTCGACTACCACCGACGACCCGGGGTCACGCAGACGGCGCAGAACCGAGGTCACCCGGCGACCCACCAGGCGCGCGAATGCCGGATGGTGTTCCGGCGCGGTGACAAAGTCGCCGGCCGGTCCGATCGGATTCCGTTCCTGGAGGTAATAACCGTGCGTGTGATGGTACAATGCCCATCGCATGAATTCATCGTGTGAAATCGAGCCGGTGAACTCTGTCCAGAAGTGCATGATGACGCTATGTGGTGTGCGGTATGACCAATTGGGCCTCGCGGGGCGCTGCAGGAGTGTCGAGTAAGGATTGTGAGAGCTTCGCGGTGGAAGATCTCTTGCGACCGTGAGGGAATATCCGGGAATGGCAGAAAGGGACGGGGCCTGGCGCGCTCGTGTGGGCGCGTTTGCTGCCGGGCTTGGGCTAGAAGAGGCAGGGCTGCCGCTTATGGAGCAGGCCCTGACCCACCGAAGCGCGGCCAACGCCACGAAGTACGGGCACAATGAGCGCCTGGAGTTTCTTGGCGACAGCGTGCTCGCGCTGCTGGTGAATGAATATCTCTACCGCACCTTTCCCGACTATCCCGAAGGCCAGTTGACCCGCCTGAAGGCGCGCTATGTGTCCGCCGCTTCGCTGTCTCCTGTGGCTGCGGCACTGGGGCTCGGGTCGCTGCTGGACATGGGGCAGGGAGATGATCAGACCGGCGGTCGCACACGCCTCAGTACGCTCAGCAACACTTTTGAGGCCGTGTTGGGAGCACTGTTTCTTATTCAGGGATTGGATGCCGCACGCGAATTCGTCTGCCGAGAATTGCTCAGTCGGGTGGATCCCTCCGCCATCGCCGATTACAAGACGCTGCTGCAGGAAAGACTCCAGGAAGTGGAACGGCTGACGCCTAGTTATGTGACTGTCTTGGCGGGCGGTCCGTCGCACGATCCGTCGTTTCAAAGCGAAGTGTACGCCGGGTCCCGGGTGCTGGGGGCGGGCACGGGACGCAGCAAGAAGCATGCGGAGCAGGCAGCGGCCGAGGATGCGCTTGCCCGTTGGGGCGAGGTTCCCAAACCGGATCCGACCATGACCCCCGATTAGCCTCCCACAACCAGCGTGTTCGCATACGGAGTCGCGTCTCCGGTGCGAATGCAGCCCTGTGCCCGGGCGGCGAGTTGTTTGAACTGGGAGTGCGGGATGCTCTCGACGCGGCGTCCGGCCCGCAGTTCCCTCCAGCGATCCGGTGCAGCCGGCAGGAGTTCGTCGGCGACGATGAGACGGTCGCACGGCAGGTCCGGGAGGATCGCGGCCAGGACCTGGGGAATAGTAGGGATGTCGGCGGTGAGGGAGAGATCCACGACAGTGGGCAGCGCCGGAATCGGGAACCCGCGATCTGCCAGCAGGAGCAGGTCCGTGTGGTTTACGCGCCGGATGAGCGCGGCAACATCCGGATTCAGCAACGTGCGCGTGACGGTCTGATGCGCCGCCACGTCGGCAAGCGCGGCCGCGCTTTGCTCGCGGGTGAACCGCTCGATCGGGTCCGGCTCCGGGCGCTTGAAGATCCAGGTGGTCTCCCGGACCGCGACCAGTTCCCAGCCTTCCCGGCCCAGCGCCATGAGGTCGGGTCCCTCCGCGGGATCGGAGGGGGCGACCACCCGGAAGTACTCCCAGCAGGTGTGCACAGCCTGGTTCCTCAGGGTGTCTTGAGAATTGTGCTCCACCGGAGTGGAATACCGCTTGTTTCCAGGCGTTGCTGGAATTCCTGTAGGAGACCGGTTTGCTCGCGTACTGCGTCCGGCAGGAGGTCCTTCTCGAGGCAGAAGGCCGCCAGGTTTCCAGCGACCTCACCGGCCAGCCACTCGGTGGGGTGCATACGGGCGGAAGCGAGGGCCAGACGAGTAGCACCGAAGTTCTTCGCTGCGGGGAGTACATTCGCCGGCCCTCCGGCGGGGAGGAATGCGCCTAACGGGAGATGGTAGGGCAGGGCCCGCACGAGGAGCGGCGGCTCCCCTTTTGCCGGGTGGATGTCTACCGCATACAGTGCGATCCCGACCGTATCGGAAAACTCCTCTCCCCAAGCTCGTTCCGGTCTGGACGGGTCGGGCGCCAGGTGGTTTTCGGTCAGCGTGAAGCGCGCCTGCAAGCGGCGGGACTCACGCACATAGGGATGGAGGGAGAATCCATCGGCACTGCCGAGCGCCTCCCGGTCCAACTGCATCTCGGGATACCCTGTCCCGCCGTCGTCCCGCGGGCATTCTTGCTGGAGCCAGTAGAGGAATCCCTGCGCGAAGGCTTTGGCGCGCTGCAGGATACGGATCTGTTCGGGCAGGGATTTCCCGATCGGGTTTTCCTCGTGGAAGTCGTTGCCCCGCCAGTTGATCAGGGCCAGGTCTCGTGTGTACCGCGGATTGTCCCGGAAACTGGAGGCGGCCACGATGCGGCGATAGGTCCAGAACGGCCCGCCGGCGCCCGGCACGCGCTCGAACACCTTGTAGTAAACACGGCCCCGATCCACGTAGTCATAACCAAGAGTGTACTCGCCGAGGGATTTGAAATATTCATACTCGGCGGGCTTTTCGATCAGTGTGTGCGGCCCGTCCGGCTGCCAGCGCACTGCGAAGCAATACGTGAGGCTCTGTATCCAGTCCGGGCGCGGGGTGGGCGGAGCATGCGGTTCCTGATGCTCGGACTTACCTTCCTGTCCGACGACGAACGGCGAGCCGGCTGCCTCGAGACCCTCGCCAAACTCGGTGGCATCAAGGAGATAGCGGGCCGCCACGCGGATGAGGCGGCCGGAGTCGAGATCCACAAAGTCTGCGTAATGGTAGCGCCCGTTGTGAGCGAATCGCCGCACCTCGACGAGTTGGTGCCGGGTCAGAACGCGGCGCACGCCTCCCGACCCCGACAGGCGGGCCAGGCGCGCACGGATCACCTGCTCCCATACCATCGGTTCTCCGGAGATCCGACTCACCCACGCCTGGCCCACGCTTTGCGCTCGCCCCGGCACAATGCCGGGTGTGATTGCGTACCGGGCACGCAATTCTTCGCGCAGTTCGCGGTAGGATCGCGTGCCGGCGCCCGGTTCACGCTCGATGTAGGAGTTCTCGTCCGGCAGGCAGACTGCTTGCGAAGTGAGCTGCCCGCCCAGCATCGAAGTCGGCTCAGTCAAAATGACGCTGCGGCCACGCCGGGCGAGTGCCTCGGCGGCGGCCACCCCGCCCAATCCGCCCCCCACCACCAGCACGTCGCAAGTCGGAATATCGTTTGGGAATCGGGGCGCCGGAGCTACCCGGAGGTTCTGGATATCCAGAACCTCCCTGCGTGCAGGGGCTCCGGTGTTGGGCCGCACCGCGCGATGCGGTGCAGGCGGCGGCGCTGGCGCGGGCTGGCGTTGGGGACGATTCCGGCCTCCGGCGCCGGCCAGCACCGGGGAACTCAGTGCCAGCACAGAAAGAATCCAGCGATTTGCAGGTGACATCGCGCGTAGCAGAGCTTTCTGACCCGGCCGACAGCGGGGTGTTCTCCGGTGCAATTGTCGTGCCGGCATGGACTCGACGCCCGGATGATGGGGACACCGTCGGCCCTCAACATAGTATACCATTCCCGGGAGAGGGTTCAGGTTGGGGCGGCGATTCGCAATGCCGTCATTCCAGGCAGGAACTTGTGCCTTCGGACGCGAAGAACGCCGTGACGCTTGCGGAGAATCACACGACGCCTATGCCACGCCTGGGAGATTCACTCGGGCCCTACATCCTGGACGCGAAACTCGGCGAAGGTGCGTTTGGTGCCGTGTTCCGTGCTCACCGTCACGGAAGCAATCTACAGGTCCCTGTTGTGGTTAAGGTGGCCCGCGATCCACTCGCTGGCCCGGCTGTGTTACGAGAAGCGGAAACCTGGTTGCGGGCGAGCGGACATCCGAACATCGTGCCGGTCCAGGATGCCGGCGTCTATGACGGGCAGTGCATTCTGGTCACCGAGTATGTGTCGGGAGGATCTCTGCGGGCGCGCATCGGCATCCAGACGGGGCGTCCCATGGCACAGGAGACGGCACTCGATCTGGTTGAGGGTGTTCTCCGTGGGCTGGAGCACCTGCACGCCGCCGGGATCGTGCACCGCGACCTCAAACCGGAGAACGTGCTGGTGCAGGCAGGTGTGCCGCGGCTCAATGACTTCGGTCTTGCTGTGGCGCTGAGTGCGCACGACCGGCGTAGTGCAGTTTCGGGGACGCCGGCTTACATGCCGCCGGAGGCGTTTTCCGGGCAGATCCTGGAACAGACCGATGTCTGGGCCGCCGGAGTGCTGCTCTATGAACTGCTTACGGGCTACCTGCCGTTTCGCGGCGCCAGCCGAGCAGAGTTGATCGAAGCAATCCTCTCCAATCCGGCGCCTTCCCTTCCCGATACCGTCGCTCCGGAGTTGCGGGCAGTGGTTGAACGTGCCCTCCGGAAAGATCCGGGGGAGCGCTTCCCCACTGCAGCGGCGATGCGCGAGGCGTTGGAAGCGGCTCGCCGGACGCCGGCGCCGGCGCCGGCGCGCGGGGAGGATGTCCGCCTCACGGTACGCCTCACCGAGCGGGAAGCACAAGACGGAACCTTGCGCCGTGTCCAGGTGGAGAATCGCCAGGAGGTCGTCGAGATCGCTTCCGGGGTGCGGGAAGGGGATACGTTCCGGTTCGCCGGGCGCGGGGCTGCGGGCCTGCGGGGGGGCGACGCGGGTGATCTCGTCATCATCGTGGAGTTGCAGCGCGTCGCGGAGCGCGGCGCCGACGTGCACGTGGGGCTCGCACTCTCATGGGAGGAGGCCTGGCGCGGCGGGGCGCGATACGTTACCGTCGAGGGTGCGTCGCGGCTGGTGCCGGTTCCGGTCCGAGCTCACGACGGACAACCGGTGGTGCTCAGGGGCGACGGCCAGGCGGGCCGCTACGGTGGCGAGCCGGGCGACCTGATCGTAACACTTCAGGTTTCGGAGTCGCCGCCACCCGAACGGGGTGACGACTTGCTGGCTACTCTGACGGTTACATCGTTCGAAGCGGCACGAGGTGGTCCCCACCGGGTGTTCGTCGAAACCCGGGAAGAGGCGGTGTGGGTGCCGCCCGGATCCCCGGATGGTCAGGCATTCTGGCTCTTCGGAAAGGGTCGGGTGGGCCGATACGGCGGGCTTGCGGGGGACCTGAAGGTGGTGCTCCGCATACGAGATCCTGCGGTGATTGTGGAGACCGGGCTACCGGTCCCGGCCTTCGCGAGCGAGCGGGTGAATGGTATGGCCCGAGCCTCGGAGTGGCTTCGCGCAAATAGCGGTTCGGTCAGGAGTTCCTGGGAGCGTAGTAGTCCCGGCGCGCGTGCCGGAGTCTGCGGCGCAATCGGACTCCTGCTGCTTGCATTGGTCCTGGTACTCACAAGAGGGGGATTGACGGGGCGGTAATGGCGTGCTATACTCTGGACGTGGTTGGGGTTGCCCTCAC
>SYMT01000539.1 GCA_005805375.1 Actinomycetota bacterium
CTCCAACAGGGGCATCCAGGTTGCACCACGGTTGAACCTCCCTTCGGCGCCACCGATACGGCCCCGAGAGCAAGACCGGAACCCGGAACTACCTCGCGGCCACTCGATTCGCCAGTGGTTGGGCAGGAACAGGGCTCTCGGGTGCTCGAACTCGCACGCCGTACGGGCGGTTAGCGCCAGATCCGCGTTTCCAGGGCTCGCTGGGTGTGCCCACGCGGCCCATCCGGGCGCGTGCCTGCGGAGAACTGCTCACGTCCGAGAACTACCCGACATCTGCATCCCACCCGGCACGGAGGAACGGCGCGAAGCCCGGGAGAACGGAGTAGCGAGACGGGAGAGACATGGGGCGCACCCAGTCCTCTTCCAAAAAGTCTCCGATTGCACACAGGTCCGCAATCCGGGTGATCGTACTGAAACCCCGCGATTCCGCACGATCCCAGGTTATTCGCCAGAGGGAAATCTCTCCGAGCGGGAAGCGTACCGTAGTGAAATGGCGCGCATGCCGGCGCAGGAAGACGAATGAGTACCGCCCTGCGCACCGAGTGGTGCGGCGCCACCCGGGCGGCGATGCACGACCACGTGGCCGGCCTCACGCGCACCTATCACCTGGACCATCAGGGCACGGTGCAGTGCCTCACCGACGACAACGGCGAAGTGACCGATCGCTTCGCCTGCGACGCCCGGGGCGTGCTCGGGCACGAGCCTCAATCGCCACTGGTACGTGGGGGTGTGCGGCAGTCCTCGCCCGGTCCGCAGGCACCCCCGCCACACCCCCACACCCCACCCATGCAGCACTCTGCTCACGAAGCAAACCGCCGTTCCTGGAACGCCGCAACTGCGGTGCACAACGGCCGCGGCGCAGACCAGGCGGCATTCTTCCGGGCCGGGGGCAGCACCCTCTTTCCTGAAGAGCGAGAACTACTGGGCAACCTGGCCGGGCTGTCGGTCGCGCATCTTCAGTGCAACTGCGGCCAGGACTCTCTGTCCCTGGCGCAACTCGGCGCCGTAGTCACCGGAGTGGATATTTCCGACAGTGCCATCGCGTTTGCCCGGCAGCTTTCGGGGGACAGCGGCCTCCCGGGCGGCTTTGTGCGGGCTGATGTGCTGGACTGGCTGGCAGAGACGCCGGACCGCTTCGACGTTGCCTTCGCCTCGTACGGCGCACTCTGCTGGCTCTCCGACCTGGGAGCCTATTTTCACGGCGTCGCCCGCGTGCTGAATCCGGGCGGACGCTGGGTGGCGGTTGAGTTTCACCCGGCGGCGCTCACCTTCGACGAGCAGTGGCGACCGGCCTACCCGTATTCCTCCGCCGAACCCTGGCTGAATCCGGATGGGGTGGGCGACTACATCGCGGACTGCACCGGGAGCCTCCAGCACGGCCCTGACGCATCCGCCCCGGCGGCGCCGTTCCACAATCCGCACCCTTCCTACGAATTCGCGTGGGGCATCGGTGACGTGCTGGGCGCCGCCCTGGCTGCGGGCCTCCGCGTCAGGCACTTTGCCGAATATCCGTACCTGAACGGCTGGAAGGCCTTCACGGAGATGGACGCGCTTCCCGGTCGTCGTTGGGCGGCCCCGGCCGGGAAGCCGGCCGTGCCGTTGATGTACAGCCTGGTGGTGACCGCCCCCCTTCCAGCGTCCCCACCGGCACCGTGAGAGGAGTTCCGATCCGGCGTGCACAACGCCAGTGAGGAGTAAGCGGGAGCAGTGGTAGGGGCAACCTCCTGTGGTTGCCCCCGCAGAGCAAGCAGTGGTAGGGGCAACCCGCTGTGGTTGCCCCCGCGGTGCGGGGAGGGGACATGCCGGATGGGGGGGACGCCGTCGTTCCTGTGCTGATCGGGGGACGATGGGAGGAGGCGCGGGCCACACGCTGGGCCGACGTATTCAATCCGTCGCGAGGAGTACGCATCGCGCGGACGCCGCTCTGTGGAGCGGACGACGTGAACCGGGCCGTGACGGCAGCGGCCGGCGCGTTCCCGGCGTGGGCCGAGACTCCCGCCGTGGAGCGCGCGCGCGTCATGTTCCGGCTGCGCGAACTCCTGGTGCGGGAGCAGGAGGCGCTGGCGTCCCTTGTTTCCCGGGAGCATGGGAAGACGCGCTCAGAAGCCCGCGCCGGGGTGCAGCGCGGAATTGAGGTGGTGGAATTTGCGTGCGGCCTCCCTTCTCTGCTGGCGGGAGATCACGTCCAGAACCTTGCGCCGGGCATCGACTGCACCGCGGTGCGCCATCCCCTGGGGGTGTGCGTGGGAATCACTCCCTTCAACTTTCCTGTGATGGTACCGCTCTGGATGCTGCCCGTAGCGCTCACCTGCGGGAACACGTTTGTGCTGAAGCCCTCCGAGAAGACGCCGCTGTCGGCGATTCGCCTGGCGGAGCTGTTCCACGAAGCGGGTCTGCCGGACGGCGTCCTGAACGTGGTACACGGGGACCAGGAATGCGTGACCGCTCTGGTGACGCATCCGCAGGTGCAGGCAATCTCGTTTGTGGGCTCGACCCGAGTAGCGCAAGCAGTCCATGAACTGGGCACCCGGCTCGGCAAACGGGTGCAGGCGGGCGGCGGCGCCAAGAATCACTTGCTGGTGCTGCCGGATGCCGACCTGGAGGTCGCGCTGTCCGGTGTGCTGGCCTCGGCGTTCGGCTGCGCCGGAGAGCGCTGCATGGCGGGCAGCGTCGTGGCGCCTATCGGGAACGGGGCAGACGAGTTCGTGGAGCGTCTCTGTGAACGCGTCGGCGCACTCACGGTCGGGCCTACCGACACGGGGGACGAGCCGGACATGGGGCCGGTGATCTCCTCAGAAGCGAGGGACCGGGTGGTGGGCTATCTCGCAGGGGCGGAGATGGAGGGCGCCCGGGTGTGCGCCGACGGCCGGCGCCGGCAGTTCGACACCAACGGGTTCCTGCTGGGTCCCAGCGTGGTGGATGCGGTGGAGCCCACGATGCGGGTGGCCCGCGAGGAGGTGTTCGGCCCGCTGCTGGCGGTCCTGCGGGCCCCAGACCTCGAAACGGCGCTTTCCGGGGGGGCCGCCTCCGGCTTCGGGAACGGTGCGGTGCTCTTCACACGCAGCGGCCCCGCCGCCCGCGAGTTCGCCCGGCGCTTCCCGGCCGGGATGCTCGGGATCAACGTCGGCGTACCCGCGCCGATGGCCTGGTTCCCCTTCGCGGGCTGGAACCGCTCCTTTTTCGGCGATCTGCACATGCAGGGCGTCGAAGGGATGCAATTCTACACCCGGCAGCAAGTGATCATGGCGCGTTGGTGAAATGGCAAGTTTAGACTCGTCCCCCGCGCACCCGGAGCCGGAACCCGATTGCCCGACGCAGCGCGCGTGGGGCTTCATCCCGCCGCTGTACCTGGCGGAGGGCATCCCGTATGTGGTCGTCAATACCGTCGCGGGGTTGATGTACAACAAGCTCGGCATCCCGAACGACCAGATGGCGCTCTGGACCAGCCTGATCGCGTTTCCCTGGACCCTGAAGATGCTCTGGGGCCCGCTGGTGGATCTGACCATGACCCGGCGGCGCTGGATTCTGGGCACGCAGGCAGGGCTGGCAGCCGGCATGCTCGGCGTGGTGCTCGCACTGGCGGTCCCGGCGTACTTTCCGCTCACGCTGGCGCTCTTCACGCTGGTGGCGTTCCTCTCCGCCACGCACGACATCGCCGCCGACGGCTTCTATCTCCTCGCGCTGAGTCCCCGGCAGCAGGCGTTCTTCGTGGGTGTCCGGAGCACGTTCTATCGCCTGGCCACCATCTTCGCCAGCGGATACCTGGTATACCTGGCCGGAACACTCATTGAGGGGCGCGGCGCTGAGGGTGCGACTCCCCCCTGGCTCGGGCTGCTGGACGGGCTGCTCACCGGGGTATTGACGAACCCGACGGCGCGCGCGTGGGGCGTGGCGCTCACCGTCGGCGCCGGCGCCTATGCGCTCCTCTTCCTGCTCAATCTGATCCTGCTCCCGCGTCCGCCCGGAGATCGGTCCTCGCCCACCTCCCCGGGAACGCCGGCGTCCCGCCGGCCCCCCCCACCTCCCGCTACCGCTGCCCCCCCGTCGTCGTCCCCACACTCCTCGCCCGTCGCGTGGTCCGATGCCTTCCGCACATTCTTCTCCCAACCGAAGATCGGGTGGATCCTGGCCTTCATCGTCTTCTACCGCTTCGGCGAGTCGATGATCTCCAAGTTGGCCGGTCCGTTTCTCCAGGAACCCCTGGAGAAAGGAGGGCTCGGCGTGGCCACGAGTCAGGTAGGCGTCATTCAGGGCACGTATGGAGTCGCTGCGCTTACCGTAGGCGGCATCCTGGGCGGAGTGGTGATCTCACGCTTCGGCATCAAGCGCTGCCTGTGGCC
>SYMT01000540.1 GCA_005805375.1 Actinomycetota bacterium
CGGTGGCGGCGCGGGCGCTCCTGCAACTCTGGAAGGCGCCTGATTCGGGAGCCGTGGAGGATCCGCTGCTGGCACGGGCGCTGCTTGAGGGGGCACAGGGCTACTTTCGCGGCGTGCGTCGCGGTGGGGTGGATCGCCCCCGTCCGGACGCGCGTATCCAATATGGAGTCTTCGAGCGGAGCACGCATCCGAGGCTGGTCGCACAACGGGGCCGTCGAGCCGTGGAGTTGGTCAAGGAGGGGATTGTGGTGCTGGTGGAGCCGGCAATGCCGGAACACCTGAAGCGCAAGCGTACGGTGATGATCTACAGTCCATCGGGACTGGCTGCGGACGGCGTACTATCCGCCGTCGCGATCAGCCTCTGTCCGGAGCCTGCCCTCTCCGGCAAGCAATGGGGGAGATTCTATCTGCGCGAAGAGGGGAAGGCGAGCCGGTAAGACCCGGGTGTGCCACGGGTTGACCCGGTGGTCGTTCGGCAGCAGGACAATCCGTGCTAAAATGCGCATGTTCCCACACAGTACAGGCCCTGGTTTCGGGTCCGGGTAGAGGCAACTGACCATGAAGGCGGCAGTGATTCAGTGCAGTTGCGGAGAGCGCATCGCGGCCCGCAATCTCGTTCAGCGTTCCTGGTATCCACGCGTCTTCGGCTCCTGCTTCGTGTACCTCAAGTATCGGTGCCCCCGCTGCAAGCGCATGGGGGAGCGCTTCATTGAGCAGGAGAACTGGGATGAGAATCTGCTTCGTGACACACCCGTGGAAGTGTCATTGCACGAAACTCGGCGTTTTGAGCAACTCGGCAAGATCACGGTAGATGAAGAGGTGGACTTCCACTTCCTCCTGGATGGTGAGGATGCCTTAAAGGCGCTCCGTGACGAGATGGAGGAGTAGCCCCCGGCATCCGGTTGGGGGCGCCCCTGGACCGGGCGGGGAGAGATGAATTACATCGGGTCGAAACACCGGCTTCTCGGAGTGATCGAGGGCCTCCTCGACGCAGCCGGTGTGCCGCCCAACGGGGTCGCTCTGGACCTGTTTGCCGGGACCGGCGCGGTGGCCCGGCGTTTCAAGGCGCGCGGGCACACAGTCTATGCGAACGACTGGCAGCGTTATGCTTACTGCACGCTGGTCGCCCGGGTTGGGATTTCCGAGTGGCTGCCGTTTGCCGGCCTAGTCTCGCCTGCGCCATCAGTGGCGCGTGTTTCAGCGAGCGGTTTCCTCCCCCACGGCTCATGGCTCCTCACGCCGGAGCCTGACCTTGCGGCGCGAGATTCAGGGCCCGGCGCGCGAGCAATCGATTCCGCCGCAATCGGCGCCTCCGCTGCGGCGCTCACCGCACGCCGGTCGCCAGCAGGCGTGTCGCCGGCGATGCCCACCGATGCGCAGGCAGGCGCCCGGCACGTCCTGGATTTCCTTGCTGCACTTCCCGGATTAACGGGGTCGTTCTTCGAGACCTATTGCGAGGGCGGCGCCGGCGGACGCTGTTACTTCTCCCGCGCGAACGGGTTGCGCATCCAGGCGATACGGGACAGGATCGAAGCCTGGTGGCGTGCGCAGGTGATCACCGACCCGGAGCGCGACTGGCTGGTGGCCTGTCTGCTGGAGGCTGCCGACGGCGTGGCAAATACCGCTTCCGTTTACGGCGCGCATCTGAAGCAGTTGAAGGCCACCGCGCTTCGACCACTCTCCCTACGGGCCCTTGATCCGGCGCCCGGTACAGGGCGGGTTTTCTGCGAGGATGGAGCAGCGCTTGTTTCCCGCCTGACGGAACCGCTTCGCCTCGTTTACCTCGATCCCCCGTACAACGTGCGTCAATACAGTGCGAACTACCACATTCTGGAGACGCTTGCCCGCTGGGATCTGAACCAATTTGTACCCCGCGGCGCCACCGGGCTTCGACCGGAGCATGAACTGCGGTCGGAGTTTTGCCGCAGAAGCACCGTGCGCGCC
This sequence comes from Actinomycetota bacterium, assembly GCA_005805375.1. Taxonomy (GTDB): domain Bacteria; phylum Armatimonadota; class SYMT01; order SYMT01; family SYMT01; genus SYMT01. The sequence continues at coordinate 1,945 of SYMT01000540.1, forward strand.
GCCTTTCGCCGGCTGCTGTCGGAACTCCGCGCCGAGTGGCTCCTCTTCTCCTACAACGATGAGGGTCTCATCGGTCGGGATGAGCTGGTCGCGTTAATTGAAGAGCAATGCGATGGAGTGCGAGTGATCGAGCAGCAGTACCCTCGCTTCCGGGCTGATCTGGACCATTCCCGCCGGGTGTACCGCCGGGATGCCACCGTCGAATACCTGATCCTTGGGCGTCCCCGGTTGTAAGATTAGCCAGTTGCTCGCCCCGTGAATACGGGAGACAAGACGAAACCGGATGCCGCCAGCCCGCCCCACCGAACCGGTCAGCACAACCAGCGCCCCAACGGGGCAACCCGACACAGCTCCGGGAAGCGTTGAGGAAACGAAGCCGCCCTGGGAAGCCGCGCTGGCAGTGGGGCTGGTATCCTTTTGCATCCTCGCGGCGGAACTGGCGCTGACGCGCGTTTTCTCCGTGCTGTTTCGTTCCCCGTACGTCTTTCTCATCGTTTCCGGCGCGATCGGGGGGCTCGGCCTGGGAGGCCTGGTGGCGCAGGGGCTGCGCCCGTCGGCGGCCCGATTGCGGACCTGGATCGCTGCCCTCAGCACGTTGCTCGCCCTCGCGCTGGCCGCTCCGGTACTCATCCTCTTCGCACTCCCATTCGGACGGGACCTGGTCGCGCGTGCGGAGACAGCGGTGGTTCTCGCGCTGCCGATGGTTACGTTTACCGTTGCCGGGGTGCTCCTCTCCCTGCTCTTCCGCCGGTACGCCGCCTCCATCGGGCGCCTGTACTTCATTGACCTGGCCTGCGCGGCCGCCGCTGCGCCCTGCTCCGTGCTGTTGCTGAACGGGATTGGGGGTCTGAACACCCCGCTCCTCCTCGGGGTCGCCTCCGCGGCTGCCGGGGTGGCGGTGGCGTGGCGGGCCCGCGCTCGGGCCTGGCTGGCAGCCGCGGCTGTCACTGGTGTTGCGCTCCTGGCAGTGCTCGGAACCAATCTGGCAACAGGGTGGATTACGCTGCCGCCACTGCAAACCCCGTATGAGGCGCGCCGGGATCCGGGGCATCCCTGGTACCTGACCACCAAGCCTCTCTTTACCGAATTGGGAGACCCGTACTCCGGGTCTCACATCGTCCGTACGGACTGGACGGCCATCTCCCGGACCGACGTCGTGGGGGACGGGGACGGTGAGGTCTTCTACGTCTACACAGACGGCGACGTCCCGACCCAGATGGCGGCCTGGGACGGGACGATGGATAGCGTGCGCCGCGATTACGCTCACTTCATCGGGATGCTGCCGTATCGTCTGCTCGGCCGCGCGCCGAACCGGGTGATGGCGATCGGCTCGGGCGGGGGCCTGGATGTGCTGTTGGCCAAGGCGAACGGCGCCCGTGAAGTGGACGCCGTGGAGATCAACCCGGCCATCCCCTCTGTCGTCGCCGACCCCCGTTTTCGTTCCACGTACGCGCGCATCTACCGCGAGCCGGGCGTCCGGCTCATCGTAGACGAAGGTCGCAGCTACCTGCAGCGGGCCGGCGCCTTCGACCTCATCTACTTCGCGTGCGCCAAGACCGCCACCACGCAGACCAGCGGCGTCGCCCTGCTGGACAATCACCTCTACACGATCGAGGCGTTCGGCGATTACTGGCGCCACCTGACTGCGGACGGAATGCTGGCGTTGGTCACACAGGAAGGGTTTCTGATCGATCGCCTTCTCGTTACGGCGATCGCTGCGCTCCGCGGGATGGGAATCCCCGGAGCCGAAAACCATGTCATGCTGGTCCGGCTACCGGAGGCGATGTTCGGGACTGGGCCCTACCGCCATGCCCTCCTGCTGCGCCGGACGCCGTGGACACCGGATGCCATGCGCGGGGTCCAGCAGGCGGTCGTGGCCAACGGACTGGAAGCCCTGTATCTGCCCCATGTGCGCCCGCAGGGAGCAGGCGGAGGCACGATTCCGCCCTCTGGAACGATTGCCGAGATCCAGGCTGCCCTTGAACGGCAGTACCCCACCGGCGATGGAGCAGGCAAGGACAACTACCCCAGCCTTTCCGCCGTCACCGACGACTCGCCGTTCTATGTGGATGTGGCACGGGGTCTGCATCCGTTCTTGAAAGACCTGCTGATCGGAACGGGGATTGCCAGCGCCGCCGTGCTGCTGTTCGTCTTCGTTCTGGGTCTGCGCCAGCCGGGCCCCCGGTCATCCGGCGCAGCACTGCGGGTGGGCTCGGCCACCCTCTTCTTCGCGATGCTCGGAGCGGGCTTTATCCTGGTCGAACTGGCGTTGCTGCAGCAGTTCATCCTGCTGCTCGGCATGCCGACCCGTTCCCTGACTGTGACACTGTTTGCGTTGCTCATTGCCAGTGCGCTCGGCAGCCGCTCCACCGAGCGCGGCACGCCCGAGGAGGCGGTGGCGCGCCTCAAGCGGGCCCTTCCCGCTCTGGTGCTGCTGCTCGTAGCCTATCGCTTCGCCCTTGCGCCGTTAGTGAGCGTGTTGCTTGCGCTGCCGCTCCCCGTGCGTGCCGGGGCCACGATGCTCCTGCTGGTCCCCCCCGGTTTTCTGATGGGGCTGCCTTTTGCCACCGCCCTCCGCGCGATGGGGGAGCCGCTCACCCGCCTGGCGCCCGCTTTCTGGAGCGTGAACGGGGTGACCACGATCCTCGGCTCGGTACTCACCATGTCCCTCGCGAAGTGGATCGGCTACAGCGGGGCGCTTCTCTCCGGCGCCGCGTGCTACGTTGCCGCGTGGCTCCTGGTGGGGGGGTTCTTGTGCAGCACTCCTTCTGCCGCGTCGACACGAGACGCACCGGTCGAGGCATCGCTCGTCAGCGGAACTGAGGGCTGATCGCGCCGCCAGAACTCGACGTCGTACTGCCTGCGGCGCGGGACGCGGAGTAAGAGCGGGAAGCATGCCACCGGCGTGGGACGCTTGCCTGAGACGGAATTTGTGCAGGAACCAGCCGCACCTTCCCCGAACGGGCGGAAAGACGCCGGGGCGCTCGGGCTGCCGGTGTGTGCGTTTCTACTGACTCCCATGCCCGCTCCGTACGAAGGTTCTCCCCAGGCATTCGATGTCGTGTGCTCCCGCAATGTGCGGGTGCCGATGCGAGACGGCCTGCAACTCGCCACGGACCTCTACTTCCCGGCCGTGGAAGGGCAACCGGCGCCGGGCGTCTTCCCGGTAATCCTCGAACGGACGCCGTACGACAAGTCCGCCGGCGTGAATGTCGTGAACGGCGCCTACCTTGCGCGTCGGGGTTATGTGTGTGCAATCCAGGATGTGCGCGGGCGCCACGCCAGTGAGGGGGAATGGTACCCATTCGCGCGGGAGGCGCCGGACGGGTTCGATACCGTGGAGTGGCTGGCGGCGCAGCCCTGGAGCGACGGCAAGATCGGCACGATGGGCGGCTCCTACTGCGGCAGCGATCAGTCGGCGCTGGCCACCCTGAACCCTCCACACCTCTCCACGATGATCGTTGCGGTGGGGGCGTCGAACTACCACCATTGCTCGATGCGGCAAAACGGCGCGCTTGAGCAGCGGTTCCTGATCTATGCCTTCCGCATGGCCCTCACCAGCCGGGAAGCGGAAGCCGATCCGGGTCTGCGGGCGCAATTGCGGAAAGAGTTTGAGCGGGTGGGCGATTGGGTGCGCCGCGCGCCCCTGCGGAAGGGCGTCTCGCCGCTCCGGTTCCTTCCCTCCTACGAGCAGTGGGTACTGGATCTGTACACCCACGGGGACTACGATGACTACTGGCGTCAGCGAGGCTATGCCATCTCTGACTACTATGACGAGCACGCCGATGTACCCACTCTCTATCTCGGTGGATGGTATGACTCGTACGCACGGGCGACGTGTGAAAACTACGTGGCGCTGAGCCCCAAGAAACGATCACGGCAGGTGCTGCTGATGGGTCCGTGGACGCATGGTGGATGGAGCGTCTCTCACGCGGGGGATCTGGATTTCGGGACCGGTGCAATCCTCAACTACAACGACGCGCGCCTCGGGTGGTTCGATCACTTCTTGAAGGGTTTGCGCACGGAGTTCGCGGACTCGAGCCCCGTACGACTCTTTGTGATGGGCACGGGGAGTGGCCGCGTGGACGCTGCCGGACGGGTGGACCACGGCGGTCAGTGGCGCAGCGAGCCGGACTACCCCCCGCCCGGTGTGACGCCTACGCCGTATTATCTTCACGCCGGCGGCTCCCTCTCCCCCACCCCGCCGATGGGCGACTCGCCCCCGTCGCGCTATGCATTCGATCCGCGCGATCCCGTGCCGACACTCGGCGGCGGCCTCTCCGCCGGCGAACCGATTCTGAAGGCGGGCGGCTACGATCAGCGCGGGCGCCCGGACTGTTTCGGCTGTCGAGACACCCTGCCGTTCAACGCCCGCCCCGATGTGCTCACGTTTCAAACCGCTCCCCTGGCGGAGGACCTGGAGGTGATCGGGCCCATTACGGTGATCCTCCACGCTGCCTCCAGTACCCGGGACACCGACTTTACTGCCAAGCTGCTGGATGTGTACCCGCCGGGACCGGACTACCCGGATGGTCTGGCGATCAACATCACCGATAGCATCCTCCGCGCGCGCTATCGGAATGGCTGGGAGCACCCCGAACTACTCGAACCGGGCCAGGTCTATCCGCTCACTTTTGAGCTCTATCCCACCGCCAACGTCTTTCGGACCGGACACTGCATCCGGCTGGACGTCTCCAGCAGTAACTGGCCCCGCTTTGATGTGAACCCGAACACCGGCAGCGCGCTGGGCACGGACCGCTGCTTCGAGATTGCCCAGCAAGCCGTGTATCACAGCGCCGCCTGCCCCTCACAGGTTTTGCTGTCGATGAGTGTGCCGGCTCCCGGATAGCTGGAGCCGATCACGGAGTTGGCGGGGGGCGACTCCGTGATCGGGTTCCGGAGGGAAGCGCGCGTGCGCCGCGTTCAACTCCGCCGGTAACGCACGTCGAGTTCGGGTGTGTCGCGGCGGCGGCCCCCATCTGCCTTCGAGTGCATCGCGGCATCAAGGATGCCGGTAGTCAGGAGAGTGCGCTCGACCGGGTAGGGCGGCTTGCCGGACAGAAACATGGTCTCAATCTGCTGACTCAGGCGGGCGAAGTGGGCGAAAGGCAGGCCTTCCTGGAGCCAGAAGTTCGTGGCGGCGGGGGCTTCCTGTCCCCGGATCTTTCCGGCGAACAGGAAGTCGGTAGTCAATCCATAGAGCATCAGGCAGGCGGCGCGGAAGCCGTCGCGGTACTCAATGAGGAAGACGTCCGGGTTCTTTGTTTTCCCCCGGATCTCCGCGATCGGGGCAGTCCCCAGTTCGGGCTTTGTCGAACTGGCGAGGGCGGCGCGGAGCAGGTCCCAGTTCCACCGCCCCGCCTCCCCGGCCTCCCAGACGGCATCGCCGGAGAGACAGGTGACACTCTTCACGCCCGTTTCGCCGCCCCGCCGGTATTCGAGCATACACTGGAGCCCCTCCAGTGCGTGAAATCCGTATGCCTCCGTGCCGCCATAGCCCACGCCCAGGGCATCCGTCAGGTCGGTTTCCGGCCGGAAGTGGAGATCCGGTTTCCTCCAGGAAACGGGGATGGAAGAACCGGCCAGGAAGGGCAGCTTCAGCTCTCGGGCCGTGTCATACATCGCCTTCGCTTCCGCCCAGGCGTAGGACAGGTGTTTGTCATTGAAAACAGGGATGGGCCTTCCCGACCGGCGAATGACCGCGGCAGCCTCGTCGAAGAACCGCTTGCGGGGATACTGATGCTGGCCGAGTTCATTGTACGGATAATTGCCGTGCTCTCCGATGAGCAGCACGCCATCCACCGCCAGGTCCTTGCCGCCCAGCGTCAATGCACCCTCAATGGTGGGGAACACGGGCACGCCGTGTTTTGCCGCCAGCCCCATGCCGATATCCTGGGGCGGTTTCTGCTCAATGTAGAGCGAGGCGATGTCCACCTGCGGTTTGAAATCCACATCCAGGAACCGGCATCCCTCCAGAAACTTCGTGATGATGACATCTGCGTGGCTCACGGTGTAGTAGACCGTGGTCACGGCGGCGATCTTTGGTCGGACCGCCGCGCCGGTTGCACCGGCGAGCGCCACTCCTCCCATTGCCATCAGTATCTCCCTTCGTCGCATTGCAGTTCCCACGTTCTCACTTCCTCATCGCCACCACCAACGGCAGCAGGATCGCCAGCACACCCACAAGCAATACTGGAACAAAACACGCCGCGAGGACCGCCAGAAATCCCACGCTCGCGTGTATCTGATGGACGCGCGCCAGTCCGCAACAGAGCAGGGCCGTACACCACAGGCTCAAAACCATCTGGATGAATTGCAGGACAGGAGTGGTCGCCGCTTGTGACACCCGCCGCGCTGTCTCCGCCTGCCGTTCGAATCTTGACGTCCCAGAAGGAGATGAGGTGTGCGCCAGTTCCTGTCCGGACGCCCTGTGTCGGAGCAATTCGGAGACCCGCACGGTAGTGCGTTCCGGAGCGGCGGCCGACATGGGCTTCGACTGAGTGCCGAGCACCGGCGCCAACAGAACCATCGCTGCGATGTACGGGGCCCAGGAATAGACTGTCACCCGGAACGTCCCCGAGAAGTGCCCGATACCCCGGAAGAGGCGCGCAAACCCGTGGATCAGCCCGGCGCTGACGATGCCGGCGGCTGCAAGACTGATCCACCCACCGATCACCCCGCATGCGGCGTCGGCGACGAGCCCCATTCCGGCGGCGCCAGGTAGTCCCGCGGTCCCATAGAAGAGCAGTAGCGCCAGAGTGACCAGTGTGGCGACGGAGAGCAGAAACGCCATGGGCGCCTTCATCCCGTCGGCCCCAACCTGTGCCGCGAAGAACTTTCGCGGGGTCCAGAGGACTCGGGCGAGATCTACGAACGCCTGGAGCGGGCTGAAAGCGTCCTGATAGGTCTCGCCTCCTGAGTTCCCCGCGAAGTCGTGAACTGCGAGCGCGGGAGCCCCGATCATCGGCGACTGCAGGGACTCGATCGGTGGTTCGTAGGGGGTGGAGGCGTGCGGGGCCACTGCCGGGACCGGCGCGCTTGTGCCGGTGGGCGCCTGCGCGAGGGGCGCGCCGCACTGGTCGCAGCAGGGCAGCGCCCGGGTCCACTTGCGGCACTGCACACACTGAACGAGCGCCGGGGGATAGCGCGTACTGGGGCTTTGCGCGGGAATATTACCCGTTCGATCCAGCACGGGCGGTGGCAGGACCACCGACGGACTCCCTGGCCCCACCGGAGAGGTGGATGGGTGATGGGTCTTGCGCCCCGCGGGGGCGGCCGGGCTTCCAGTGCGCGCCTCAGAAGTTGGGGGTCCGCCCGAGGTCGTCAAGGGCGCCGGCGGTGCGGCAGCACCGTGCCACGCAGTCTCTGCCGAAGGGGCAGGCGAGACCGGACCGGCAGTCCAGGGCGGTGCGGGCTCTGCCGGCAGGGGAGGGGGCGCCGGTGAAACCGGAGGAGCCGGCTCCCAGGGGCGAGCGACATCCCGCATTGCTCCTGCTTCGCTTGCGGGCGATGTCAACGGGGCGGACCCGGTCTCCCAGGGGGACGGACCTCCTGGGAACGCTGCCCCACCTGTAAGGGAACCGAGCAGAATTAATCCTCCCACCCGTGAGGAGACACGGCGGCATCTGAGAGGACACAACTGGACGGAATCATGTACGTCATGGTGTTATGGAACTCACTGCCGCCGCCACTGCCCTCCTCCAAGTTAC
>SYMT01000541.1 GCA_005805375.1 Actinomycetota bacterium
GAATGGGTCTTTCCGGACGGACACAGCATCCTGGTGCTGGCCGAAGGGCGGCTCCTGAATCTGGGCTGTGCGACGGGGCATCCGAGCTTTGTGATGTCCGCTTCCTTCACGAACCAGGTGCTGGCGCAGATCGAGCTGCACAAGCACCACGGGAACTATGAGAAGCGCGTCTACATCCTGCCGAAGCGGCTGGACGAAGAAGTGGCGCGCCTCCACCTGGACCACCTCGGCGTGAAGCTGACGCGGATGACCCAGCGCCAGGCCGACTACCTCGGCATCAGCCTGGACGGTCCGTACAAGCCGAGCCACTACCGGTATTGATCCGAGCCAACCGGGGGCGGCCCCTGCCGTCCCCGGCCCCAACATGCGGGACATCTGGAGTCCCGCAACTCCGATTGCGGGGCATGTGGAGTCCCGCAACTCCGATTGCGGCGCCGGGACCGCGCCCTACGTCCCACGTCATTCCGCCCCACCCAGCGCCAGCACGAAACAGCGGCCGCCTCGAATTCGCACGGCCCGGCCCGTTACGAAATCCCACCAGGCAGGGCCCCTCACAACGCAAATTGCCGCAGCGACCACCGGTCGGTGCTATCGTCCGGCAAGCAGCTCCGTGTCGCTCAGGCGCAGCCAGGGACAATAGTCGTCCAGTTCTCCCGGTTCGAAGCGGCAGAGGCCGATGGTGTGCCAGAACCCGGCCGGTTTCCCCTCCCACCGCGCCCGCCCGTCCGCCCGCAGTGCCGCCCATCCGTCCGCTTCCGCCCACAGCACTCCCAGTGACGCCCCGCTCGCCCCGTCCCACACCCGCACCGTCCCGTCCCCGCCCCCGGAGACCACCCGCCCCCCATCCCCGCTCACCCCCACGCCCCCGACCTCTCCCTCGTGCCCGGTCAGCGTGGCCAGACAGCGTCCGCTCGCCCCGTCCCACACCCGCACCGTCCCGTCCTCGCCCCCGGAGACCACCCGCCCCCCATCCCCGCTCACCCCCACGCGCCAGACCCCTCCCTCGTGCCCGGTCAGCGTGGCCAGACAGCGCCCGCTCGCCCCGTCCCACACCCGCACCGTCCCGTCCTCGCCCCCGGAGACCACCAGCGTCCCATCCGGGGTCACCGCTGCCGCATGCTGCGCCCACATGACCCCGTAGAGGTGGCCCCGGACATCAGCCCGTTGGGGCCCCGGGAGCGCTGCCCCGAACAGTTGCGCTCCCTCGAAACTCGCGTCGCGAGCGCCGATGAGCACAGCGCGGGTCAGGTTGGCCCCGGAGAACTGCGCGCCGGAGAGGGCCGTCCCTGTCAGGAGGGCGCGGGTGCAGTCGGCGTCCGTCAGGGTGGCGTCTGCCAGGGAAGCGAAGCGGAGGTCGGCGCCCCGGAGGCACGCGCCCCTCAGGTCCGCACCATCCAGGCGGCAGCGGACCAGAATCGCGTCGGTCAGGTCGGCGCCGCGGAGATCGGCCCCGGTGAGGTCGCGCGCGGTGAAGTCCGCGCCCGCGTGGTTCTGCCCCGCCAGGATCACCCGGGCGCGGGAAGCGATTCCGAGACGGCTGAGGAGGGCCCGAGCCGCAGCTTTGAGCCGCGGCGACGCCGCCGAACTCCCTTCCATCGCTTCGGCCCACCGTTGTGCGTCCGCTGCTCCCAATCGGCCCTTCAGGAACTCAGCCATCAGTTCGCTGAGCGGCTGCACCTCCAGCGTCGGGCTGGTCCCACTCGCCCGGATCTCGTCGGCAGCCCGGCGCGCCACCAGGTACTCCCAGACAGAGCGGTGCAGGAACTCAAACCGGCCCTCCGGGTCGGTCTGCAGCAGCGTTCCCGCTCCATAGCGGTGGGCTCGCACGTCCGGATCTTCCACGAGGCTCCCCGGGCCTGCCGTGCCGGGACGGCGGTCGCCGGCGCCGACCTTCAGGCTCTGCAAAGACGTGAGGCGCTCCCCGACCAGACGGCGGAGGCTGTGCACGCTGATCGGCCCGCCTCCCTGTTCCCACGTCCGCAGCGCCAGCTCGGTCAGCGCTTCCCACAACTGTGCGGTCTCCATCCCCGGCCGGCGCTGCAGTTCATAGTCGAACCACTCCTGCAGCAGCAACTCGTAGAGATCCGCAGAGCTGACGCTGCCCCGCTCCCGCTGGGTTTCCAGAAGTTTTGCCTCGTCCAGGCGAGCCACAAAGGAGAGCAGACGCGGATTCTCCGAGAGGCCGATCAGGTCTTCAACCTTCCCGAAGAGGGCGAGCCGGGCATCCGCCTTCGCCTCATCTCCCAGGTGACGGGTCAGGAACTCCCGAATCTGGGGGAGGGCGAACCCCCGCAGGTAGGCGAACCGGTGGCCCGAAATCCGTTCCACATGACTCGCGAGACGGGTGCGCACCTGCTGCTCATTCTCGAAGTGCTGGCTGCGGCTGGTCACCACCACATACGCCCGGTCCGACGCCGCCTGCAGGATGGACGCGAAGTGTTCCACAGCGTCGGCGTAGGTGACCTGGAGGGCCAGTTCGTCGTAGCCGTCGAACAGGAGCGCCACACGACCCTCCCGCACCAGGTAGCGCAGCGCCGCCCGATCGGGCGCCGTCAGGTCGAAGTCGAGGAACGCCTGGGAGAGCCGGTGGTCCAGCGGGTGCAGCTTCTCCTGCCCCCGCAGCGAGATGAAAATCGGCACGGGCGCCCCCTGGTCCTGCTTCGCGATCAGTCGCCGGGCCAGTTCGCGCAGCAAGAACGTCTTCCCGTGCCCGAACGAGGCGAGGATCACCCCCAGACAGGGGCCCGGTTCGGTCAGCCAGCGTTCCACCTCCGCCAGCGCATCCGGCAGCGTAACGTCACGACTGCCCCGGCGCACCCGGAGGGCCTGGGTCACGTAGAGATCGGCCGGATAGAGCGGGCTGCCGTCGAGCCACTGCTGCAGGCGCTCCAGGTACGGCGCGAAGTCAACGACCTGCTGGTATTCGCGGAACGGGATCAGCCGCACTCTGCGCCGCGTCGCTTCCGCGAGCAGGGCCGGCTCGGGGGCCTCCCCGCCGTACACCACGCGGGAGATCGCGGGTAAGATCACGCCGGATCCCGGGTCCCGGTACCGTGCGAGGAGGCTCAGAAACGCGTCCAGGTACCCCCGGTCCCGGCCGTGTTCCATCGCGCCCACCGCATCGAGTGTAGCAAATTCCCCGTCTTGCCGATGCACCAGCAGGTGCTCCGGAACGCCGTTCCGGGCCGGCACTACCTCGATTCGCGCTGCGCCGGGCTCTCGCAGGACGCAGACCTCTCGCACCCGTTCCAGGAAGTTGCTGCGCTCGAAGCGGCGCTCGCGCTGGTGGAGGGGAGAGTCGAAACGTCCCGGGGCCGCCGGGTGTTCATCCGGCGCGGCCCTGGTTTCGTCCATCGCCAGCTCTTGTTCCGGCGGCGGCGCTGCAAACCAGCTCTCTGCCGCAGCCCCCAATTCCAGGTCCTGCGGCCGAAGCTCCAGTGCTCGTTGGACCAGCTCATCCCACGCGCCCCGCTGGCCCACGAAGGCAAACACCGCGGTGGCCCACTCCTCCTGCGTCGGCCCCGGTCTGAGACCGGAGAGGGTCTGCTCGAACGGATCGAGCAGCCAGATCCAGTCGGCCTTGTCCGGAAACGCGCGGAGGAATACGCCTCGGAGGCGCTCCAATTGGGTGGCGGTCGGTTCAGGGTGGGACATCATCCGTAGATTGTACTCCGCCGGGGCGCCACAGGGGCACTCCGCGCGAGTTCGGATCACCGTCCAACCGTCCGCGGTTCCGGCAGAGAGAGCTATGGTGGAGTTGACTCGAGAGCAGCGGGATCGCCTGCGCGCGGAGATCGTGGCGCTGGGACTCCCGGCGGCAGTCCGCACGACAGCGGCCCTCGCGCTGCCCGGCCTCGCCCCCGACCCGAACCAGGCGGACGTGCATCGCCTGGCTGCGCTTCTGCCCGACGAGGCCGCCGGGGACGACCGGCTGGACGAACTGGTGCGCCTCATGTTGCGTGAAGCAGCGCAAGGCTCTACGCTTGCGGGGATGCTGGACCTCCCACACTCCATTCTCGGCGAGGATGCCTCCGGAGCCCTCTCCCAGTTGGAAGCCGCGCTCGACCTGAACCGGACCCCGGATCGGGCACTGCTGGACGCGTACGAAACCCGGCTTCTCGCCGTGCTGGATTGCCCGGAGGAGGGCGGCGGCCGGGAGAGTTGCGTGCTCGAGCTGGAGTGCGGCGCCTTCGTCCGGGCTGCCGAACTGGCGGATGCGGCGGATGACCCCCGGGTGGGCGCCTGGTGGGATCGGGCCGAGGCGTTTCTGTCGCAATTGGAAGAGCGGGGCCTCAGCCTGCCGGAGGATCAAGGAACCCGGATTCGCCGCCGCGCCGCGTGGTGCCTGGAGACGGTGGAACTGAGCGGGATCCGCGCCTTCCGGGAGCTCACGTGGAACACTCGCGGTTCCGCCCGGTGCGGACAATGGCTGTTCCTGTTGGGTGAGAACGGCACCGGCAAGACCGCGCTCCTCCAGGCCATCGCCCTGGCCGCGGGTGATGCGGGCATGACGGGGGATCTGGTGCGCGCCTGTCACCCTCGCTCTCCCGTGCTCCGCTTCGACGCGGAGAGCGGTTCCGTCACCCTCCGGGCCCGGGCGCCGGAGGACCGGCAGCCTCCCCGCGTGGATTTGCACTGGGTGCAAGCAGACGGAGGCATCCGCCGGGCCACCGCCCGAGCGCGCGCCGCCTGGCAGGCGCCCTTTCTGGTTGCCTACGGGGCGCGCCGCGGTTCAACCCTCGGTGGCCTGGATGCCGAGATGGATCTGGCGGCGGATCGTGGAGTGCGGACACTCTTCGACGAAAAGGCGGTGCTGGTACGCGCCTCGGACTGGCTGCTCGGCCTCAAGGCGCGCGCAGACGACCCCGGCAACCCCCGACGAGACCGCGACGGGGCGTTCCTGCAAGTCGTCCGCGAGACACTTGTTGCGCTACTGCCCGGCGTCGCGCAGTTGGAGATCAGCACCGAGACCCGCCACTGGTTCGTCCTGGGCGATCCCACCCCGGATCCTCCGCCCTCCGCCGACGGGATCCCGGAGCCGGTTGCGATGCGGAAAGTGCCGCTGGAGGCACTCAGCGACGGGTACATCACGACCGCGAGCTGGGTGATTGACATGATCGCGCGCTGGGCCGAGCGGGCCCGCAACCTGGAGTATGTCGTGCAGGGCAACTTCGCCCAGCAGATGACCGGAGTGGCGCTGGTAGACGAGCTGGATCTCCACCTGCACCCCCGCTGGCAGTGGGAGCTGGTGGACCGCCTCCGCACCACCTTCCCCCGGATGACGTTTGTGGTCACCACCCACAACCCCGTCACTGCGTTGAACGCCCGTCCGGGCGAAGTGTACGTGCTGCGCTGGCAGTTGGACGAAAACAACACCCGCACCGGCCAGGTTGAACTGGCGCCGATGGACGTGCCCTCCGGCACGGACGTGGGCACGCTCCTCCGCAGCCCGGCGTTTGCCGGCACCCCCACGATCAGCCGCGCGGCACTGCAGCGCATCGAAGAGTACCAGCGGGCGGTGCTCGAGGGAAATCCGGAGCAGATCTCCCGGCTCCAGCAGGGGCTGGACCGGCCGCTGGAGGAGCTGCTCTCCGAGGAGCGAAGGCGGCTATTGTTTCAGTTTGCCGCGGAGCAGGCAATGAAGCCCACTGTGGACTACTCCCACCTGATGGGCGAACTGCCGGCGGAATACGACGACCCTGGAGAGGACTACTCCTACCTGATGGACGAAGGACCGGCGGTTGGAGCTGAACTTGCCGCGGACGACTCCTCCACCGCGCCTGCATCATGATCCGCTACATCCGCCCCAACCCCCCATCGGATTTCGCGGCGGCCTCCGCAGCCGCCCTGAGCGCGCTGGAAGCCCACGTGCATACGTGCGGCGGCACTCTTGGGAAGGAGAAACTGCCGTTCGACGGTGAGTTCTGGCGCAACCACACGCCGGCATTCATGCGGGCTCAGCACTCCAAGTGCGGGTATTGCGAACAGTCCATCTCGAATCGCACTCGGGATCTGGAGCACTACGCCCCCAAGGCCGCAGTCACCCGCCTCCCGTCTGACGGAGTCCGCGCGGAGGGAGAGGGAGGGAAAGCAGTGGGTTCCGCTCCACAGCTTGTGTGTCGCCCGGGGTACTGGTGGCTGGCCTACTCCTGGGACAACTGGCTGGTCGCCTGCAAGGACTGCAACCAGACCTGGAAGCTCAACCTCTTCCCACTGGAGGGTGATCCGGACGCGGGTGATCCCGCTCTCGTGCTGCACGAGGCCGCTCCGCTTCTTCTGCATCCTCTCGAGGAGCCGGATCCGGAGGAGCACCTTCAGTTCGGCCCTGGAGGCAGCATCCAGCCCCGCGAGAACTCAAAACGCGGGTGCGCCACCATCCGCACGTGCGGTCTGGACCGGACATCCCTGTGTGAAAGCCGCATGGCGACGATGGCAAACGCATCCATGCACATCACCCTCGTGCGGGAGGCACGGAAGGAACAGGCCCCGGACACGATCGGGTTGCTTCTGGCGAAATTGATGGACGACAGCCGTCCCCGGGTTCAGTTCGCCGGAGTCACACGCTCGCTCGTCCGTGACCAACTGGATGGGACGTCCCGGCTGGAGATGGCGGAGGCTGCAACCGCGCTCTGCAGGCTGGCTCGAAAAGAGTGCGTGGCGAATCAGCTCGCCGGCTGGAGCGGGGCGCTGGACGCGCTGCGGAGCCTGGGGATGGATCACGTTCCGTTCCACGACGTGGTGCGGAAGGTGATCCGACGCCATCTGGGATTTGACTGGGAACGGATCACCTCGGCTCCCGCCCCCGCCGGACCGTGACCGGGATGGTGATCGCTTCTCCGGGTGTTCCCGGGGCGAGTGAGAAGCCGGGGGCGGAAAGATCGGCGCAGCACGAGCCCTCACTCCGCCTCCCCGCGGGTCGCGAGACAGCACCGGTGGGCACGCCGGCTGCCTCTGACCTGGTAGAAGGATGGATACTGTTCGAGAGTGGGAGCGGTGTGGCGGTCGAGTCCCCTTGAGTTCGGGCACAGGTCTCACGGGGCGAACGGGGTAGCTCCCAACGGCACCGCAGGATCACAGATCCAGCGCGAGAGGAAAGTGATGAGAAGCGAATTCCAGGGAATCATCCTGCTGCTGGCCGCGGCGTTCGGCGGAACGGCGGCGGCCACCGTCCTGGGCCCCTCCCCATCCGGAGGAACGCGTGCGGCCGAACATGCCCGCCCGCTCGTCATTGACGGGCGTGATCCCTCGATCACGGCGGCCACGGTGGCCGGACCGCAGTTCTACCCGCCTGAGCTCTTCCAGGGTTTCGAAGACTACCACAACCCCCGCCTGCGGCGTCTCCGGGAGACCTACAAACTCGATGACGTGGTGGCCGGGGAAACGGACGAGTTCCGCCGGTTGCTCCGCCTGCGCCATTGGGTTTTCTCTCGCTGGCCCATCAACAACAACCAGACGTTTGACGGCGATGTCTTCGCCATTCTGGAGAAGGCGAAGACCGGGGCCGGCTTCTATTGCACCCATTCCATGAAGGTACAGCACGCCGTCCTGACCGCTATGGGCTATGTGTCCCGCAACCTGGGGGTGGACCGCAACCACGAGGACTTCGGGCGCAGCGTCCACCACGGCGTGAACGAGGTCTGGTCGAACACCTTCGCGAAGTGGGTGCTCACCGACGCGAAGTACGATGTCCACTACGAACGGAATGGAGTACCCCTCTCCGCACTCGAGATCCACACGGCAGTGCGGACCGACGGCGCCAGGGGAGTGCGGAAAGTCCAGGGCATCGAGCGGAAGGAAATCCCGATGGAGAACCCGGAGACACCGGAGGCCAGCGTCCGCGAGTACTGGTGGGTCTCCTACTACATGCAGCAGAACTCCTTCAGTCAGCCCCACTGGAGCGGCAACAACCGCCTCCCGATCCTGGATGACGCGGGCTTTCGGGAGACCACGTGGTACCGCGGCACCGACACCGGCCTGGTGAAACACTGGGCCTACCGCGCCAACGCTTTTCTCCCGACCCGCAACCCGCGTGATCTCGACTGGACCCCCGGAGTGGTGCAACTACGCGCCCGTCAGGTCTCTCCCACGGAACTGACCCTGCAACTGTCCAGCGCCACCCCCAATCTCCGGGACTACCGAATCCGCAGCGGCGGGGCGGAATGGCGGAGTCTCACAGGCGCCGAGTTCCGCTGGCGGCTGTCCCGAGGGACAAACACGCTGGAGATGCGCACTCGGAATCTCTTCGGCGTGGAGGGCCCGATCGTGACCGCCACGGTCCAGGTCAACGGGAAGCTGTAAGGGGGTTCCCATCGCCGGGAAATGCACCACCCGCATCGCATCCCGGCCGCCGCCGGTGCCGCACTTCGATGGCTCGCCGTCTCGATCCAGGCTCGATGGGCCGGAGCGGAATTCAGCGTCCTCGTCACAACGGCACGGTCCACCGACGGTCTTCGGTCCGGTGTTGTGCCGGTGAAAGGACTCTGGGGCTCGCAGAGGGAACCTCGTCCCAGGTCCTCCCGGCGTTGCGCCCGGGAGAGGAACAGACTACGGATCCAGGGACGTGCCCCAACGCGGATGTTGGGGCGCAGGGAGAACACCATGAACCTTTCCGTCCGGCGTCCCGTCTCAGCACGACGGGGCTTCACCCTGATCGAACTCCTTGTCGTCATAGCCATCATAGCTATACTTGCTGCCATACTCTTCCCTGTCTTTGCCCAGGCGCGGGAAAAGGCGCGGCAGACCGCCTGCATCAGCAACATCCGTCAGGTAGGGATGGCGCTCATCCAGTACATGCAGGACTATGACGAAATGCTCCCGCACCACGCGGGGGATACCGCCAACTTTCTGCTGCCCGCGGCCGTTCCCAACTGGGCGCGGGCGATCATGCCGTACTCCAGGAACGAGCAGATGCTGATCTGCCCGTCGGCGCCGATTGACCCGCGCCAGGGCGCTCTCGCCCCGACGATCAATCGCACCTCGTTCCAGGGCAACGGCGTTGTGCTCTCCCGGCTGGGCAAGTCCAGCGCGGCCATCCCGGCGCCGTCGGACATCGTCTTCATGCAGGAGAACTACTTCACGTTCCTGGTCGCCTTCAACCGCCCGTCCCAGATCAACGCCGCCACAGCGACCCCGCAGCAGTACCGCTGGTGGCACCTGGTGGACTGCCGCCCCGTCTTCTCGATGGTGCCCCGCCTGCCGCGGGAGCGAAACTGCTGCGAGCAGTACAACAGCCGGCACTTCACCGGCGGCTCCATTCTCTTTGTGGATGGCCACGCAAAGTTCCGGAACTATTACACCATGCGCTCCGGCGAATTCGGCCTGGTGCCGGACGAACCGTACCGCGAGGATCAGACCCAGTCGTTCTGCACCGCAGGCGGCGCGTGCGCGGGAACGATCTACACGCCGGCGTTCTGATTGAACGGGGCCGCTTGCCCGGGGAGATCTCCCTGGAGGCAAGCCGTGCGGGCCAATGCAATCGGTGTGTGATCCGCCCTCCGTGCCGGCTCCGGCGGCAGGGCAGTGATACCGGTCCAATGGATGCGGTGGAGGACGTGCGCGGGCACGTCCTCCACCGCTTGTCCGTCGCACCTCCTTTCCGGACCGGGATACGACTCCGGGTCGCCTCCGACGGGAAGGCTCTGCCGGGACGCCGTTCCCCCGGCGGGCGAACTGCTGCCTCCCGCTCCGTGCGGATCGCGGGCCGGCGGACGGGTCTACTTTTTCACAACGGCGACGCCGGCAGAGTTGGTCGCGTTGCCCGCTGCGTCGAAGGCTTTGCAGACCAGCGTGTGGGTGCCCACGCTCGCTTTGCGGGGGTTCCAAGACGTGGTGAAAGGTGCTGCCGAACTCGTGCCCGTGAGGACGCCATCCACGTACAGCTCAACTCGGGTGACGCCCACGTTGTCCGCCGCGTTCACGGTGACCGACAGGTTGCGACTGACCGTGGCTCCCGCCGTGGGCGAAGTGATGGATACCGTGGGAGGAGTCGTGTCCGCCACCGGATCCCTGAAATTGCTAATTGGGACAATCCGTTCCCATCAGTAGGAACCAGGGTTTCACCTGATGAAGATCAACCTTCGTTTCTTGCGGGCAGGTCCACTGCTCGCTTTCCTGGCAGTCGGAGGCGGCCTGCTGGCCCCGACCGCTGCCAGCGCTGCAGCCTCGACAACCACATTCCACGTCAACCAGACCTTCGCGGGTCACATGTACGACTCGACGGCTGTGTTCGTCGATGACGGCCTGGGCAACTTTCACGTCACGCTGACCAACGGTGGTGCTCCGGCTTCGATCAACCAGCACGTGCTCTCTGGGCTGTTCTGGGCCCAAGCAGGGACCCTCACCAAGGTCGCCGGCGCAGCGGGTGCATTCCCCACCGTCGGCCTCAACACTGTCCGGACCGACGACGGGACGGCAGGCGGCGCACTCTACACGGGCGGCCAAAGTCTTGATCAGCACGCAGCGTACAAGGCGAACCCGCTCACCGGGTACACCCAGGGGGTCGGCATGAGCGGTTTCGGCGGCACCTTCGGGAATCCCAATGTATGGACAGCCGGCGGTACCAGCCCTCTGCTTGGCAACTCAGACTGGGGGCTGATCAGTCAGTACGCCGCGGGTGGCGTTGGCGGGGGCGAGGACCCGTTCATCTTGAACTCAGCCACGTTCAAGTTCACCTACGATCCCAACGCGGGCACGTTGGGCAGCATCTCGCAGGTGCGCTTCCAGTACGGGAGCTCGCTCACCAAACCGTGCTTCATTGTCAGTGGGGAACCCCCGAACTTCGTGCCCGAGGGTCC
>SYMT01000542.1 GCA_005805375.1 Actinomycetota bacterium
AGAATCGCTGGCTCGCGCACGGACCCCGCCTGCGTCTGCCCGCCGAGATGATTCGCGATCAGGCGCTGTTTGCCGGCGGCCTGCTGGTCGAACGGCTGGGTGGATCGCCAGTGCGTCCCTACCAGCCTCCCGGGTTGTACGAGCAAGTGGCGGCGTCGAACCCAACCTATGTTCAGGGCAAAGGCGACGAACTGTACCGCCGCTCGCTTTATACGTACTGGCGTCGCTCCGCACCGCACCCGGCGATGCTTGCCTTCGACGCACCTTTTCGGGAGACGTGTACCGTGCGGCGGGCGCGGACGTCCACTCCGCTCCAGGCGCTGAACCTGTTGAATGATCCGACGTACGTGGAGGCAGCCCGGGGGTTGGCGGGGCGCATGCTGCGCGAGGGGGGGGCTACTCCGGAATCCCGGATCGCACTCGGGTATCAACTACTACTGGCACGAGACCCGCGCCCAGCCGAGAGCGCCCTGTTGGCGGCGACCGTACGCCGGATGCTGGTCGAGTTTCGGACCGATCCCGCGGCGGCCGAGGCTCTGTTAAAGGTGGGTGAGACGCCGGTGGGACCTGGGGTGGACCGGGCTGAGCTGGCGGCGTATACCGTGACGGCGGGGACTCTGCTGAATCTGGACGAAACAATCACGCGGGAGTGAGCAAGATGGATCTGCGCGAAGAAGCACGATTGCTGATGGTGCGCCGCCACTTTCTCGCGGCGACGGGGCGCACCCTGGGATGCGCCGCCCTGGCGGCGCTGCTGGGCGAGGAGAGCCGGGCTGCCGGCCCAACCGGCGACTCGCCGCACGCGGCGGGGCCGCATTTTCGCCCGAAGGCACGGCGGGTCATCTACCTCTGTCAGGCCGGAGCCCCCTCACAGGTGGATCTCTTTGATGCCAAGCCGGGTCTGAAGGAGAAATTCGGCGACGAGCTGCCGTCTTCGGTGCGCGGGGAGCAGCGGCTCACCGGCATGACCGCCAATCAGGGGAAATTCCCGATCGCGCCGAGCCACTTCGAGTTTCGCCGGCATGGGCAGAGCGGCATGTGGCTGAGCGATGTCCTGCCGCACACCGCACGGGTGGCGGATGACCTCTGCCTCATCCGCTCGCTGCATACGGAGGCCATCAACCACGATCCCGCCACCACGTTCATCCAGACAGGGAGTCAATCTGCCGGCCGCCCCGCCTTCGGCGCCTGGCTGTCGTACGGACTCGGCAGCGAGAATCATGATCTTCCCACTTTTGTCGTCCTCATCTCGCGGCCCAGTGGGAAGACGAACGCGCAGCCGCTGCACGAGCGCATGTGGGGCGCCGGGTTCCTCCCATCGCGCCATCAGGGCGTACGGTTCAGCTCCGGCCGCGATCCTGTGCTCTACCTTTCCAACCCGGACGGAATGACCGATGCCCGCCGCCGTCGCATGCTGGATGATGTGGCGCGCCTGAACGAGTTGCACTTTCGCGAGGTCCCCGACCCCGAAATCCGCAGCCGCATCGCGCAATATGAGCTGGCCTACCGCATGCAGTCCGCCGTCCCCGAGCTGGCCGATCTATCCCGCGAGCCCGAAGCCACCTTCTCGCGCTACGGCCCGGAATCTCGCAAGCCGGGGACCTTTGCCGCGAACTGCGTGCTGGCCCGGCGCCTTGCCGAGCGCGGCGTCCGGTTCATCCAGCTCTACCACCGGGGCTGGGACCAGCACACCGATCTGCCGTCCGGCATTCGCAGCCAGTGCTATGACACGGACCAGCCCTCCGCCGCCCTCATTGAGGACCTCAAGGCCCGTGGGATGCTGGACGATACCCTGGTCGTCTGGGGAGGGGAATTCGGACGCACGGTTTTCAGCCAGGGCACGTTGACCCGTGAAAACCACGGGCGAGATCACCACCCGCGCTGCTTCTCCGTCTGGATGGCCGGGGGAGGTGTCCGTCCCGGGCACGTGCATGGGGAGACGGACGAGTTTTCGTACAACATCACCCGCGACCCCGTGCATGTCCACGATCTACACGCGACGATGCTGCACCTGCTCGGCCTGGATCATACCCGTCTGACGTTTCACTTTCAGGGACGGGACTTCCGCCTCACCGATGTCGCCGGTACATTGGTGCCGGGACTGGTGTCCTGATCGCACGGACCGATCGTCAGAGGAAGCGGAGACCTTGTCGTGCCCGTAGAGGACCAACCGGCAGCCGAACCAGGGAGGTCCCCTGCCGCCCCGCTTCCCGATCGGTATCCCGGCGCAGTGCCGAGCGATGGGACTGACGCCCCGGCGGGATCCGATGCTGCGGAGGGCATCGCTCCATCCTGGCTATCAGCCCAAACGCGCTTCCACGCATTGCTGGATGCCGAGCAACTCCCTGCGGCGCTGGAAGTGCTGCGGGAGGCGATGTGGTGCTGGCCGGAGGTGCAGGTAATCCGCGCCTGTGCTCGCGTTCTGCTCGGACCGATGCGCGATGAGGGCCGACCGACTCCATGCGTGACGGGCCGGAAGGAAGAGTACACGTGGTTGGCGGCCCACGGGCACGAGTTTCCCGGACAGTGGCTGGCGGTCAAAGGGGATCGCCTGCTGGTCGCACATCCCAGTTTGAAGGAACTGCAAGTCGTCCTGAAGCGCGCCTTCCCGGGCGCCTTCCCGCTGCTCTGGAAGC
>SYMT01000543.1 GCA_005805375.1 Actinomycetota bacterium
CGCTGCCCGCGCCGCGTTCGAAGCAGCATTTGCCGGCGAACGGGATGAACTCCGCAAACGGTTGGACACAGGCACGGATCTGTTCCTGCCGGGGATTTCCCAGGCGCTCTACCTCAGCAACAGCCCCGCGTTTACAAATCTCGTGAACAAGGGCG
Organism: Actinomycetota bacterium; assembly: GCA_005805375.1. GTDB lineage: Bacteria > Armatimonadota > SYMT01 > SYMT01 > SYMT01 > SYMT01. The sequence continues at coordinate 156 of SYMT01000543.1, forward strand.
GCATGGCCGACCGCCTCGCCAAAACCGCCGAGGACCGGGAAGCCGTTCGCCTCGCCTATCTCACTGTTCTGTCCCGCCCACCGGATGCCGACGAGTTGACGCAATTCGCCGGTTTCCTCGGCGCCCGGCGGGATCGGAGACCGGCGGGGTTACGGCAGATGCTGTGGGCGCTGCTCGCGTCGACGGAGTTTCGCTTCGTCCACTGAGCATACAGATTCGCCCGGGCGGCGGGCAGGGACCTTCGTTCCTTTCGGGGAACCAACTTTGGGGGTAGAAATAGCCGATGGCGCAGCATCCGTACCGCTACTGTGGGTCCCGCGAACACGCCCGGTCGCGGCGTTCGTTCCTCGGGGGCATTGCCTCAACAATGTTCTGCGGCGTGACTCTCGCCGCAGACAACGTACTGCTGTCCGAAGCACAGGCGGCCGAAGTGCGCCGCCAGGGGAAGCAGGTCTTCATCTTGTACCTGGGCGGCGGCGCCAGCCAGTTGGAGACGTGGGACCCAAAGCCGGGCCGCCCGACCGGCGGGCCCTACGGCGCCATCCCGACCTCTGCGCCGGGCGTGCAGATCGGTGAACTCCTCCCGAAACTCGCCCGCCGGATGCACCATATGGCGATTGTCCGCAGCCTGGACAATTCCCTGATGGGCCCCGACCACGACGGCACGGGCATGTCCATCGGCCGCCGCCGCGATCCGTTCGTGCAGTACCCTACGTTTGCCGAGATTGCCGCCCAGGAACTCGGCCGCCGGGACACGAAGATTCCGGACCACGTGGAACTCCAGATGACGGACGTGTTCCGTTACGAATCTAAAAATCCTCCGAGCTTTCTCGGCACGGCCGTCCAGCCGCTGGTACTCACCGGCGGCAAGCGCCCCGAGAACCTGGACCGGCTGGCGGAAATCTCCGGGCTGGATCACGGCGACCGCGAGGCGCTGCGGAGCCTGGTCAGCCGGCGCTTCGAGCAGGGCCGCCAGGGAGCGGGTCTACAGGGCTACAACCGTACGTTCGAGCGCATGCGGGGACTGATGGCATCCGATGTGCTGTTCGATGTGGACAAGAGCCCGCAGAAGGACCTGGAACGATATGGGACCAGCGCGCTGGCCCGCCACTGCCTCCTGGGCCGGCGGCTCCTGGAGGCCGGCGTCCCGGTGGTCAAGGTGCGCCACACGTGGTGGGACACGCACGCCGACAACTTCGAGGGCCATCGTCCCCTCTGTGCAGAACTCGATCATGCGCTCAGCCTCCTGCTCCAGGATCTACACGACCGGAGTATGCTCGAACACACTCTGGTCCTGACAACCAGCGAGTTCGGCCGCACACCGGAGATCAGCAGCGAACTGGGCCGGAACCACTGGCCTCGCGCCTGGTCGGTGACCCTGGCCGGCTGCGGCATACGCGGTGGAGCAGTCGTCGGCGCCACGAATTCCGACGGCACCGACATCACTGAGCGCCGCGTCTCACCTGCCCACCTGCACCAGACGTACTACCGCGCGCTGGGCATAGACCCGCGCAAGACCTACACAGTGGGTGCGCGTCCGGTCTATCTGGCGGACGAGACGGCGGAACCAATTCTCGAGCTCTTCTCCTGATCCTGCACCCGAATTGGAAGGATGCGCCTCGAAGAAGACGTGTGAGCAGATGAACCGGAGCATCTGACATGGCGGAACAAGCGAAACTGACCCGAAGATCCGTCGGTACGGCGGGGTACTGGGCGGCGGCCCTCGACCCAGACCGCAAACGTCTCTACTGCGGGGCCACCGATGCCACGGTGCATGTATACGACATCGCCCGCCCCGGCGAGCCTCCGGTGGCCGCACTGGGCGGGCATTCCAGCTACGTCACTGCCGTTGCCTTTTCGCGCAGTGCTGCAATGTTGCTCTCCGCCGGCTACGATCGGCGGCTGGTCGGTCGCCGGCCGGACCAAGGCGAACCGGTGTGGACGGTCTCGCTCAACGCACCCGCGAAGTGCCTGACCGTCTCCCCGGACGGAACACAGGCCGCCGCGGCACTCGACGATCTGCGCATCGGCATCTGGGAGGTGGCGACGGGGAAACCAATCCGTCTGCTGGAGGGACAGCACGCGCCCCGCACGGAAATCGGTCGCCCCTCCACCGTCTATGCCGTCGCCTGGAGCCCGGACGGGGCACTGCTGGCCAGCGGCGATCGCACGGGCCAGATCTGCCTCTGGGAGGGCGTCTCCGGCCGGTTCGTAGCTCGCCTGGATGCAGGTTCCCTCTACTCCCAGGCGCTCTACCGCAACAAGCTCGGTGGGTCGGAGTATGAATGGGGCGGAGTGCGCTCACTCTGCTTCTCGCCCGATGGCCGGCTCCTGTTCGCCGGGGGCATGGGCCCCGCCGATCAGAACTCGGCCGGATTGGACGGGTTGATGGAAATCCTGGCGTTCGAGGTCGGCGCACGCAAGGGAGTGGCGAGGGCTCCCGTGGAGAAGGGCAAGGGCGTGCTGTACGCGCTCACGACACTGCCGGGAGGGCGCTGGGTGCTCGGAGGCGGAGGCGGAGGCGGGGCGGGCAACGGCGGGTCGGGCCTCCTGTGCCTGTGGGCGCACGCGGCCCGGGACTCCGGCGGTAAGCCCGTCTCGCCCGTGATGTTTCCTTCGGCAATGGTCGGACGCGATCTCGTCCTGGCGCCCGATGGGAAGCAGGCGTTCCTGGTGGGAATGGAGAAGTCGGTGACCGCGGGCCGCTTGGAGTGGTGGGACCTCTCCCCCGGAGCGTGAATCACTACTCAGCGGAGGCGTGCAGTCGGATGTCGAGGCGCACCACGGCGTAGGGGAGCAGGGAGAGCACGATGTCCTCCGGCCCCGGAGGGATGGCGGCCGGCTCTCGCGCCCGGAAGGCGACGGGATCGCGCATCGCCTCCATCGTCGTGGTTACATCCAGGCTGCGCATCACTCCGCGCGCTCCATTCACGCCGGCCACGGTGACAGTCAGCGGGCTGCCCAGCAGGTTGGCCACCAGAATGCGCAGGCAATTGTCGCGCCGCAGGGCAAGGGCAGCCGCGCGGAGCGGCTCGGTGCTGGTGGTCCGGAGCACCTCGGCGCCGGGCCATTCCCCGACGTCGGCCAGCACGTGGTACAGCGGGAACACCTCCCCCGGTCCGGATTGGAACCGGTCCGGGTGCGGGCAACCGTGCTCTCGCTCCATCACTCCGCGCCAGCCTGTGGTCTCGTAGTATGTGACCGCCGACACGCCGGCAACGGCCAGCGCCGCAAGGCTGCCGACTGTCCACGCGGCGGCGGCGAGTGACATCTGACGCTCGTCCACCTCAAACGGCAATGTGTCGCCCGGCCGAGGCACAGCGGGAGCGGCCAGGTGCGGATTGAATCGCGGCCGCAGGGTCACCGGACCCACAGCAAGCGGCAAATCTCCGCAGATTTGCCGGGCACTCTCCACCACAGCCGTCTGGCCCGCCAGGTTCTCCATCAGGGTCCGCGTGTCGCACGAGTGTGCCTGCGGGTTGATGGAGTACGTGACGACGTGCAGTTCCCCCGACGGCGGCCGCCCCCGGTTCAGTTCGGCGAAGTAAGCCCGGGCGCCGCCGCCGAGCGGAATGGGCCGACCCATCCCCGCGAGCCAGTTCCGCATCCGCTGCGCCGTGGCGGCGGACGTGGAGTTCTCCCCCTCCGCAAACGCGAAGCAGACCTGGATCGGAACCGGCAGAGCGCGCGCTGCGGTCAGGAGCGCCGACAGGGCCCCATCCTGGCCGGTTCCCTCGCGTGGCAGGGTGAGGCAAAGCTGCACCTCTGCGCCGAGCGCCGCGGCTTCCCGGCCTGCCTGCGCCAATCGGGCCGGTGCGGACGGATCCACCGCCTCAAGTTCGACCCGCAGGTGATCCGGCCGCAGCACCTGGAGACGCTCGATCTCCGTTTCGGACAGCGGCCCGCCGTGGCTCGCGATCCCGAGGCCGATCCGGGGCAGCACGCCCGCGGGCTCGCCGATCCGAATCCACGCGTCGGTTTCGCCGCGAGTGGGACGCGCTGAAACCGGTTCGTCCTCTGAAGTCGGGCCGGGGCACAACTCCACCGTCACAGCCTGGGCCACCCGCTCCCCTGCTTCGACCCGGACCGGAAACGGCAGGCGCAGCGGAGTGCAATAGGTCTTGAACGAGGCGTCCGTCCAGTTCCGGTGGTCCTCCATCTCGAAGACATCGCCCTCAAACCGCACCTGCATCCACATTCCGTTTCGCACGGGATGCGAGACGGCACGGATGTCGAAGAACGGCTGATGCGGCGAGATGAAGCGGGGGAACTCCCCCTCGGTCACCGATCCATCCGTATGCTCGACGCGGCAGGCCCGGCCCACACAGCCTTCCAGGGGGTGCAGCACACAAAAGCCGATCCGATTTCGGAGGAACGACGCGAGCGCCTCGCCACTCATCGTAAATCGGAAACGACCGTCCGCGTCACCGGTAATCTCCGCGTCCCACGCAAAGGCAATGTCACCGTCGCGATGCTGCGCGCGGTACGTGACGCGAAAGTGATCGGCGCCCGCGATCACCTGCACATCGGTAAGCGCCGCCGCCGCGGTGTCCCAATTCCGATCGCGCACCGCCACATAGACCCGCCGCAGGAGTTCGCGCCCATCCAGCGACACGCAGCGCAGGTCCCCCTCGTCGAAGAGCACGGTGAGCGGGCCGGCCCGAAGGGGAACAGGGTCCGGTCGAACTTCCGGCGTCCCGGTATGCAGCGTAATCGGCTGGCGCAACAGCATTTCTCGTCCTCGAACAGTCCTCAGCGCGGCCTTCAGGCGCCCCCGCGAAGTAGCCACGAAAAGGAACCGAGGAAGGCGGGAAGAGCCTGGCTGCAGCTCTTCCGGTACTCTCTACTCCTTCGTGCTGAGTCTGCCGTGGATACGTGAGCGGGGGCCAGACACGCAGGATCCGAACGGGGGAGCTTGCCGGTGCGCACCCGGAGATGCGCCCGGGCGATCACGGCCTACCCGGCAGTCGCGACGGATGCTCGGGCAGTCACAGCGGGTCACCCGAGCAATCCCGGCGGATCGCGGACAATCACCCGGGGGCCCCGGGCCATGATGAGGATGGCCCGGGACAATCACGAGGGATGGCCCGGGCGATCACGGGGGATTTGCCCCTACTTTGCCGCTACCCGATGGGGCTCGGCGCGGTAATGCATCGCCAGCAGGTCCAGCCCCCAGTCTCCGGCGAAGTCACGCCAGACGGCGTGGATGTGGTTCGCATTGTTCTGGGTGTTGTCGTATTCAATCAGGAACGTCTTGCCCTGCACCCGGTAGTAATGGCCCATGTTCCGGTCGGTACTGCCCATCCAGGCGAACTTGATCTCATCCATTCCGGCCCGGCGAATCTTGCTGAGGCGTTCCTTCGCCAGGTCCGCCGGCTGCCGCCGGGCGTATTCCTCAATGAGCCGGTTGAACAGTTTCTTCTGGTCTCCTTCGAGACGGCTGTACGGGAGCCCCTTGTCCTCAAGCATCGTGACGCGCGCGTTCTCCCGGGTCAGGATATCCGCCGGCGCCTTGGGATCGAGGATTGCGATCCGGCGCTGCTCGTCCGTGAGGGACTGGAGCAACTGGCGGGCGAGATCTTCCTCCGCCGCCAGCACGCGAGTCCCGCGGCCCGGAGCGTTTGCAACGTCCACCCGCACTTCCGCCGGATTGGAGCCATAGAACTGCGGGCTGCTGGCCACCGCCTTGCCGCGCACCACCGTCCAGTTGAGGGCGCAGTGATGTCCTTCATAGCGCCAGCCCCAGGTGCCGCTGGCCGAGGGTTCACCGAACACACTGAAGAAGTACAGTTCGGGATCGCGCATGGGTCCGCGGCCCTGTTCGACGCTCCGAAGGATCACTTCCAACTCGCGAACCACCCCGGCCTTTTCGAATCCACTCTTGCTCACGGAAACACGGAGGAGGTCCAGCGCCGCCTTCCGTTGGGTCTCATCCATTTCTTTGAGCGGGACACCCTTGCGCGGCACAGGGGTGAAGTGATAATTGAGGCGCTCGGCGTCCTGAAACGAAAACACCGCGCGCGCGCGCTGCTCCGGTTTCAGCGTCCCCAGGAACGCCTGGGCAGCGTCGGCCATCATGGCGGACTGCTTCGCGCCCCGGCCGGAAATAGCCAGACCGCCGGTGGCCACCAGTGCGGCGGCGAGACAGAGCACAGATCGTTGCATGGCGAACGATTCTCCTTCCGATAGATTCCACCAGGGGAGTTCGTCTCAATGACGCCGGTTCCCTGCTGCACCTGCGCGCGCAGTTCCGGCATATTTCTCCCGGCGACATTCGCCACCGCGCTGGGCCAACAGCTACAATGCAGCGAGCACTCCGATTGCCTGAAGGATCCCTCACGCCATGCGCACTGCCATCCTGGATCGTGATCCCGTCGCCACACCATTTGCCCCGGCCGAGGTTGCTCGAGCGCCGCGGGTGCTCGATCCCACGTCCGCCCTGCCGCATGATCCCGACGCCACCTGGACCGCGGCGGAGGCGGCCGCGTGGGAGAAGTTTATGGAGGAGGTGCGAGCGTACCATCGCGACCATGTAGAGATGAGCTGGGTTCCTTTGGAAGCCCCCGATTACCCGCCGCGCACCCCCGAACAACTCGAACAGTACGAATTGTATTACCACCACCACCCGGAGGAATCAGTGTCGCGCCACTACTCCGAAGATCAGAATTGTGGGTACGTGCAACGAGTCATCGAACTGCGCCGCCCTTTCGGGTGTGTCTTCAACGACCTTCCGTGTTACCCGCACCCGGGGCGCAACACGCTGTATCTGGTCCCGGACGTGGGCGTGTGCGATGCGCCCGGCATCCACGACGGGCAGCGGAGCTACCGCAAGTGGGAGCACGGAGCACTGCGCTTCGTAATGGAGGTTGCGTCCAATGACAGCCGCGCCCGCGACCGGGGACCGAAACGTCAGGAATACGGCGCCTTGTTCGGCCCGGATGAGTACCTCTACTATGATCCGGTGCAGCACGTCCTGAAGTTGTACTCCGGCTGGGACGGAGTGCGGTACTACGAAGCGCCGCCCGACGCCCGTGGCTGGATCTGGAGCGAAGTGACCCAGGTGTACTTCGCCCACGACCCCGAGCGCCCCATGCGCCTCCGGCTCTATGACCGCGACGGCACGCCGCAGCGCACCTATGAGGAAGCCGAGGCTGCCGTGAGAACCGAAACCGCCCGCGCCGAGCACGAAGCGGCCCGCGCCGCGGAAGCCGAAGCCCGCGTGGCCTCGCTTCTTGCCGAACTGGCACAGCTCAAAAATGTCTCTCCATCCTGAACCGGAGTCCGGGACGCACGCACTCCCTTCCCGCCCGCGGGCGGCGCACCCAGCCGCCCGGCACTCGTCAATCCTCGACCCTCGCATCGAAATCCGAACCTGGAGGCATCGCTTGACCCGACGTACATTCCTTGCGGCCGGCGCCGCCGCTCTTTCTGCCGGTGCGGCCCACTCCGCCGAACAGAAGTCACTCCAGGTCCGCCTCGGGCATGGTCCGAACGACCGTCTGTTGATGATCCATGCGGATGACATCGGCATGAGTCACTCGGTGAACGCGGCGTCCATCCGGGCGATGACCGAGGGTGTTGTCAGCAGCGGCAGCGTGATGGTCCCCTGCCCCTGGTTTCCCGAAATCGCGAAGTGGCAGCGAGAGCATCCCGACGCCGATCTCGGGCTGCACCTGACACTCACGAGCGAATGGAGCCTCTACCGGTGGCGCCCCGTGGCGCCGCCTGACCGAGTGAAGGGTTTGTTGGATTCAGAGGGATTCATGTGGCGGCAGGTCGAGGACGTCGTCCGCCATGCCCGGCCGGAGGAGATTGAGATTGAGATCCGGGCGCAGATCGCACGGGCGCGCCAGTTCGGCATGAAACCGACTCACGTCGACTCGCACATGGGCACGCTGTTCGCTCACCCACCGTTCTTCGAGGTGTACACCCGGGTGGCGCAGGAGGTTGGCCTGCTGCCGATGCTGATGGAGCCGTCACCCGAGACTCTGGATTCGGCTCGCTCGGTCGGAGTGGACTACGCACCGCTGGCGGCGAGACTGAAGGGGCAGGGATTCACCCTCCTGAGCCGCCTCTCGACGGGCCTGTCGGGCGACACTCTTGAGAAGCGCCGGGCCGTGTTCCAGGAGTTTGCGCGCGGCCTGAAGCCGGGAGTCACCGAACTCATCGTGCATCTCGCTTCCGACGATGAGGAGATCCGGCACATCACCGGGAACTGGCGCAACCGGTACAACGAGCTGGTGCTCTTTACGGACCCGGCGACGCGCGCGTTCCTGGATGCCGAAGGCATCAAGCGGGTGGGATACCGGGAACTGGCGAAGCTCTGGAAACCGGCCTGAGCTACTCGACCGGCGCCGGCGGAGGGCGAAACATCCGCAGGCAGCGAGCAGCCGCCTCCGGATCGCCTTCAACGCGGGCACGGCCGGTACACACGGCTTCTTCGGCGGACAGTCTGCCTCCGCCGATCGCCAGGAACGTCTCAGCATCCATCGCCATCCGGAGCACCGGCGCCACCGCAGGCCCCGGAAGCACCCGGAGCACGCCGTTTTCCACCTCCGCATGGAGGCGGCTGCCCCCGAGATCAAACTCGTACGTCTCCGTGACTCCCGCTGCTGCGTCCGCCTGAAACACAAACCGGAGCGCGAGCAATGCCCACTCCGGCTGAAACAGGTCCTCGGGCCCACCCGTGCCGACAAACTGCAACCCCCAACGGCCCAGAGCGAGAATTGCCGGCTCCAGGCCCCGCCCCGCGCCGGTCAGTTCGTAGACGGCCGACGCCGCGGGAGGTGGAAGGTAGCCGCGGCGCACCAGACCCTCTTCTTCCAATTCCTTCAGCCGCTGCGAGAGCAAGTTCGGCCCGATGCCGCGCAGGCCCCCGAGCAGATCACTGAACCGCTTCGGGCCCGGAAGGAGCTCCCGAATCAGCAGGAGGACCCACCGATCCCCTACCCGATCCAGCGCCCGCGCCACCGCGCAGTGCTGTCCATAATTGCGTCGCGCCATTGTCCCTGCCCGCGCCACTGCGCGATACTTTACTACATGTTTCTGTAGTATATGATATATGTTTCTTATCCTGACCCATGCTGTATCCGGAAGGAGCCACCATGACCACTTCGTACTGTCCCCACCCTGTCCCCCCGGACTGGATTCCGGGCGAGGCGTGCCGCATCGTGGAGGCTCCATCCGAGGAGAATCCGGCGCCTATCCTCGGGCTCCCGACCCCCATCCTGATCGGCTGATCGGTGCTCGTCAGCCCGGGACCAGTCGCAATCCGCTGAGCCGGACAGCCTCACCGGGAGCCGCGGGCGAAACTCCTCGGGGCCGGTGTGGTCTCACCGGTCGGGGGGAACAACACCGTGGGTTTGACGCAGCATCAGGTGGAGCAGTTCGCGGATCAGGGGTACCTGATCCTGCCCGGTTTGATCGCCGAGGAGCGCCGAACGCGCTACGTCGCGCTGTTCGACGGACTCGTCGAACGGAGCCGGTCGCTCACGGCCGCCGACGGGGGATTCCACCTCGCCTTCGATGACGCGGGCCAGCCGATTCCCGGACGCCTGCACAAGGTGCAGGGGGTCGCGGTGGTGGAGCCCCGCGTCCTCGAAATCGCCGCCGAGCCAGGGATAGTTGCGGCGGTCTCGGCGCTGCTCGGACCGGATCTCGACGTGTTCGGCACCAAGTTCTACCCGATGAACGTGACGGGCGCAACCTCTACCGGCTGGCACCAGGACAACCACTATTTCGGCACCCGCTCCGACCGCGTGGTGAGTTGCGCCATCTACTTCCACGATACTGATGCCGCGAACGGCTGCCTCCGCGTGGCGCCGGGAACGCACCGTGCCGGCGAACTGGTGCAGCACAAGCGGGGCGACGGGATCTATTCCCACGGGGCGTGGACCCCCGTTGCCGATAGCGATGCAGTGGACGTGGTTTGTCCGGCCGGCACCGTGGTGCTCTTCTCGGCGAATCTCCTGCACGGCGCCCGCCCCAATTGTTCCGGACGCCCGTCCTACCGCACCGCCTGGCACTACATCCCCGCCGACCTCGACCTGGAACTCTTCCGCCGTGGAGAGTACGAAGATCGCCACTGGTTGGGCGCCTGCAAAAGCAGTCGCAGCGAAAATTGAGGCGAGGAGGCGCCGCACCGCGATCTTGAAGGCAGGCGCGTATGGTTCGAATGAGCCAGAACTCACGTGCTGTTCTCTGAAAGACGAGTACGCGCTCCGCCTGACCGATGTTCGGCCGGTTCAGGAAATCGTCGCGCAGGGGAAGCCGCAAGGAACCCTGCGCTCCACGGCGAACCTATGTGAAACCGTGGGGGAGAGGGAGTTCGGGATGCCGCCAGTTCTGTCGGGAAAAATCGCCATCTACGGGGCAGGAGGACCGGTCGGGGCCGCTGCCGCCCGTCATCTGCAAGACCATTACACGCTGCGCCTGACCGACGTCCGGCCCATTGAGGAGATCGCTGCGCAGGGGAAGCCGCAGTCGCCCGGCGCACCGGTGCCGGAGGTCCTGCCGGCGCCGCACGAGTGCCGCGTGGTGGATGTGTCCGACTACGGCCAGGTACTGGAATCCGCCCGGGGCATGGACGCCCTCATCAACGTGACCGTGGTCCGGCCACACCTCACGCCTGCGTTTCACGTCAACCTGATCGGCGCGTACAACGTGGCCAAGGCGGCCGCGGAGCTGGGGATTCGGCGTATCATCCACACAGGCCCGTACCACCTGAACCTGAACCACAACGCCGATTACTGGTGGGACTACACCGTGCCGGACGAGGTCCCACTGCATCCCGGCAGCGACCTTTACGCCCTGTCCAAGTACCTCGGCGGAGAAGTCACGCGGGAGATGGCGGAACGGCTCGGGCTGGAAGTCATCACCTTCCTCTACTGCAATTTCTCCCCCAACGACGGGGGTGACCGGCCGTCCGGCCAGGGCTGCGGCCCGTTCACCACAGCCTGGGACGACTGCGGCGAGGCGTTCCTGTACGGCCTCCGGGCGCCGGACATGCCGTCATCCTACGAACCATTCTTCATCTGCGCGCCGGCGCCGCACGGGAAGTACCCGCCGCTCAAAGCGAAACGGCTTCTCGGCTGGGAAGCGCGACACCGGTTTGAACGGCTCTGGACCCGGTGCTGACACCCGCCATAGGACTCAGCGGAGCGCTCGCGGCTCACGCGAGCGCTCCACACCGCGCCCCCCATCACCCAGTACCCAAGCCACGCCGGGCGCCCTCTGGGCGCAGCGAGTGGTCCCCACCGTACCCGAGGACACGCCGGGCGCCCTCTGGGTGTAGCAAGTGGTCCCAGGGGTGTCGCCGAGGCGAACCAAGCGACCCCGCGCCGGCGCCCGCCGCAGGAATCAGCTAATTACGCGAGGGCTCCAGCCAGCGCCTCCTGCATCTCCAACGCAGATTGGAAGCGCTTGTCCGGATCCAGTTGCAGCGCCTGATGGATCACCCGCGCGAGCCCCGCGGCCGTTTGTGGTCGCCAACGAAACACGGGTACGAGATTCCCCTCCAGTACATCACTCACCTCCAGGTGCCCGCCGGCAACCTCGGCGGGCACGGCGCCGGTCAGCAGCCAGTACAGGGTCGCACCCAGGCCGTAGATGTCCGACCGGCGATCCGCACTCTGAGGATCGGCGATGACCTCGGGGGCCAGGAAACCCCAGGTATAGCGGGCCGCGTGCGCGGGCACCGTCTTCAGATTCCGTACCTCGCCGAAGAAACGGCTCTGCCCGAAGTCCGTCACGAGCACGTCCAGGTTCGGCACATTCCGTATCAAGAGGTTCGATGGTCGAAGATTGCAATGGATTACCCTGCGGCTGTGAGCGTACTGGAGTGCCTCACACACCTGCACGCCCACCCTCACGACCTCCGCATCGCTGAACAGGTGCCCGCTCATCCGCAGGCCTTCGGCACTCGGTCCATCCACGTACTCCATCACGATGCAGAAGTAGTCCCGGGTCGGCGTTCCCCCCAGAAACTGGACGATACGGGGATGGTCCAGCAGGTGCAGCGGAAGAATCCGGCGGAAGACAAGATCGCCGTACTGGTCACTCGGCATTCCCCGGGCGAGCCCGGATACATACCACACTTTCACGAGACACAGGCCTCCCGTCTGATCCCGGGTCGCCTTCCACACATCCACGCCGGTATCGCGGTGGGTCACCAGGCATTCGAGGAATTGGTAACCGGGAATGTCCGGAATTCTCCCCGCGATTTCTTCGGTGTCATGCTGATGCACGAGCGCGACGGCCGCCAGCGACGGGTCGTCAAACTGTGCGTGCGAGATTGCGCTCGGAGCCGGGTCGGCTGACTTCGGGAACGGGAGTTCGGAAACAGGCTGACGGGGCAGCAACTGTGTGAGTGTGATCGGCGCCACAGCCTCGACCGGGGCGACGGCGGGCTCCCCGGCGAGTGAGGGAGCCCACACTTCGAGTTCCGTGGTCTCACCGATCTGAATGCGATCAAGGTGGGACAGGAGGGAGCCGCGGGTTTGCTCACCGTTGACGAGCGTGCCGTACCGGCTCCCGACATCCAAAAGATAGAGACCGATCGGGCGAAGTTCCACCAGGAAGTGACAGCGCGACACACACGGATCATCTCCCACCTGGAGGTGACAGAAAGCCCCACGTCCCACCAGGAGCTGCTCTCCCGGGGTGAGCTGTGCGCTCGTTCCCTCGCCGGGCCCCTGCCGGATGGTGAGCGTGATCTCCGTCGTCATAACAACGCGCCTCCGCCGGTCAGGAGGCTGGGCGCCCGTCGTCCTTGGACGGACGCGGCCGGGGAATCGGGCCGGTCTCCCGGGACTGCCAGTTGGGAGGTAGATCCCACTTCTGTGTGAATTCGGGGCCGCCCTGGTCCGGAGACAACGGCGCATGGCTGATCAGACCAACCTGGACCAGCGTACGCGGCCCCAGCCGGATCATGCACGGGAAGGTAAGCTCCTCCTGGTCCCCGCGCCGGAGTTCGCGCGTACCGACGTACGATGCAGGCAGATCCTGCTCCCCGCCCACCTGCACAAAAACGCGCCGCCGTCCCGCACGCACGATCTCGGCGTGCCGGCGCAGCACCGTCAGATCGCTGTCGAGGGACACGTGCTGATGCACGGAGAGGCCCCGCCCGATGGTCACCCGCGGTCCTCGCAGGTCAAACTGCTTGCCCTGGCTCGGTCCGTTGTGGACCAGGAGCCACCCCCAGGGCCGGCGTACACGGTAGATCACATACCCGGTCAGGCCCACGGCTCCGAGGCCGACGAGCAGCAGGACGACCCCCTGAGTCCAGCCGATCGGCTTGAGCAGGTAGTCCATCCGGCGACTATTGACGAGGAGTTTCCCGTCCGATGTGCGCGAAACGGCGCCGGTAACCACTACCTGCCGGCCCATCATCGGGAAGTCCTGATCGGTTTGGACCCAGACCTCGGCGCCATAGTCGTCGCGCAGGGTGAATACCTTGCGGCCCGCTTGTTCCTCCGCCCGGATCCGTACGCCGGTCCGTCCCTGAACGGTTACTTCGGAGCCCACCCGCGCCGGGAGTTGGTCCACCAGAATCGGGGTCTCCCGTCCTCCGCACCCGGCCAATCCGACGCATACCAGGAGCATGACGATCCAACGCAACAGCGCCGGCCCGACCCTCCAGGCTACTGTGCGTTCACGATGCATAGCTTCCCGCCCGCGCCTCTCGCCGCCAGCTCAATGCGATCCCAGGGTGCGTCCAGTGCGAGCCAGCCCAGACGCACTCCCGGACTTCCCGTCTGCTCCAGGCGCACCCGGTACTGATTGCGCCGGCTCCCCCGGTGTACCATCGCCAGGAGATCTGCCGGGCCGGCGGGGCCGGCGCCGGACACCAGTACCGGCAGCCGTCGCACGTCTCGACCTGCCGTCGCCGGCGCCAGGATCCGCGTGTCCGCGGGCGCCTCCGAACTCGCGAGAAACACCTCGGTGACCGCCCCTCCCGTCCCCTGGACCCAGAGCAGTGCCGTTCCGACTCCCGCGTCGCGGGCGACGGAGTACGTCCCTTCGTACTTCTGCAATCCACTGCGATTCAATGGGACTTGCTGCGCCGGTCGCCCGTCCGGCAGACGAATCCATAGTTGCGGCGGCGCCGCCGCCGCACCGACACCAATCACGGAAATCGAGTGCGCCCCAGGGCCCCAGAGGGGATTGTCTCCCGCATCAATCGCGACGGTTTCGCCGCGCCCGGCGCGTAGTTGCACTGTCCGCTCATCGCCCAGACCGCGTCCGATGGCCGCCGCAACCTGTAGGCGCGAACCCAGCGCCGGATCGCCGCTGATCCGGCCTAGCCAGGCGCCCGGCCAGGCCGGGTGACGGGCCAGAAGCACATTCTGTGGCGGGCGATTCCCGATGGCAGCCTCGATTCTGGGCTCGAGGCCCCCCGAGGATCCATTCAGGTCCACCTGGATGTCGAACTTCGCGGCCCGGCGCAGGCGCTCGGGCAGGATGGACAACGTCGGCGTCATCCCCCCCGCCGGAGCGCTGGTCCCAGAAGCGGCGCCCGGCTGGCGCTGCAGCGGAGCGTCCGGACGCACTTCGATGTCGGCGAGCGGGATGCCCGTGCCGCCGCCCCGCGCATCCATCGCCACCGAATGCGTCCCAACCGCGGACGCGGTCCAGTAGAACAGTGCCGTGCGACCATCGGGCAACAACTCTACGGTGCGAACACTCTCGGCGCAGACACGGATTTCCGGTGCGGCGCCCCTGCGGGCTGCGAAGGTCACACAGCCGATCACCGTCTCCCCGGGCCGCACGAGGCGGCTTGGGGAGATTCGGAAGTCCTCTACCGCAGCACTCGTCCCCGGTACCCAGATGCGAATCCCAGGGGCCGGGACACCCTCAATCTCTGCTCGTACGCGGGCCCAACCCGATGCAACTTCGGCGCCCCTCGGGAGAACAAACTCAACCGGGCCGTCGGTCGGACCGGCTGCCTCTCGCTCCAGGGAATGCTCCTTCCCATCCGCTGTGCGCATGGTCACAACCGCGCGTTCCGGAGCAAACGCCGGCTTTGACCACAGGAGCACGGCGACTCGCTGACTTCCGGGTGTGGTGGGAGCTGCCCGAACCGTTACCGTGCGGCTGCCCGGGACGGGGAGGGATGGATTGTCCGAACGGGATCGCTCGTCATTGAAGGTGAAGCTGTAGGTTACCGCAGCGACGTCGGACGCGGCCGCCGGGAGATCCGCGATGACTCGATAGGTGAAGGCGCGCGGTTCCCCATCCGGGCGAGGCAGCACGGGCCACTTGATCCGCGTGCCGTCAACGGTGAGGCTGGAGCGGGCGGTGTCCAGCGGTCGGGAGGTGCGCACAATCACCGCGACCTGATCGTCCCCCTCGCCCGCCTCCAGGCGCACATCGGCAGTCGGCGCCGGGTTGGCCACGGTCAGCGACACAGTCTTGAGCTGCGACTTCTCGGGTCCATTGGCCGGGGCCCACCGCGCCACAATGCGAAGCACCTGGGAGCCGTTTTTGACCGGCTCTGCAACAGTGTCCCACACCCAGGCAACCTGACGAGAACTCGCATCGGGGCCCGGCACGAGCTGCGAGCGCGCCTCCAGCGTCCACCGTGCCGCCGGCGCATCCGCTTCGCCGGCGCCCCACTCGGCCTGCACCCGAACCCGGCCCACCACCGGGCGCGCCGCATTTCCCCCGGCCATCGGCACGGGCCCGGAGTCGTCGGCCAACCGCACGCTGATTTCCGGATCGGCGGCAGGTCGTTCGGCCAGCGCCGTGCGCAGCGCAGCCACATCGAGCCCATTGCCGGCAGGCCGGACACCCCACTTCGGGCCATCCGCACCGAGCATGAAATGATCCCCCCGCTCCAACCGGGCGAAATCCGCTGCATGGGCGGCATCAAACGGTACCGACAGTTTCACCGTAGTCCGGTCGGGTCCGACCTCCACGGCCACCGTGGGAGCCCCTGCAGACACGCGCAGCACCTCGCTCTTCGCATTTTTGCGCAGGTCATCGCGAAAATCGAAGCCCGCGCTGGTCGGATTCTGGGTGAGCTGCTTCCACGCCGCCTGCCGGCTCGCGTCCGTCCGCAGGATCCGCTCGACCAGAACGAGGGCGGCGACGGTGGGACGGCTGGCAAACGAGGCCCCGGCCGCGGAAAGCGCCTGGTCGGTCATCCCCATCCGCAAATAGACGTATCCCCGTCCCAGCAGCGGGTACGCAATGAGCGACACGCCCTCACTGTTCTTCTCCAGTGTGGCGCCCTCCCGTGCAGTGAAGCGGAGCAACGACTTGAGCGCTCCGGCCAGGTCTCCGCCGGCGATCCCCTGGCGGGCGCCGACGTAGTCGTCGTACGATTGGAACGCGGCCACAGGCGCAGGTGTGCGGAACACTCCTATGAGGAGAATCGCCGCGATCAGCACCGCTCCGCCCGACCGGCCCATCATCTACTCTCTCCTTCGTGCCGCGCCCTGAAAGACTTCCGCCTCGCGGTCGGGCCTCCGACACCCGTCTGACGTCACAAAACTCCCCGGGGTCGTTGGGTTTACACCCGGCCGCTCATACCGCCACGCTGTGCCGAAGCCGCTGGCTCCGTGCCCGCGAAGGCGGCCTCCGTTCTCTCTCCTCGCACGCTACTCCGGTTTCGCACCCGGTTACTGCGCGCCGAACTTGGTCCTCGACTTCGCCGCACTGGCTGTCCCGAGACCACGCGAGCGTACTGCAGGCGCACCAGCCGAGCCGGGTGTTCGCGTGTTCCGGTCCAACCGCCGCAGGACGGTTCGGACCTCATCTCCCGTAATCCGGTCGATTCCCAGAAAGATAACCAGGATGTCCGGGTCGTCCGGAAGGATGAAACCGAAGACCGGATCGGGCAGATTTGCTGCATCAAATGCGAGCACATCGTCCACCGGAACCCGGACCTTCGTCGGCACCAGCCCGATCAGTGGAAAGCCATCCGTGTCGGTGAGTGCGGACCAGACGCCCTGAAACTCAAAAGCACCGAATTGCACTTCGGTCCCCTTCAGGATGAGGCGATTCCCTCTCAGGGTGAGACGAAAATCGTCTCCATCTTCACGAAATGCAGAGATCCAGTCGCCCTGCAAGTCCGCGTTTGCCTTCTCGTCCTGCGGGCGAAACAATGTAGCCTCCGCGAAGGGCCGGGACGGATAGGGAAACACGTCCGCCCTGCCGCTGATGCTGCCATTGTTGGCCTCAATACTCCCGGAGACACGTCCAAATGCGCGATTGCCGGCATCGTTCGCGCCATCCGGGTTCCGCACGCCGATCCGGAACGTGCCGCGACGGGCAGTCCCGCGGCCCACCACCAGGCTCTGACTCACTAGAGGAGTGCCATCCCCAGCATCCGCCGGATTTGTGAGAGTGATCCCTAGATGAATGGTGGAATTCCGAGTCCCGATCACTGCGAACTCGGCGGGCGCTCGGGCCACCCCTCCGGCGCCAAACCGTCCACCGCGAAAAAACACCGGGAACTGCGCTCCCTGCGCATCTGCCGGGCGCAGTGTGGGCGCCGATGCCGCCAGCACGATCACGCCGGCAGCGAGCATCCAGGGGTAGAGTTGTCGTCCTGTCATTCGAGAACCTCTTCCGCAAACCCGTACATGACCGATCGGGCCGCCACGGGACCGGGTTTGGCTGCCGTGCTCCGGGCTCACTTCAAGTCGAGGCGAACCGACGTGGTAAACAGGGGATCGCCGGTGCGAATACTCTTCTCAGCGCCAAGGTCGAAGCGATAGGGTCCGCGCCTGTAGCCGAATCCCGCAGTGGCCATCCGATCGCTGAAAAAGAGGGCCTTGTCGGGACTGTTGCGGGTGAAGAACCCCGCCCGCACCGACCAGTAGGCTCGCGTGTCGGGACCCGGTGTCCCGTCGGCCTTCGCCTCGGGCGGCGCCCCCAGCGGGCGGAACTGGTACTCGACCCCAAAATGCCCGTCTGCAGTGTTGCGTCGCTGCTCCACCGCTGTCGGATCCAGGCCGGAGAAGTAGTATCGTCCCTCGGCTGCCAGCAACAGGCGCGCGCCCTTTTGCCAGACGTCGTTCATGCGATACGCTACTCCCAGGCTGGTGCGACCACTGATGCGGTCGCCGAAGAAGTCGCCGGCGGCATCGGAATCACCCAGGCGCGTGGGGTGAAGGTAATGCAGGCCCACCGTCAGCGGCCCCTGCTGCCCGCCCGGTTGGTATAGCGCTCCGACCCCGAAGGTCACCCCGTCGGCATTGTCGTTCAGATCCACGGGCGGGGTAACACCCCCGAGATCCACAATATCCTGCGCGATGTTCAACTGCACGTAGTGCACCGCGCCGCCGAGCCGCAGCTTGTCGTTTGCGCGGTACCCATAACCGATCGTGTTGTACCAGTAACGGGCCAGATCGAGGCGCCGAGTGTTCCCGGGTTCGACCCGCGCGACCTGTTCGTAGCCACCCAACGTACGGCTGACACTCACTGTGCCGTAGCGTCGAGGCGCCACTCGTTCGAGAGCCTGGTTTCCTGCCGGAGGGGTGTCCTGGGCGGGCACCTCGACTTCGAGCAGTCCCTTCACCCTCCGGGTCTTGCTCGGGTCCGTCTCATCCGGGACCTCAATCTCCACCGGGATCTTCTCCTTCGTGAGCCGCGGAGTTGCGCCGGCTGCGGAGCTGCCGGTTCCCGCGTTCCCCGGGGACGGGAGGCGCAGTCGGGCACCGCGGTACAGCGGATACGCAATTCCTCCGTAGCTGAACTGCAAGTTCGTAGAATTGATGTCACTCCGAACCGCGCCGCCCAGCAGCGTCTGATCGAACAGATTGGTTCGCGCAAGGGTACGGAAGTCCATCGCGATCTGCGTCCGGTCCAGAGTGGCCAGCCCGGCAGGATTCCAGAACGACGCCGTGATGTCGTCCGCGATCGCAACAAATGCTCCCCCAAGCCCGATCGAACGTGCCCCGACGCCAATCGTCTGCAGCGAGTCCGGCCGACGACCGCGAGTATCCTGCGCCCAGGCTGCCTGTGGAGCACTGGCGACGACCGTGAGGCCGGCAATGCCGACGTGAACTATCCGGTTTCTCATCGTCACCTCACCTCACCTCCGTTGTGGGTGCCGTTTCCCGAGCAGACTCGAAACTGCCGGGTTCCGGCGATACTGTTACCTTGAGTTGACCCTGAACTGCCGCACATTCCCCGTGGGGGTCCGGTCGTTCACATCGGTGACGCCGGAGACCACCACTTCGTATCGGCGGTTTCTCCGGTAGCGCGCCGGGGAAAGCCGCAGCGGTTGCCGCAGCTTGAACAGCACCCCCCGCTGCACTTCAGCCGGGTTATCCGCGTCCCGTTCGCGGAACTCGAACGCGCTGCGGCCGAACTGGTCCGTCACCTGCCGCGTGACGGCGTCCCGGACGGTCACTGAAAGCGAAGCGACGTTGAGACGGATCCCGCCGAGTTGACTGACGCGGAACTCAACCGGCAGCAGCCCGTTCACGTTGTACGGACGGTCGGCAAACGGCAGGGTGAACCGCACAACCGGCGGATCGGGCGCCTGGAAACTCGTGATGTCGGACGTGCCGGCACCGGTGTTGCCCAGCGCATCGAGCACCTCAACCCGGATGCGGATCGGACCATTCCTCGCAATTTCGGGCGACACATTGAGGGTGCCCGCCGTAAACGTGATCTCCCCCCCGCCGAGTATTCGTGCCGCCCCGGCGTCCGGGAAGGTGAATACATCGCCGGTGATGTCGGTCGCACCCTGGGTGATCAACACCCGATAGAATCGCAGGCCTGATCCCCCGAAATCGTCCGTGCGGACCCGCAGTTCCAGGTCGCGACCGGGCGGCACGGTGGCGCCGGTCTCCGGCTGAACAATCGTGACCGCCGGAGCAGTGTTGTCCACAAGCGCCGACACCGCGGTCGTCGAGGTGTTTCCCAGGTTATCCGTAGCTCGAACCGCAAACGTGTGACGCCCGTCCGTGATGACCCGGGTGTCCAGCGCAATGCGCACCGCCTGATCGGCACCCGCAGTCAGGAGCGAAGACGACACATGCGTCGTGCCATCCACGAGCAACTCCAGGCGGATGGGTGCGCTTTGCAGCTCGGTGACCCGCAACTGCACCGGAAATGCGGCGCCCTCGAAGTTGTTGATGAACTGGTCCGGCGTGGGCGACAGGATTGTCACGGCCGGGGCCACGCTATCAATCGTGATGCCGCGCGTGAGATTGCTGCCGTTCGGGACCCGGAGGTGGTCCGGGCCGCCCGATGTCAGGTCGTTGGGATCAGAAGTCACCGCGTCGTCGTTGGCTTCGATCCGGATGGTGTGCGGACCCTGGCTTTCGTCCGCTGGAGTGGCGGGATTGTCCGCGAAGGTGCGGGTCACGCTGATCGCATCCACGCCCTTCGTTCCGCCGGTTGCGACCTGCACTCCGTCCACCAGCAGCCGCCAGGCGATCCCGTTCGCCTCCGTCAGATCCGCCCGAATCGGCACCTGCGTTCCCGGCGTCGCCGGATCGGCATCTCCGATGAAGCCCGTGGGAGGCGTCTTGAGGTTGATGATCGGCGCGGCGTTGTCCACCACGAAGGTGCGGGTTACCTGCCCGATCCGGTCGCTGTCGTCTACGGCCCGGAGCGTGAGCGCGTGCAGGCCGTCAGTGAGCCGCGTGGTGTCCAGATCGAACGGGTCAATGTCCTGCACCGTACCGGACACGTCCCTGCTGACAATCTGATTCGCGGCTGCCAGCCCGTCCAGGTAAAGCTCGTAGCGTCTGAGCTGCCGCGCGTCGCGCACGACCCCCTTCACCAACAATCGCCCGCGTCGCACCTGCCCGTCATTGATCGCCGGATTCAGCGGGTCGCGGTCCGGAACGGTGATTTCCGCCGTCGGACTTCCGCCGTCGAGCACGAACGGGCGCGTAGCGACGGCACTGTTCGGCGCCAGACTCGCCCGGTCCATCGCCATCACCACCAGCGTATGCGGTCCCTCGTTCAACAGCGGGAGAGTCAGGTTTACCGTGGCCGAGTTCCCCGGCACAAGCGCAGGAAGGGCGAGCGGCAACCCATCCAGAGTCGCCCGGACGGTCGTGACATCCAGATTGGCGTCCGTGACCAGGAAACTCGCGGCGACCGGATTGTTCACAAACCCGGCTGCGGACGGAGAAGTGATCGTGATCGCCGGCGCCGTGTTGTCGGTCACGAAGGCGGTCGAGACGGTTCCGGTGCGGCCCGCCTCGTCAGTCGCCCGCAGCACCAGCGTGTGCGGCCCGTCAGTCAGCGCAAAGGTATTCAGATTGGCGGCCACGGGAGCGGCCGTGCCGCTGACGTCCATCTGCGCGATCACATTACCGGGAAGCGTCCCATCCAGGAAGAGCTCCCAGCGACGCAGGCGGAGGCTGTCGGTAACGCTGCCGCTCACCGCCACCACGCCGCTCCGCACCGCCGCCGCCGTGGGGGTCGTCAGCACCGCAACCGGGTCCTCGTTGTCTACAGTGAACGTCCGGGTGGACGCGCTCCGATTGCCGGCGCGGTCAAACGCGACCACGGTGAGCGTGTGAGAGCCCTGTGACACGTTGTTGAAGTTCGCCGTGAGGGTGTGCGTATTCGCCACGGATGCAATCGCCGGATTTACGGCGGCGCCGGCATCCAACTGGAACGTGGTGCGGCCCGCGTTCGTGTCGAGATTCGCGTCCACGACGGTCACATTGGCTGCCAGCGGGGAGGTCGCGGTCGCTCCTGCCGCCGGTTGGTTGATCGTAATCGCCGGCGGAGTAGTGTCTACGACGAAGTTCAGCGTGGATTGGGTGACGTTCCCTGCGTTGTCCAGCACGGTGGATCGGAGCGCGAAGGGGCCATCGGCAGGGGTGACGCCCGTGGAGCGGAACTGCCCCAGGGCATCTATCGGCGTCTGCACCGTGTCCAGCGCGGTGTTCCCCTGCAGGAGTTCCACCATTGCAGATGCGGCCACCCCGGATCCTGTGAGGACGGGATTCACCACACCGGCGGCATCTTTGTGCCCCGGATCGAACGCGACGCCCCCAAACGAGAAATTACGGGCGGCGATGAATAGCGCCCCTCCAACATTTGCACTGGCAGCCACGCCCGTCCCGGTGATGCTGGGCGCCTGCGGGTCGAAAAACACGGCGCGCTGGTATTCCGCGGAGGCCACGCCGGCACGGTTTCTGACCTGTGTACTGAATACAAGCGGACCCCCCGCGGCGGATGGATGTCCAGTGAGATCCGCAACGTACGGCAAATCGAAAGTCAGGACACCATTGGGGGCAATGGTGAAGTTCCCGTTCGGCGTGGTGACGGCGCCCACCGCGTTTGGCGCAGGTCGCACGCTCTGGCCGGATCTGGCGCCGGTCAACGGATCCACCATTGCGATGGAAACGCTGTCCATTTGCTCGAAGAAGCTGCCGTTCTCCGTGATGGGCCGGGCAACACCCTGCATCCGTAACGCCGGAGTGTTCACAAAGGTGTATTGCGCCGCCGGAACCCCGAGTCCATCCGAAAACGGCGTGGGGCCGCCGGTGCTGGTGTCAAAACGACCGATTTCGAACGAAGCAACCGGCCGCTGATTCGCCGCGCCCAGGGCGGGAGAACGGTCCTGGCGGAGCTGCACCACCTCGCTGTCTCCCGGCTCGCTGCCGCCATCCGAAAAAAGCGCTCGGGTGGAAATGGTCGCAGTCCGCACGACTCCGTTGCTCGTTGCCCCCTGCAGCGTCAAGAATGCCTGGAACGCCCCCCCGTTGGGTGGAACCGAAGCCGTGGTGACCTGCGCCCCATCCACAAAGATGAGCACTCCGGTGAGAGTCTTGTTCCCCACAACCGTGGCAATGCCGCGCACGCGGAGCACGCCGGGGAGCACCGCCCCGGCGCCGTCCGCGGTGTCCACGTCCACGTCGAAGGACGATACAAGCCCCCCGGTGGGCCGATGGTCCACCTCCGGACTAACCAGCAAGCTGCCGTCGCCGGGCGCGGCAGGGAGTGAACGGAAACTCGTGATCGCAGCCAGCGCGAACAGACCGAGCAGCCCCCCCCACGGAAGTGTGCGTCGCGTGACACCTCGAAGCATGCCGAAGCACTCCCTAACTACGCGCCTCTTCTCCGAATTGGAAGAAGGTGAGATTGCCGGATATTTGGAGAGGCGAAGCGCGTGACACCAGTGAGATGCTTGTTCGATGAGCCGGGTGGGCCTATCCTCCTTCCGGAGATCCCTGACCTGTTTTGTCCGGGTTTGGCACCTGTCACGTCAGGAAGGACTCCGCGACGCCACGGGCGAACGGAAACGGTAGCCACGCGGCGGCTTCCTGCGCGCCTTGATTTCCTGGCCCCGGCCCGAGGGGGGCGGCATGGCGGCAGAGTCGTAACTTCCCCCGGCACAGTTCGCCTCCGGCCGGACGCAGCCGCCTCCAGATTTCAGCAATACTCCGGAATCAGAACGATGCTTCAAAAAGGCCATGACCTCGGCCCTTATGTAATGGACGAACAGTTAGGCCGGGGAGCATATGGTATCGTCTGGAAGGCCCACCGGAAGCAGGGCTTGCAGGTACCGGTGGCGATCAAGATTCCGCTGGACGGCGAAGATAGTTCCACCGCCTATCAGGCCGAAGCGGATACCTGGCTCCGTGTCACCGGACACCCAAACATCGTACCGGTGTTGGAGGCAGTCCAGTACGGCGAGTTCTTTGTCCTCATCAGCGAGTTTGTGCAGGGCGGCTCGCTCCGCACCCGTCTACGGGAGGTAACGGGAGGGCGGGTCGCCGCTGAGGAAGCCGTCAAGATTGCGGTCGGCATCGCGCAGGGCCTGGTGCATCTTCACTCCGCCCGGGTGGTGCATCGGGATCTGAAACCCGAGAATGTGCTGCTCCAGGCCGGAGTCCCGCGCCTCGCAGACTTCGGGATTGCGCGCGTTGGAGGCGCCAGCCAGACCGGGCAGGTGGCGGGAACAATCGCCTATATGTCTCCGGAAACATTTCAGGGCAAGGTCTCGACCCAGGCGGACCTGTGGGCGGCCGGGATCATCCTCTATGAGATGCTCACGGGGAAGGTGCCGTTCTACTCATCCAACGCGTATGAAGCCATGGATCAAATCCGGCAGGGTACGATTCCGGCACTGCCGGCTGACATCCCACAGTCGGTGGTCCAGGTAGTGCATCGCGCCCTGGAGCGGGACATCCGCCTGCGGTACGGGAACGCCGGCGAAATGGTGGAAGATCTGGAGGAAGCGCTTGCAGATCTGCAGACCCGGCCGGTGCGAGGGGCGGACGCACGCGTGTCTCTCACTCTCACCCGCGACCAGGCAGCCAGGGGGGGCTCATTTCTGCTCGCGGCGCAGGGTCGCCAGATTCCCGTGACGGTGCCGGCGGCGGCGCAGGACGGGACGGTACTCACCCTGGAAGGAAGGGGCCGCACCGGCCGGGCGGGCGGCCTTCCCGGCAACCTTCTGGTCGAGGTGCAAATCTCCGACGTGCCCCCACCCCCCGAGGACTTGCGGACACAGGTCCGTATTTCGCCCGACCAGGCACGGATGGGGGGTAGCCTGCGCATTGACGTAGAAGGGAGCTGGGTTACGCTCAACTTGCGACCCGGGACGCACGATGGGGAGGAAATCGTCGTACCGGGAGCCGGAAGAGCGGCACGACGCGACGGCGTGCCGGGCGACCTGCGGGTGCAGGTCCAGGTGACGGATGCCCCCATTCGGGGTGACGACGTGTCCGAACGCGCGGTGATCCCCCACGCACTGGCCCGCACCGGAGGAACGCACCCGCTGAACGTCCGAGGACGTACGGTGGAGGCCATGATCCCGGCCGGAACCCGCACGGGTGATGTGGTCCGGGTTGCCCGGCTCGGGCAGCCCGGACGGTTCGGCGGTCCGCCCGGCGATCTCCAGCGTGAGATCGAGGTAGCCGCCGCCGACGGCCCCGCCCCATCCGCGTCGGACCTCTTCTGTGAGCTGAGTCTGACCGAGGCCCAGGCTCGGGCAGGAGGCGAATTTACGGTCTGGGCCGGCCGCCGCGAATTCACGGTCGCGGTCCCGAGAGGAGTGCAGGATCAGCAGGTGATCCGACTTCCCGGGCGCGGGGAACCGGGGGCGCGCGGCGGGGAGCCGGGCACGTTAGTGGTGACCGTGAATGTGCAGCAGGCGCCCGCACCAGGCGCCGACTGTTTCGAAACACTCTTCGTGACGCGGGCGCAGGCCCGCGATGGCGGTACCGTGGGTCTCCCACTCCCGGGTGGCCTCGTACCGGTCCCCGTGCCGCGCGGCGCGCGCACGGGAGCTCAGGTCGTCCTCGAAGGAAAAGGGGGCGAAGGCGTCCGTGGGGGCCGCCGGGGAGACCTGATCGTCACCCTGAGTGTCGAGGGCGATGAGCGAGCGGCCGGGGTCACCTCGCCGTCCGCCGGCGCCGGCGGGCCGCCGTTCCTCGAATGGATCCGGTCGCGACCGCACATCGCCATCGGTAGCGGTGTCGCGCTCGTTGCGCTCGTCTCAATTCCATTCCTCGTTCCCCCCCGGCAAGGCGCAGCAGGCGCAGCAGGCGCCGGCGCAGGCACAGGGGGCGCGACTCCGTGCGCCATCACCAGCACTTCCCTTCCCCAGGCCAGGATCGGGCAGCCCTATTCGGCACAGGTGACTGCCGACTGCACTCCCTCGAACTGGCAAATCCAGGGACTTCCCGAAGGACTTCAGGCCGACGCCTCGGGGAAGATCAGCGGTACGCCGAAACGCTCGGGCAAGTCCAGCGTAACCCTCGAAGCAACGGGGCCGGGAAACAAGCCGGTGCCCGGGGTCGGGGTGAGTCTGGTAGTCGAGACATCGGACGAAGCCCGCAAGGTCCTGATTGAGATCAGCGATCTGTACCGCCGAGTGAAAGCCAATAGTAAGGAAAGTGCATCGTCACGCCAGCTTGACGAAGCCGTGAAGCTGGCGGAACGTGCGGAGGCGCTGGAACCTCGGTGCCTCAAGCTGGATCCTGGTTTGCAGGATGAGATCAGCGCCGCACGCCCGAAGTAGCTTCGCGCGGCAACGGCCTGTGACGGAGGTCTGCTCATGGCAAAACAATCGGTTCTCGGGGTCCCATCCGGAACACAACGTCCGAGGTTCGTCGCCGTCTGGATGAGCGCGGCCCTCGGAGGAGTGATGCTCC
Organism: Actinomycetota bacterium; assembly: GCA_005805375.1. Lineage (GTDB taxonomy): Bacteria > Armatimonadota > SYMT01 > SYMT01 > SYMT01 > SYMT01. Next base: position 26,246 of record SYMT01000543.1, read on the forward strand.
TCCAGCTACCCGGCGCCAGCCAGGAAGGGAAGTCGCCGAGTCAGATCCTCCGGGAGCGACGTGCGAGTCAAAGGCTCCGGGAGCGAGCAGAGGCGGCCCGTAAAGCGGAACAGGCGAAAAAGACGGTGGTACGGACGCCCCGGCCGTCGCAACCCCGTCCCAACCCGGCTGTTTCGGCACAGCGTCTCGCAGAGCAGCGCGCCGCCGCCAACCGACGAGCGCGGGAGCGCAGACAGCAGGCCCAGGAGCGGCAGGCGAGACTGGCCAGAGCCAATCCGGGAGCAGTTGTAGTATCTCGGGACCTGGATTGGCGGTCGGCACAGGCCGGCGGCGCTATCCGGGTGGACGTCGGAGGCAAGCAGTACGGAGTTACATTGCCTGCGGGAGCGTTGGATGAGCTGAAGGTGACCGCGCCGAACCTGATTCCGGCCGCCGCCGGCGGACAGAAACGAGATCTGCTCGTGACCTTGAACGTCACGGCGGGCAAAGGCGACCAGTGGAGAAATCCGGTGGATGACGCAGGCCTGCGCTTCGTTCCCGAGGGCCTCGCGCCGGTGGGGCCGGACAACAACCTGCTTGACTCGCTCGGCGCCGTGCTGAAGGATTGGCCGTCAAGCTGGCTGGAGCAACTGCGCCGGGACATCACCGCGGGGTCAGCAGCCCCGGCGCGCGACGCGGGTGGGTACTGGATGTACGAGACTGAAGTCACTGTCGCCCAGTTCGAGCGATACTGCAAAGCCGCCAATCAGACACTCCCCCCGCAGCCGGGAACCGCGGACACCAGCGCGCCGGTCGTAAATGTACCGTTCGTCGCAGCAAAGCAGTACTGTGTGTGGCTCCAGGAGCGCCTTGAAAAGGAGCACCAGATCCAATGTGAAGTGGTGTTGCCCGCGATCGCGGACTGGCAGTACGCAGCCCTGGGGGGTGCGGCCGGCGGGCTCTTCGTGTGGGGCAACGGCCTCCCCGGAGGCAAAGCGGGCAATCTGCCCGATCAGAAAGCCGGCGAGATGCACCCGGATTGGGAAGTGATCGAGAGCTATTCCGACGGATACGCCGGTCTGGCGCCGGTTCGTACTTCGTCCGAGAACGGGTTTTCGCTCTTCGACCTCGCCGGGAATGCGGCCGAATGGTGCGTGGACCGCGCGGCGAAACCGGCGACCCGCGGAGGGTCCTGGCGGAACCAGCCCCTCGCCGACTTCCTCATTTTCGCGCCGCCGGCCCCCGACGACGGTGAGGCACGGGATGATGTCGGATTTCGACCCATTGTTCGAAATCTGCGGGCCGCGGCGGAGAAGAAATAGTCGCTGCGGAAGCAGGAGAGTGGAGTCGCCGCGCACGCGGTCGGCCGGCGCCTCTGTCGTCCCGCGACGCAACGTTAGCGCTGCCCCACCTCGGCAAACGCATCCTTCAGACCGGCGTACAACTTTCGGTACACCGGATAGTAGCTCGCGTACACCGCGGCGTCGCCCGGATCCGGGGCACACTGGGCCTTCACCCGGATCGTTTCCCGGCACGCTTCTTCTACGGATGACCAGACCCCGGTCCCGACGCCCGCCAGCAATGCAACCCCGAACGCCGGCCCCTCGTCCACGTTGACGGTCACATGCGTGCGGCCCGTCACATCCGCCTGAATCTGGCGCCAGAGCGGACTGCGGGAGCCTCCACCGCTCGCCCGCACCTGACGGATCGGCACCTGCATTTCGTCCAGGATCTCGAACGAATCCCGCAGTCCGTACGCAACTCCCTCCATGACGGCGCGGGCCATGTATCGGCGGTCACTCCGCAGCGTGAGCCCAAAAAACACGCCGCGCGCATGGGGATCGGGGTACGGGGTGCGCTCGCCCGTGAGGTAGGGCAGGAAGATCAACCCCTCGCAGCCCGCCGGGGCCTGTGCGGCCTCAGCAGCAATCAACTCGTAGGGGTCAACCCCCATTGCGGCGGCCACATCCTTTTCCGGCGCCGCCAGCGTGTCCCGATACCAGCGGAGCGAGCCGCCGGCCGAGAGCATCACCCCCATCTGATGCCACTTCCCCCGCACAGCGTGGCAGAAGGTATGCAGCCGGAGCTTCGGATCTACCGTGGGTGCGTCCGAGAAGGCGAACACCACGCCGGAGGTGCCCACGGTGGACGAGATGATGCCGCTCTCCACGATACCGTTCCCCACAGCACCGGCCGCCTGGTCTCCCCCGCCCCCGACGACCGGAGTGCCGGCCTGCAACCCGGTGAGGGCGGCTACTTCTGCGCTGATGTGTGCGCTCGGAACTTCCGACTCAAAGCACTCCGGCAGCCAGTCCGGGGGGATGCCGATGGCATCAAGGAGTTCCGTGGCCCAGCGGCGCTCGCGGACATGGAACATCGCCGTGCCGGACGCATCCGAGACTTCCGTGGCGAACGCGCCGGTCAGCCGGTAGCGGATGTAGTCCTTCGGAAGCAGCACCTTTCGCACCCGGGCATAGTGTTCAGGTTCCTCGTCGCGGAGCCAGATGACCTTCGGCGCGGTGAAGCCGGTCAGCACCGGGTTGGAGGTGAGTTCCACCACCCGGTCGGCCCCGACTTCGCCGGTGATCCAGTCGCACTGGGCCGCGGTCCGCTGGTCGCACCAGAGCAGCGCAGGACGGATTACCTGGTTGCCCGCGTCCAGAAAGACGGACCCGTGCATCTGCCCGGAGAGCCCGATCCCTCGTACGTCGCTGCCGTGGCAGCCCGCCTCACGCAGCGCGCGGCGCACCGTCTCCACCGTCGCCTGCCACCAGTGCTCCGGCTCCTGCTCCGCCCAGCCGGGCCGCGGCGTGCTCAACCGGTACTCAGCCGTCGCCGCCCCCAGTTTCCTACCGTCGTCTCCGATCAGGAGTGTCTTCGTCGCCGAAGTGCCGATGTCAATGCCCAGCAGGGCCATAGCCGTGTCTCCCCTCTCCCCGGCCCGCCAGGAAAATCTCCACCATCCGCCGCGCCGCGTCTTCCACCAGGCGGGGAGCGTCCGCCATCGCCACTTCCAACGACATCGGCCGGGGCAGAATACACCCCACCCCGGTCAGACCGGCGCTCCGGTAGTCGCCGAGATCGTCGCCCAGCGAACCCGCGAGCGCCAGCAGTGGGACCCCTTCGCGCTGCACGATCTCGCCCAGCCCGGAGAGGGTCTTGCCGAACGCAACGGTCTGCCGATCAATCCGACCCTCGCCGGTCAGCACAAGATCGGCGCCGCGAATCGTTTCGGCGAAACCGCTCGTCTCCAGCACCAGCGCGACGCCCCTTTCCAGACGAGCGCCAAGAAACGCCAGCAAAGCAAACCCCAGCCCGCCGGCCGCTCCCGCACCGGAATGCGCCCGCAGATCCACGCCCAGCGTAGAAGCGGCGACATCCGCGAAGCGCGCGAGCGCAGCGTCGAGAACGCGGACGTCCTCCGGATCGGCGCCCTTCTGCGGGCCGTAGATCGCAGAGGCCCCTTCCGGCCCCGTCAGCGGGTTGGTGACGTCACACGCGGCGACGAGCTCAGCGCCGGTGGGTTTCCGGAACCCGGACAGGTCCAGACGATCCAGTTGGGCCAGTGCGGCGCCCCCTGGAGGCAGCTCACTCCCGTCGGTCTCGAGAAACCGTACCCCGAGCGCTGTCAGCAGCCCGGCGCCCCCGTCGGGGGTAGCGCTGCCGCCAATGCCGATGAGGACGCGGGGCCGACCCGTCGCGAGCGCCGCCCGGAGGAGGGCGCCAGTGCCCCGCGTGTCCGCCCGGCGCGGGTCCCGCCGATCGGGGCTGATGCAGGAAAGCCCGGACGCCTCGGCCATCTCCACAAAGACGGTCTGCCCATCCCCCAGAATTCCCAGCCGCGCCGTCAAGGGATCTCCGAGCGGACCCGTCGCCGACACATCGGTGAACGAGCCTCGCGTCGCCGCAACGAGAGCCTCCAGCGTGCCCTCCCCGCCGTCTCCCACCGGCAGTTCCACCACCTCGGCCCCGGGGACAGCCGCGCGCACGCCCGCAGCCATCGCGCGGGCGACGGCCGGGGACTTCAGGCTGCCCTTGAAACTGTCGGGCGCAACGATGATCTTCATTTCGCCAGCACCTCCATCATGACCAGGATGAAGTCATACAGGCCGTGCACCAGGCAGCAAACGGTCGTATTCGTTCGCTGCCGCAGCACTCCCAGCGCCAGACCGATGAGAAATACGGCGATGAGGCCATCAAATCCGTACTGGAGGGCGTGAATCGCGGCAAAGAGGAGGTTCGACAGGCCCAGCCCGAGGCGGGGCTGCAGCGCACCGCGAAACACCATCTCTTCGCCGACCCCCGCGGTGATCCCGATGAGCGCCGCGCCCGCCGGCGTCAGCAGCGGCTCCAGCAGCTTGCCGAACGCCTCGGTATCAGTTCTCGGAATATGGAGCGCATGAAAGACGTGCCCCAGGGCCCAGTCGAGCGGGATGGACGCGCCCGCCAGGAGGATGGCGACCAGCACTCCGCCGGCTACCTGACGCCGGTTCGGAACCAGCAATCCGAGACGCATCAGCGCCTCGGGAAGGTTTCTCCGGGTCGGGAAGCCCGCACCGGCGAGCGCCACAGCTCCCGACCAGCAGAGCGCAAACACAATGGTCCCCAGCCCCAGTTCCTCCGGGGGAGCCAGCGCGATCATCCGGAGCAGGGCGGGCTTGCCTTCCGTCACCAGCAGTTGCCCGATGCTCCAGAACGCACTGATGCCGACCAGACTGAGCGCGGCTGCGTGGACGAAGCTGTCCGGGTTGATGGGCAGGCGCCGTGCCACCCGCGCGCGCACCGCCGGCAGGAACAGAATGACCGCCAGCGCGGTAGTCAGGATCCCGAGGAACGCAAACTCCACGCAGTTCGCCCAGAGCAAACCCATGTTCATGTCCGGCGTTGTGGAGCCGGCGCGAGGGATGGCGGCAGCGCAAAATGCCAGCCCGACGGATGCCCCAACCAGCAGGACCTGCCCGAAGAGGAAGTACGCGGCGAGCAGCACTCCCCGTGCCCAGTACCGGCGCTCACCCGCGTGTGCCAGAAGGGCGAACACGATGAAGGGCAGATCCTGCACGCCCGCCAACCAGAAATCTCCCAGCGACCGGACGCCGCGAAATCCGCAGGCGGTGGTGATCAGGAACAACAGACCGAACACACCCCACAAACCCCACGGGTAATGTGGCGACGGAAGCACCGGACCCGGGCCGACCGCCAAGCCGGGCTGCACACCCACCGCGTCCCGAGGCGGAGTGTCCAACGCAGGTTCCGGGTCCCTCTGTTCACCCTCAAGCAGAGGGATGGCGGTCTCGTCCGGCGGGGACTCGATCTCGGCGGCAGCCTCTCCCGATACCGGATCGCTCACAGATGGACCGGACTTCCTGTGCGGGCGGACTCGTACGCAGCGAGCGCCACTAACACATTGTGTCGCGCCTCCGCCCCGGTTACCGGAGGCTCCGTGCCGTTCTGCACCGCCTCGACAAACAGTCGCAGTTCCTTGCGCACCGGATTCTCGACCTGGATGTCCCGAATCGGCAGGCGCTCCCGTTCGCCTCCCTTTCGGGCCCAATGGATGTCGGAGCCATCCCCACCAAAACCGCCGGTATACAGGAGCGACCCTTCGGAACCTTCAATCTTCCCATTCAGGTCACCGATGCCGGACACATTGCTGGAATGGAGCATCCCGACGGCCCCACTGCGGAACCGGAGCGACACGAACAGGAGGTTCGGGTAGTCGCATCCGTCGTCTCCGAAGTGATCCGCCTCGGCATAGACTCGTTCCACTTCGCCGGCCGCCTGAACCATGAAATCAATTTCATGCGCATTGACTTCCATCAGCAGCCCGCCGCACATCGCCAGGCTCTGACGCCACGGCTGACTCCAGCGGGTCCAGCCGCCGCCGGCACGCGTGACGGAGATCCCCCAAACTTTCCCGATGGTCCCCGCCCGCACCAGTTCGAGGCATTTCCACCAGCAGGGATAGTAGCGGAGCACCTGGCCGACCATCAGAGTGATCCCCGCTCCTGCGGCTGCAGAGAGGATGGCATCGCAATCGTCCGCGGTCACAGCTATCGGCTTCTCGACGAACACGTGTTTCCCGGCCGCGGCTGCCTGTTCCACCACGGGACGATGCAGAAACCCGGGTGTGGCAATGACAACCGCCCCGATCTGTGGATCCGCCAGCAGCGCTGTGACGTCTGGATGAGTGCTGGAGCTGAGTTCCTGTGCCGCAGCCGAAGCCGCGTCCGCATTGACGTCCGTAACCGCGATCAGTCGCGCCGACTCCACGGTGACCAGTTGCTGTCCCAACGCCCGGCCCATGCCGCCGCAGCCGATCAGTCCCAACCCAAGTTGCGCCACATTGCCCTCCGGTTCGCCCTCTCCCGGACAGTTGGGGGGGGGTGACGATTCTTCCTTCCTGAAGGGTGTGACCAGGATTCGTAGGTAGGAAAAAGGAGTCATCATCCCCGGTTCCGGCGAACCTTTCGGTGTCAACGACAAGGAGGAACCGGAGATGACAGAAGTACTTTCGGCAGAACAG